>CAZQZR010000220.1:0-4254 GCA_964597845.1 uncultured bacterium | reverse complement strand
CCGCCGCCCTTGCGGGCGGCAGGCGATCTCTTTCCACACATGGCGGATGAGTCTGATACGATAGTAACCGAATTGGCTATGGTGTCAAGCAAGAAAGCAGGGCCTACATCCGCCGCCAAGGGCGGTTTCGGTCCTGCACTGAGATAATAGGGCGTGGGCCGAACTTATCAAGTTCGGGCGCTGCTTCAAAGGGACTATCGGGGGGACTATCGGGGACAGTAACCGTTTTCGCTTCACCCGAATCCCGCGGCCGATGTCCGTACACCGCAAGCCATACACCGTAGCCGTCAGCCGTCGGCCGGATGCGTCGTCAGGTCGCAGCGGAAGCCCTGAAGCGTGCCTTGATGTGTGTAGCCCGCCCGTTCGAGTGCCGCGTGCATCGGCAGGTTCTCAACGTCCGTCTCCGCCACAACTGTCTTGAGCCCTCTTCGTTGCAGGAGCGCCGTTCCTTTCATCAGCAGGTCGAAACCGTGGCCTGTTCCTCGCAGTTCCGGCACTACCCCGATGTAGTTGATGGTGCCCTCGTTACCGACTACGATCCGTTGCGGCCCGACGAGGCCGCAGAGCCTTCCGTCGTCAAGATAGCCGAGCTGCCATTCGTCAGGCAGGAACTCAACGTCCTTGAGTACGGCCATGTACATTCGGCCCGCCGCGCCCAGGCCGTGCTTCGCGAGGTCCGCCTGGTCCGCTCGGTCGAGTGTGCCTTCGGTGACCCGCCGCGCCGCCTCGGTGAAAGCGTCCTCGCCGACAACGGCAAGCGAACGGAATTCCAGTCGAGTAGGGACTTCGACCTCAACGCCCGAGTCCTGCCAGACGTACCGCTTCTTCTCCTGGAACTGCCTGAACCCGAACGACTCAAGCAGTTCCTGCTTGCGGGCCGGGTTCTTCTCGTAAATATCGTAGATGGCAGCCATGGCACAGGTCGCACCCGACTGGGCGAGCCCGGTCAGTGCCGTTCCCAGCAATTCCCTACCTGTTTCCCGGAAGTCGACCGAATCGTCAACATACATCCCGAACATGTAGCGTTCTGTCGAAGACGGGCCGTGGTGGAAGTAAACCCGACCAACCGGCTTGGCATCTTGCTCCGCCACGAAGCACACGTCAGGCGAACTCCTGCCCTCTTTCCAGAATCTCCTGACCGCGTCGGCCAACCCGCCGCCGCCCAGCGCGCAGCATGCTTCCAGTTCCTCGGGCCTGATTGGACGTATCGTCATGGCCAAGGATATTCCCCGCGCAGGCCGTGTCAACCTCAGATGAGGTACATCGTAACTTCGTACAACGTGAGATGGACCCCTGCCGGGCCGACGCGCGGTCGTCTCCCCTGCCGTCGCGCCAACGGCGCGAGTTATCAGTTCCCGGTTCCTGGTTCGCGGTAGCGGACCCCCGATTCCAAACAGTCATTCTGCTGCCCATGTCGCGCGGTTCATTATAGTGAACCGTGAACCGTAGGCCACAAACCGGAAGCCGTCAGCCGTGAGCCGTCGGCCGTCCACCTCGCTGCCTTGACATCCCGGCCCGCGAGTCCTAGAATGGCTCACAAATCTGCAAGGCACAACCGGGAGGTGCATATGCTCAGACGATTCGGCACAACCGCCGCTGGGGCCGGTTTCACAGATGCCGTGATCGAAGCGGTGTGGGGCAAGGGCCAACCCGAACCTCCGCACCCCCTCACGGCCCACAGGAGGGACGTGTGTGGGGCATCCATACAAAGGTACTCGTATGGCACTGAGACAGTGTACGGGTGGGAGATCGACCACATCATGCCTGTATCCAAGGGCGGGACAGACGACTTGGAGAACCTCCAACCTCTCCAATGGGAGAACAATCGTCACAAGTCAGACAACTGGCCTCAGTGGGAGTGTAAGAGAAAATCCTGAGAGCTGCCTGGAGAGGAACCGGGACTGTCTCCTGAATTGCCGCCCGCCCGCTGTGACGAACTCCTGAGCCTCTCCCCGCCGCCGTGACATCCCGGCCCGCGGGACTACTATGTCCGCGATGATCACGGCCGGCAGCCGGTGACCGACAGGCGGTGTATGACTGCCGGATGCTTCAGCAGTTGATTCTGCGACCCCCGAGGAGGGCGTCTATGAGAAACGGCGACGGATTCACGCTGGTTGAGTTCTTGGTGGTGATACTCATAATCGGCGTGCTGATCGCCCTGCTGACGCCGAGCTTCGCGCTGATGCAGGAACGCGCACGGCGAACGGCGGTGCGGGAGGTCATGCGATCGCTGCATCTGGCGCTGCAGGCCTACGCCGCGGACAACAACGGAGCCTACCCGATGATGGGGGCTTTCACGGGGTCCGAAGCCGACAACCCTTCACCCCCGGGGATGGACATCGTCTACTGGTTTCCGGGCGGGGACCCGATTGGCACGCATGGTTCGCCCGTCCCCGGGGTGATGCCGGTCAACCCATACACGGGCCGCCGCTACAACAGCGAAGACGAGGACATGGACGGCGAGTCGTATTTCGACGAACTGGACGAATCAGGGCTGCATGTCGAGTGCCTGGCAAGCGACCCTGACTGTCCGTACGTGGACTTCCCGGCGCCGAACGGACTCCAGGGTACGGTCTGTATCGCGAGCTATGTTCCGAAAGCAAACCCGAGGGAAGCCATCGAGGAGTACGGTATCTTCGGATTCGGTCGAGACGTGACGCTACCGATGTTCGACTTCGTGGCCGACGACTCGACCGGAGCACCGGGATTCCGGTTCTTCGTGCTGCATAATTAGAGCGAAACCCGGCATATCCCGCCTCGCCAATTTGACACGCGTGTCAGCGGGCCCTGGAACCGCGGACTATCGGGTACGGTAACCGTTTTCGCTTCGCCCGAATCCCCCGTCCGCTGCCCGTGAACCGTAGTCCGTGAACCGTGAACCGTAAACGGTAGACCGCGTCAATTCCAGGTGCGCAATAAAGAACTACTGTTCTCGGACGAACGCCCGCGCGTTTGACCTCCCGTCGCCTCCTGTATAGAATGTCCTTGTACGGCAAGGCACCGGGCCGGCATGCCCGGCCGGGATGTAAGCAGGCGCGGCATTACGGTCACGGTAACGAAGTAGACTAGCACTAGCTTGCAGGAGGAACCCATGGACGAGGAAACCGGAAAGACTGAACGAACAGTGACCGAGGAGATTGAGGTCGCCGGGGCCGAGCTGATTGACCGCATCAAGGAACTCATCAAAGCGGGGAATGTCCGGCGGGTGATACTGAGAACTCCGGATAACAAACTGCTGCTGGAAATCCCGCTCACCGCCGGTGCAGTGGCCGGGGGCGTGTTCGTGCTGGTGGCGCCGGTGCTTGCTGCCCTGGGTGCGATGGCCGCCCTGCTGGCCAAGGTCAAGATCCAGGTCGTCCGTACCGACAAGTCCAACCTCTAGTTCGAGTCGGCTCGCGACGTTCTTCGGCTACCGCCGATAGGTTCCCATGAGCTTGGCGGTGGCGAGGATGTGGCCGTTCATTAGTTCCTGCAACCGGGCCGCGCTGACGCCGGGCTCGGCCGGCAGCATGGAGTCAATGACGTACAGGTCGAAGTGGTATTCATGCGCGCCGCCGGGCGGGGGCTTGGGGCCCCTGTAGCCGATTCCGCCGAAGTCGTTCTTGCCCTGGATGGTGCCGTCGTCCAGTCGCTCCTGTCGGGGCAGACCTTCGGGCACCCCGGATGCGGTGCCGGGAATGTTGTAGACAACCCAGTGGATGAAGGAGCCGCCGGGCGCGTCGAGATCGGTGCAGATGACGGCGAAGCTCTTGACGTCGGGCGGTGCCCCGCGCCACTGCAGCGCAGGCGAAACGTCGGCGCCATCACCGGTATATGTTCGACGAAGGGTCTGACCTTCGGTGAAGGCCCGGCTGGTCAGCGTCAGGCCCTTCGGGGCTTCAGTCGAATACATGTCTGCAACCTCCTGCCTGTGAGCCGCACAGGCCCAATGCGAATCCAGCTTGACCGACGCGGCGAATCGAGATGTTCCGTTGCCGGACCTCGATACCCACCTAAGCCTAAGAGTGGAGAGCCCGATTGTCAACCGTCTGTGCGGCCGGGCTTCCCTGCGCCGGACATGCGGACAGGGACGAGACAGCGATGTGCTTCGGACCTGCTGCCGGGCCAACGAAGGCAGGTCGCCTCGGGTTGACAAAGAACTGCCGCAAGTCTATCATAATTCGATGGCACAGCGGCTAGATGAGGAACAGCTCGAGCACGACCTCGTCATCGAGGCGGCGAAGGAGCAGTTCGCTACGAGTGCCAAGTACGTAA
>CAZQZR010000219.1:0-4306 GCA_964597845.1 uncultured bacterium | reverse complement strand
GCGAACTCGCGGCACAGGGCGGCTGCGCCCTGCTCTGCTTTGAGCGCGACCCGGCCCAGTGCCACCGTTCGATCCTGGCCGAGGTCCTCGCCGGCAGCACTGGGCCGACGCTCCTGATAGAGCACCTCGGGCTCCCCGCCGTTATGCAGTTGTTTCCCTAGCCCTGTACCCCATGTCCTCCTTCTCTTCCATCGAATGGACTCATGCGACGTGGAACCCGGTGACGGGTTGCACGCACATCAGCGCGGGCTGCGCGCACTGTTACGCCGAGCGGTTTGCCCTGCGGCTGCAGGCGGCCGGCATACCGAAGTATAGGAATGGGTTTGAGGTGACGACCCACGAGAAGGAACTGCTGACGCCGCAGGGCTGGCGCAAGCCGCACGACGTATTCCTGTGCTCGATGGGCGACCTGTTCCACGAGAAGGTGCCGTCTGAGTTCATCGAGCGCGTATTCGATGTGATGAAGTCTTGCCGCCAGCACCGGTTTCAGGTCCTGACCAAACGCAGCCGGCGACTCCGGCAGCTCGCGCACACGCTGCCATGGCCGGAAAATGTCTGGATGGGCGTGACGGTCGAGGATACGCGGAACGTGAGCCGCATAGCTGACCTTGTGGCAACCCCCGCCAAGGTCAAGTTCCTCTCAGTCGAGCCGCTGCTTGAGGAAATCCCGCGACTGCCACTTGATGGAATCGACTGGGTCATTGTCGGCGGGGAATCCGGGCCGGGAGCGCGAAAGATGGAGAAGCAGTGGGTGGTCTCCATCAAGCAACAATGCGAGAAGGCAGGCGCGGCGTTCTACTTCAAGCAGTGGGGCGGGACCCGCAAGCACGAGAACGGTCGCAAGCTCAACGGCCGCGAGTACAGCGACATGCCGGTTGCGGCCGACCGGCCGCTGACCCTGCAACTCGGCTCCGGCTCATAGCCAGCCCCGAGAACCCGGCTGAAGCCGGATTGGGTTAATCTAGGGACGCTAACCTGATTCTTGTCATTCCCGTACTCAGGGGAGGACAAACCTCTGTCCTTGACTTGAACGCGGAGCCGGCGTCGTACCAAGAGGGCCTCAGGGAAGCTGGCACATCCGAGTCCCCGGTTGATTCTGAAGCAGTTGGTCCTGCCGTGTCGGAAATAGGGTTAGCGTCCCCAGATTATCTCACGCGGAGTGATCGAGGACGGCTAGGAGACGGGTCTATTTGATGAGCAGCAGGCCGAACGCGCTGGGGTCGTAGCTGATGGGCTGCCAGTCGGCGTTGGCTTTCTTACCCGGTTGCTTGCGCCGGAAGTTCAGGCCCCAGGCCTGGCCCGGCTTCGCGGTCGCGCCGAACTGGGCCAGCGGTATCTTCGCCTCGATTCGCCACTGGTCTTTGTCCAGACGGGCCTTCACTTCGTAGGTTCCGTTCCACTTCGGGTCGGCGTTCATTTCGCCCTTGTCGCTGATCGTGATCTTCTGGTCGAATGCGATGCCGCCCGGGTTGAAGTAAACCTGGTATATCTCGCCTTTGGCCGTGTCCGGCTGCAGGAAGTACCCAACGCAATCGTCGTTGTACACCGCCCCGTCCTGCTCGGTCGCCTGAGCCTTGACCGTATTCACCGCCGGGTCGAAGCAGGCCGCGGCGAGGTAGAGGTTCGCGCTGTCGGCGGCGAAGTAGAACCGCGCCGAGTCGGTCTTGGCGGGCTCGCCTTCGTAGTCGAAGAACCGCCGCTCCGGGTTCTGCCAGCACTTCTCTTTCAGGTCGCCGTCGATGACCGGCGGCTTGCGGGTCGTCGTCGCGCTCGCGGTACGCGCCACGCGCAGCGTCCGCTTGACCGCGCTGGCCTTGCCCGTCGCATAAGGCATGCGCAGGGACACGGTCGGCGCTGGAAACGGCCGGCCCGCGCAGCCCACGCCGAACCGGTACTCGGCTTCGGCCCCGGCAGCGACGCTCACCGCGACTGTCTTGGGCGATACGCTCCAGCCTGACGGCACATCCCAGCGGAGCGTGTCCTCAAGTGACGTTTCGAGCGGCTGGCTCCTCACGACCAGCGTCACGGTGTCCGCGACTACCAGATCCTCACCCACGAGCGCCGGTTTGCGGAACCGAAGCCCGGCCAGCGCGTTCCGGTCAACCGAACGCATGTCGGCAACGGTTACGTCGTCCCATACACGCTTCTGCCCGCCGAGCAACACCGGCTCGATGGTGATGCCCTTCTTGTTGTCAGCGGTCACCAGCGTCCAGTGGTACAGAATGCCGGTCGGCCCCGACTCGGTCTCGCCGCCCGAGCTGCCGAGCACTGTGTACTTGACGCCGTCGTAGGTCCCGCTGAAGTACTGGTGGTAGTGCCCGGCGAAAACCGCGTCCACGCCGTACTTCACAAACAGCTTGTGCAGCGTGTCCGGTTTGCCCTCGGTCACCGTGCCGTCCCAGAACGGCTTGTGGAGAAAGACAATCGTGTACTGTGCCTTGGCCGCCTGCTGAAGGTCCGTTGCCAGCCAGTCGAGCTGTTCGCCGGGCAGCTTGGCGCTCGACTCCCAGCGGCTCGCGTCGAGTACGATGAAGTGGATGCCCTGAAGGTCAATGCTGTAGTAAGGCTGGCCGGCGTGCTCCACGTAAGAACCGAGCTGGCCGTTGGTCGTGATGTCGTGGTTGCCGGGCGTGAGGTGGAGCGGCATTTTGAACGGCGCGACGATTGCCTTGTACTCCTGCCATTCCTGATTCAGTACGGTCGTGTCCTCGGTGTAACCTTCAATCTGGTCGCCGACCGTGAATACGAATTGCGGCTTCTGCTTCGCGACCTCGGCCACAATCTTCTCGTAAACGCTGTCCTGATGGTCGCCGGTCCGGTCACCGATTATGGCAAACCTCACCGGCGCCGCAACCGCCACCACCGCCAGCACCATCACCGCCAACAGAATCGCTCTGTTCATTATTTCCGTCTCCTTCTCCTAACTGCTAACTCCTACCTGCTAACTCCTCAGGAAGACCGCCGCCAGCACGCCCGCGAACACGAGCGCGGGGAGCATGTTCAGTACCTTAAGCCGCTTGATCTCCAGAATGGTAATGCCAAGCCCGATAAGAATCAAGCCTCCCGCCGCGGAGACTTCGTTTACCACCACTTCCGACATGACCGCGTGCAGCGAACCGGCAAGCAAAGTCAGCCCGCCCTGGTAGATGAGCAGCGGGATGACCGAGAAGAGCACGCCGATTCCGAGCGACGCGGCCAGCGCCAGCGAAGCGAATCCGTCGAGCACCGACTTGGCCGCGAGCAGGTTCGGCTTGCCGCCCAGGCCTTCCTCGATTGCGCCGAGCACCGTCATCGAGCCCATGCAGAATAGCAGGAAGGCAGTGACCAACCCTTCGGCAAACCGGCTCGGTTCGGGAATCGGGAGTGGGGAGTCGGGAGTCAATTCCCCGTTCACTACTCTCGACTCCCGCTTCCTCTCCAGCTTCTTCCTCAGCCATTCGCCGAAGCGGTTGAGCCACTTGTCGATGTCGAGCAGCTCGCCGGTGATTGCTCCAAGTACAATTGAGAAGACGAGCACGAGCAGGCTCTTCGTCCTCGCGGCCATCGTGAACCCGATGAAGAGCGTGAACAGACCTATGCCCTGGAACGCGACCGTTGTGAACCGCTTCGGCAGGCGGGTGTGAAAGAAGAGGCCGACGAGGCTACCGGCAATCACCGCTCCGACGTTAATCAGCGTGCCGATGAATCTCATTTACTGAAGCCGGTCCCAACCTTCATGTCCGGGTTCCAACGCGCCGCCGAGTTCGAGGAAAGCGGTTTCCACGTTCAGCCGGTGCGGCCGGGCGTTGGACTCAGCCTGACGGAACTCCATGTCGGCGCATACAGCCAGGGTTTCGCGCGCGGACCAGCTCTGCTCAACCGCCCGCGCGACCCGCTGCTCGAGTTCCGTAAGGTAAGCCTGGTCCAAGGCGAACCGCTGCCGTATCTCGGCTAAGTCCTTAGTCGCCGCACCGTGCCCCGGAACCAGGACGCGGATATCGAGCCGGCCCAGACGTTCGAGCGTCGTCTGGTAAGCCTTTAGGCTCTGCATCACAAACGGTATCTCGATGTCGCTCAGCATATCCCCGGCCCAAAGGACGCCATCCTCTTGGCTCCAAACGACCAACGCCTCCGGCGCATGACCCGGCGCGTGCATCAGCCGCAGATCACCTAACGTCAACTCTTCGGCAAAGGTCTGATCCGGCTCCGGCATGACAAAGGGTAACTCCCGCTCGACCCTGTTCTGCCGCTCCCATTCGGTTACCTGTCGCTCAATCTCGTGCCTGAACCCGTGCAGCACGTCCGTGCTTTCCGCCTGCTGGACGAC
>CAZQZR010000218.1:0-4403 GCA_964597845.1 uncultured bacterium | reverse complement strand
GCGGGCTCGCTCAGCCGATCTTGAGCTCGCAG
Source organism: uncultured bacterium (assembly GCA_964597845.1). GTDB lineage: Bacteria > Hydrothermota > Tepidihabitantia > Tepidihabitantales > Tepidihabitantaceae > UBA2258. The sequence continues at coordinate 4,371 of CAZQZR010000218.1, read as the reverse complement.
AGTTTCTTGGCCAGACCCCAGGTGTCTCCGTCGTAACCGAGCAGCTTTATCCCGGCTTTGTTGGCCAGCGCAACCACATCTTCTGCCGGGGTCTTATTGCGGGAGATAACGACCGCCGCCACGTCGACGAGATTGGCGGCGGCGATCAAGTTCTTGTGCGTTTGCAGGGTTATCAACAAATGCCCCTCGTTGATGCCGATGATGTCACTGACCATGTCGGAGATGTAGACTCCCTTGATCTCCTTGTCGGCACCCTCGTTGAAGGTCTTGAGGCCCGTCTTCTCGACCAGTTCGGATACTTTCATCGCGATCCTTTCTCCTTGGACAGCACTCAATACAGATCCGTCAAACCGAAATCCGCCAGCACGACTCCCTGGCACGTATCGACCGACTTGCGCAAGCTGCAGGGGACGACGACGATCTTCTTGGCCGGATCCTTGATACTTTGATTAAAATACTCGTTCAACGCGCGGATGCTCTCGGGGGGTATGCACTTCTTGGTGGAATGAGAAGTGTCCGCGCACAGCGCTGCATAAACCCAGGTCTTCTGACTTGGTTCCTGCGTGCCGGCGGCGTAGACGCCGCATTCCGGATTGCACTTCATGCAGAGCATGAGAGCCATGACGTCCTTCAACTGCATTTCGGCGGAGCACTTCTCGCATTTGAGGTCGAACTGCGAGGCCTGATAGTGCGCCAGGTGGCTCCAGAAATGCTCCCCCTCGTGATAGTCGTCAATCGGCGCGACCGGCTCCTGTGAAAAAAAGGAAATCCTGTTCCTGCAGTGGAAACAGCCTTCGATGACCAGATATCCCGAACGGAGATTGGTCATGGCCCATTGGTGATGACAAGCGGCGTTGCTCATTGGTACTCCCGCGTAGGTGTTTGTTTTCGTCTGCAGTCGGAAGACTGAAAGGTCTCGCGGTCCCGGTCGCTGTGACCTTGGGGCCGCTCACGCGGCCCACATCGCTCTACCGGCTCAAAAAAAAGCTCTGGCGGTTTCACGCCCATTGTATTAACAGAATAGGCATCCGCCCGTCGCAAGTCAAGCGAATGAGGTCAGGGGCTGAACGGGCGGGCAACTGCTCGTGCAGCCATGCCCTGAGCCTGGTCGAATGGTTCCGCATCGTCTCGACCCGCCACGTTGGTTGGCTGCAGCAGCCCTGTCGGACACCGCGGCTGCAACCGTACAACGTTCATCGTTTGCCGGCGCCACCCTCTGTACTTCCGGGGAACGAACAACGATGTACGGACTCACGATGTACGAAACCCGACCATCTTGTCATGCCCGCGCCTTGCCGGAGATGGCTTGCCGTGCGACAGGCTACTCCTTCCGCCGCAGCGCCTTGCGCTTCTTTGACTCGACCGCCTTGACGCTCTCGGCGGTCGGCAGGTTCTCAGGCATCGTGCCTCCCAGCTCGCGGATTGTCTGCCGCACCTTCGCGCCGACCTCGTGGTGCGTCCGGCCCGCCTGCTCCTTGCCCTTCACTTTATCGCGCCGGAGCTTCTCCTCGGTCTGCGTGGCGCGAAAGAGATTTGCCGCAAGCTCAGTGCTGCCCATGTAGTCAAGAATCTGCTGCCCTCGCTTCAGCCGCTTGCGGGAATGGATGTCTTGAGCGGTTAGGCCGCCGTACAGCCCCATGTAGCCGTGGTTCTGGAAGATCGCATAGTCGACCGGCGCGACCACGCCCGCGTCCCTGGCGACGCCGGCCAGTTTCACGTTGTGCAGAGTCAACTCCCGGCGCAGCGGCAGGCGGCGGTCCTCCTCGGTCGCGGTGTCATCCAGCTCCTGCCTGCGCGTCTGCACAGCAAAGTAAGTCTGCCCCAGCGCCACGATGTCCTTGGCCGGGTCGGCATTCTGGACAATCAGATAGCAGGCATAGCGCGACAGGAACACGGTCCTGATTGCCCGCTGCGCCCCGCTCCCGATGTCGACCATTTCGGTGGCGTCAACGAAATGGTCCTCCACTTTCTGCCCGCTGTTGAAGCAGGCCAGCCGCGCCTTCTGGATGACCTGCTCGAAGTTCCTGTAGTCTGAATAGCCGAGCACATGGGCGAACTCGCGGCTCGACCAGAACTCTGCGCCGGACGCATTGACCCGGCGAATCCGCTCAAAGGGCGACACGTGCCCGCCCTTCGACCTCATCACGTTGTTACTCATCTGCTACCTCCTCCACGGTGTACGATGGACGAATCCACGATGTACGACCTAACGATGTACGATATCGCATCGTCTCGACCATTTCGACCGTCCTGTCGTGCCGCGTGTTAATGGGCCTGCTGAGTAATCCACCTTCAGCCGGGCTGTCGGCTTCATGGCGTCAGGCACTTTTGCATATCCGAGCCGAGCAATCTATACCCCAGCTTGTCGTACAGTTCGCGGGCGACCACATTGTTACCCCACACATGTAGACCGATTCGCTGGATGTTTCTCTCCGTCATCTGTGCCTCGAGTAGCTCAAGCGTTTTCCTGCCCCAACCTTTTCCGCGATACTCTTTGTGTAGGTGGATGTCGAAAATGAAACAGCGGTGTTCCGTCTCGTTCACGTCCAGCCAAAGGTAGCCGATCCGATTGGCGACGGTGTCCTCTTCCAACCAGATGTCATACAGGAGCTGGTTTGGGGTTGACAGGCCGGAACTGAGTGAACGATCGAACCGACCTGCCGCTTTAGAGCGGGCTTCTTCGATCGGGATGCGAAGGTTGCCGGCGAAGGCTTGAGCGGTAGCCTCAACAGCAAGAGGTTTGTATTCAGAGAATCCTGCCTCGGTCATTGCCTGCAGGCGAATCATGGCGCCCACCCTCGCTGAATCGCAACCCCGGTGGAGCGGTGCGGAGGTACTTCCCGCATTGTTTGATCCATCATGTCTTGCCTCCTCTTGATGTCACTTATCTCTCCCCATACCGTAAGCTGTCAGCCGCTAGCCGTCGGCCGTCATCATCGTCTCGACCAAGCCGCCCATCCTGTCATGCCGCGTCTTGACCGCTCATGATCGGGGCAGCGTTTCTGCCTTTCCCCCAGGAGACCAGCCAGGAAGCAGACGCACGAGAAGGAATCTGTCCGCGAGGACCGCCAGCAGCACTCCGCCGGCGAACATGGCGAAGTCAAGCGGGTCAAAGGTCCGTCCCAGCAGAGGTACTCCGAATGCCTGCAGTACCTCGGTGAAGGAAGCGACACCGAAGACCAGCAGGGCCTTCAGCCGCCAGTCTCTCAGGAAGCGAACCCACGTATCCTCCAGGCACAGGAGGAAGTACATGCCAAAGGGAATAATGGCGTCAGAGAAGTAGCTGTAGTAGAGCAAGAACAGCCGGCCTCGAAGATGGCTTCCCAGCCTGAAAGCGTGAACCAACGCGATGAACAGCAGGACGCTGACTGCTACCGCAGTCCTGCGTCCGGTAGTCCTGTTGCCTGAACAGGCGCTAGGCATTGCTTGTGCCAATCCAGCATCCGTTCAATCGGGTCCGCTTTCCGCCAATCTGCAATCTACAATCTGCAATCTGAAATGCCGCTGTGCCGCGCCGTGACATCACCCGGAAATGTGTCCCTCGCGGTCTCCCGGTCTGCGTCTCGGGATTCCCCGCGCGGCTAGAAGTCCCGGCCTTCGATTTCCGGGCCTTCGTGCTCCGGCTTCTCGGGCATGACCCAAATGGGCGGTGCCTTGCCGGTCACCTGCTGCCAGAGAGCGCCGATGCGCTTGCGGTTCAAGTATGCCGCGACGAGCAGTGCTGCCAGCACGACGACCATGATGGTGGTGTTGACTGCGGTGGACATCTTCGGTTTCGGCTGGACCGTTATCTGCCACCGCCGCTCGACTTCGCTGTAGACTTCTTCCTGGGTCTTGGGCCTTTTCTTTTTCATCGTGGCTTGCTCCGTCCCTGATTCTCAGCGGGGATACCTCCCGCATTCCCGTCCTCGGTAAAGGCCGCATTCGGTCGTGTCACAGCGGTGATTCTAAGACTCGATGGGACGGCAGTCAAGTGGCTGGCTGTTCCCCCGAATCCGACATTGAACCACAAATGCGTGCGAGTACGCTTGGCCGAACAGGATGGTCATTCTCATCCGACGGGTGTTGTCATTCCGTTCGTTCCTACGGTGGCGGAGCCACACGAAGGCGTCCTCGCCGGAGTCGAGGAATCTCGCCTGAGAGATCCCTCGACTCACTTCGTTCGCTCGGGGTAACAAACGAGGGCTATCTCGGTTCTAGGGGTCATGCCGCGCCTTGACATCGCTCCGTAATAGGTGACTGCCACTGATTCTCCGCAACCTGAAATGCCATGGTGAGGCCCACCACTCTGTCATGCCAGCCCGAGCAAACGGCGCCGCTCCTTCCACAGTCTGGCCGCGCACGCCTCGACACTGCGCCGGCTGTGCATCT
>CAZQZR010000217.1:2898-4410 GCA_964597845.1 uncultured bacterium | reverse complement strand
GGCACGAACAGCCCGTTGCCGGCCTACCCGCCCGGGGTCGAGGTCGCCGGGCCCAACCTGCTCAGGGGATTCAGCGACCTCGAGACCGTAACGATTCTCATGCAGTTCCAGGACAACCGCGCCGACACCGTCGAGCGGCCCCCGGCCCGGTTCGACTCGATGCTCTACTCGACCGGCGTGTACAACGGTCTTCCCTATCGCGCGGGCAGCCTGAACGATTACTGGCTGGAGTGCTCTTACGGCGACTACCACGTGCGCGGAGGAATCGGCGGCGGCCGGTGGTTCATGTCCAGTCATGACTACTCAAGTTACTACGACGGCCAGTACCTGCTAACGAGGGGCTACGACCTCGCCTATGACAACATGCAGCAGGTCGATGCCTTCGTTGACTTCAAGCAGTTCGACCTGAACCACGACGGCCACATCCCGGCCTGCTTCATGGTCCATGCCGGGGCCGATGGTTCGGACAACGGGGACACCAACTGCCTCTGGTCGCACGCTCTCCCGTACTTCAGCTACCAGACCAACGACGGCGTGATTATTGACGGCGTCACCAACGTGCCCGAGTTCGCCATGGTCACCGAAGCCCGCGAGACGACGCTGTGCTGCATCGCGGTGATGTGCCACGAGATGGGCCACCTTGTCGGCTTGCCCGACCTGTATGACGGCACTCGTCATGACTGGGGACCGGGCTACTGGAGCCTGATGGCGTACGGCGCGTGGGGCGCGGGCGGCAACACGCCGTGGAGCCCGTCCCACCCGGACGCATGGTGCCTGAACGAGGCCGGCTTTGTCACACCCACGGTGGTAACGACCAACCTGTACAACGTCCACATCCCGCCGATTGAGGACGAACCGGTTGTGTACAAGGCATGGCGGAACGGCACCGACAGTATTGCCCGTTTCTACCTTGAGAACCGCCAGCACAAGGGCTTCGACAAGCCGCTGCCCGGCGCCGGCCTCGCCATCTGGCACATCGACCCGTCTCAGAGCGGGATGTACAACGTCGTGGACATGGAAGAGGACTCTACGGACCACCTCAGCCACGGCAACGGAGTCCGGCCCGACCCGCATGTCTATCATCAAGAACTGGGCGACACGTCCGACGTACTCCCGGGCAACTGGAACCGGGTCGCGTTCGACTCCACAACCAAGCCGTCGAGCCGTGACCGCAACAACGTATCAACCGGTGTCTGCGTCCGCAACATCAGGCTTCAGGGCGACACCATCATCTGCGACATCATCGTGAAGCCCGAATCGGTGGGTGTTGCCGAAGGCTTGACGCTGGACGCTCGACGCCAGACGCTCCGGGCCGCGCCGAATCCGTTCTCGCGTGAAGTGAACCTGACCGTCATGCCGGCCGGCATGGCAGAGGCCCGGATATACTCGACCGCGGGCGCGCTGGTCTGGCGGGCGCGAGTCCCGACATCCGGCAGGCTGACATGGGACGGCGCCGGTAGCTCCGGCACAAGGCTACCCGAGGGCGTGTATCTTGTGCAGGTTTCCGGCGCT
>CAZQZR010000217.1:0-2798 GCA_964597845.1 uncultured bacterium | reverse complement strand
TAGCTCCGGCACAAGGCTACCCGAGGGCGTGTATCTTGTGCAGGTTTCCGGCGCTGCGGCCGCGCCCTTGAAAGTCGTCCTGAACCGCTAGTCTGCCCGGCTTCCGAGCCGGGTCACGCCGGAAGTCGGAATGGAACCGCGAGGACGCGAAGTGGAAAGGGGAAATGGCAAAGCAGGAATCAGAACGCCAGGGACGCCAAGTTCCAGGAAGAACCGCCCGCGGATTGCACCGATTCCGGTCCGGAGCTATCTGCGGAATCTGTGTAATCTGTGGATTCCCTTCCTCGACGCTGCCTGCCTTGACTTTGCCGCCTGCCGCTCTATCCTTTGCCCGGTCGTCATTGGGGCATCGTCTAACTGGCAGGACGGCTGGCTCTGGACCAGCTGGTTGGGGTTCAAATCCCTATGCCCCAGTTATCATTGACCAGACGCCACCCGGTTGTCGGGTGGCGTCATCGTTTCCGGACCGGGCCCGTCAGTCGCGCCCGGCCCTGAGGGATTCCAGCAACTGCAAGGCCGCCGGCCGGTCATCGAGCACGAATTCGGCCGGGTCGGTCGGCTGGCCGGTCGCAAGCAGAGACTCCAGCTCGCGCCGGGCCTCGTTCTTGCGCTGCCGACGGACATCCACGCGGGCCAGCTCGAGCCGGATAATCGTATAGTTCGGGTCAGCCGCGAGGCCGCGACAAAGGTACTCCTCGGCCCGGCTCAGGCTGCCGCCGAGGAGCGATGGTAGCGCCGCGTAGAGCCGCCCGAGCGCATACCAGGCAAGCGCATACCCGGAATCAAGCTCCAGCACCCGCCCGTATGATCGCTTCAGGTCGCCGATCATACCGATAGAGCCAACTATCCCGTCAAGCTGGCCGATCTTGCCTTGAGCTGTAGCCCACCACATGTGGCCATCGGGATTCTCTGGATTCCGTTGTCTCAGGGTGTCTGCTACCGCCCTTGCCTTTGCGTACCAACTCCGCTTCTCCTCCCGGCCCGGTGCTTCGTCACCAAGTTGCAGCAATACCCTTGCCCAAAGACAGAGCCCGGCCTCGTTCTCCGGGTCGTGCTGCCGGATGCCGGCGACGATTGCCCGCGTCGAATCGAACCACGTCTGATTCAGGTGTTGATGGCACAGGAGGTATGAGGCCCGCTCGCAGGCCGGGCCCGCGTCGGTCGCCGCCGTCGTTCGCAAGACGAGCAGGGCCGCTAGAATCAGGCTCATGGCATAGCGGGCGCGCCGGCATCCGGCAGTTCGATCTGCAACCTCCCGGTTGCGACGAACCACTCAATGGAATTCCTGACGGTTTCGCTCAGGGGGCGGTGCGCGTATCCCAGCTCACGGGCGGCTTTCGCGCTGCTCATGAGGCAGTTCGACGCCAACACCCGCAGCGAGTAACTGGTGAACCGGGGGCGGGCATGTTTGAGCCGGTAGTACGTAGGTGCGAACCGGGCCGCCAGCCGGGCGAGCTGGAGCGGAATCCGGCGCGCCCTTGCCCGCACACCCGTGGCCCGTTCCAGCAGCCCGAGCAGGCTCGCCACCGAAATCCTCTCACCGGAGAGGATGTAGCCCTCGCCGCGACCGCCCTTCTCTGCCGCGAGCAGCAGCCCGGCGACGACATCCCGCACGTCCACGAAGTCATACGCCCCGTCAACGTATGCCTTCAAGCGGCCGCGGGCGAAGTCAACGAATAAGTGCCCCATCTCCGAGAGGCGGAAATCGTACGGGCCGATGACACCGGAAGGAAAGACCACAACCGCGTCCAGCCCCTGCTCGACGCACTTGAAAACCTCGATGCTCGCGCGGGCCTTGGACCGGGCATAGTCGCCGTCCAGCGCATCCGGCCGGAACTCGACCGTCTCGCAGAGCGGCACGCCGCACGGCGGCACCTCAAGCGCGTGAACCGAACTGGTGTAGACCAGCCGGCGCACGCCCGCCTTCAGGCATGCCTGCCCCACGTTGCGCGCCCCCAGCACGTTGACCTCGTGCAGCAACCGTACCTGGCCTCCGGAAATCGTGATGATGCCGGCAAGGTGATAGACGAGACCGGCGCCGGCGAAGGCGGCGGTCAACGAATCGAGGTCCCTTACGTCGGCCCGCACCACCTCCGCATCAAGCCCGGCAATCGCCTCCGTCGTCTCGGCCGCGGGGACTACCGCGCGCACGCTCTGCCCGCGGCGCACCAACTCACGGACAAGGACGTTCCCGACGTGCCCGGTCGCACCGGTGACGGCGATCACCGGCCGCTCCCCGATTGAAAGTCAAGCATACATATAGTATGCTTAGTGAACCTTCAATGTCAACAAAAATGCAGCGGACGAATGGCCGAGGAGCGAGGCGGCCTACTGCCCGGCCGGCGGCAGCAGGTCTTTCTGCTGCTCGGACATGCCCATCGCCATCTGCTCCAGGGTCTCGATGAAGACGTCGAGGTTCTTCTCCGGTATCCGGCGCATCATCTGGGCCAGCCCCTGCCGCTGGACCTTTGCCAGGCTGCGCGCGACCGACTGCCCCTTCGCTGTCAGGCGCACGAACACGACCCGGCGGTCTTCTACCCCGTGCTCCCGAACGACCAGGCCCTTCTTCACCAGCCGGTCAACGAGGCCCGTGCAGTTGGCCTTGGACAGCCCCAGAAACCGGGAGAGGTCGTTCATCCGCGATTCCTTCTGCAACACCAACGCCTGCATAATCAGGGTCTGCGAGAATGAGAACTCATGTCCCAGCGCCTCGACCGAAGTCAGCAGCTTCAGCCCGCGGACCAGAATCGGGCCGAGCCACTCAAGCTTGGCAAGATAGAAGCTCTCTTTCTTCATGT
>CAZQZR010000216.1:0-4434 GCA_964597845.1 uncultured bacterium | reverse complement strand
TGGGCACCCAGCCCCGTGGCGTGGCGGTGAACCCTGTGACGAACAAGATCTACGTTGCGAACTACGCCAGCAACACCGTGACCGTGATCGACGGCGCGACCAGCACAGTGGATGCTACGGTGGCGGCGGGCACCAATCCCCGTACCATAGCCGCGAACCCAATCACGAACAAGATCTACGTAACCGACTGGAACAGCGACAGCGTGACAGTGATAGATGGGGCCACGAACGGTACTGCTAGGCTGAAGGTGGGCGCCGGTCCGTATGCCGTGGCCGTGAACCCGGTGACGAATAAGATCTACTCGACGAACCACAACGGCGCAGACGTGACGGTGATTGACGGCTCGACCAACGGACTCGATACCGTTGCGGCAGGCGCGGCTCCATGTGCCGTGGCGGCCAATCCGGTCACGAACGAGACCTACGTCGTGAACAACGGTGGCGACAACTTGACGGTGATAGACGGCGAGAACAACACCAGCACGGTCGCGACGGGAGACGCTCCAGTCGCGGTCGCAGTGAATCCAGTCACGAACAAAATATACGTTGCCAACTGCGAAGGCAACAGCGTGACAGTGGTCGACGGGGTGACGAAGGACCCCGTCACGGTTGCGGCAGGAGACTCTGCCTGTGCGGTTGCGGTGAACCCGGTTACCAACAAGATATATGTCGCCAACTACAAGAGCAACAACATGACGGTCATCGACGGTGCGACGAACGGCACGACTACCATTGCGACGGAAACCAGTCCCTGGGCGGCTGCAGTCAATCCTGTTACGAACAAGATATACGTCGCGAACTACTACAGCAGCAGCGTGACAGTGGTAGACGGGGCGACGAACGCTACGGCCACGGTTGCGGTGGGAAACCTGCCCTACGATGTCGCGGTGAACCCGGTCACGAACCGGATATACGTCGCCAATTCGTATGACAACACCGTCACAGTGATAGACGGGGCCACAAACGGCACGACCACGGTTACGGTGGGAACCCATCCTTGGGCGGTGACTGTGAACCCGGTCACGAACAGGATATACGTTGCCAACAACGGCAGCGCCAGCGTCTCGGTGATTAGCGGCGCGAACAGCACGGTCCTCGCGACCGTGACGGTAGGCGCCGTTCCCGCCCCGGTCGTGGTGAACCCTGTTACCAACACGATGTACGTGCCGAATGTCGGGAGCAGCAATGTGACGGTGATAGACGGGGCCACAAACAGCACGACCACGGTCGCAGCAGGCACCAATCCCGGCGCGGCGGTGGCGAACCCGGTCACGAACAAGATCTACGTCGCCAACTACGGCAGCGCCAACGTCACGGTGATCTCCGTTGCGCCGGACAATGACACGAAGGTGCGCGCGGCATTTGACCCGTCGCCGGGCACTTGGACGGCGGTCGCCCGCCCGGCCCTCACCGGCACCGGGTCCAATAGCTCGACCCCGTATGGGAATGTGATGATGGGGGTCGGCAACCGGGTGAACACGACCCAAACTGCCTGGAACTGGGCGACCGTCACCTCCGGCGCCGGGTCCGTCTCCATTACGTGGACCTACAACTGGGGTACGGACTCGCTGATTCCCGGCGAGAACTTCGTCTGTGTCCAGCCGCTGGAATCCGATGCCGCAATCACCAACAACGAGGGTATGGGTACGCCCTTTGCCGGCAACCTGCTGGTGTACCCGATGTACCGTATCCCGCCTGACGTCGGCGCCGACAGCGTGTTGCGCCCGGTCGCATCCTTCCTCATGCCGAGCTGGAAGATTCCGCCCTTGGTGACGATCAAGAACTTCGGGTCCGTATCCCAAGGTCCGTTCAACGTCCGGTTCACAATGAGTCCGGGAAGCTACACGAGCACGAAGACCGTGCAGTCGCTGGCTCCGGGTGCGACGTGCGCGATCGAGTTTGATTCCCTGACTCTCGACTACGGTGTGTTCACCGCCAAGTGCTCGACGATGCTGGCCGGGGACCTGACCTCGGGCAATGACGCGCGGACCGCGTATTTCCAGGGCTGTACCTTCATCGACTTCTTTGACCTGACCGACGGCGGCCTCGTCCCCGGCCCAACCGGTACGTGGACACGGGGCAAACCTCAGAGCCCGTGGGTTCTGCCGCCCATGGATGATACCGTCTGGGGCAACCGGCTGAGCGGGTTCTACGGCAACAGCGAGAGCGACACGCTGACCTCGCCCTGGTATAAGGCATCGCAGAACAACCCGGCGATTGCGTTCCAGCACTGCTTCAGCACCGAGCCCTCAGTGGACGGCGGCAACTTCGCGTACTCGACGGACAGCACCAACTGGAGCTTGCCCACGCCCGTTGCCGGCGTGGGGTATGGCGGCACCGTCTCCGCTCTTGGACAATCAGGTTGGTCCGGTACGTCCGGCTGGAACCAATCGGTCTTCACTATCCAGGACGTGAGCCAGAACGACAACTTCCTGGTCCGCTGGCGGTTCGCTTCCGACGGGTCGAACAACTCCTACTACGGCTGGCTCATTGACGAAGTAGCCGGCATCAATTGCGCCCCGACCGACGGTAGGGGCGCGTCTGGCCCCCGTACTGTCGTGGACACGGTGAAGGTCCACCCTAACCTAATCCGCGGCACAGCACAAGTGAACTACACCCTGATGAGGGAATGCAGCGTCACCATCAAGCTGTACGACGCAAGCGGCAGGCTGGCCGCGCGGGTGCCGACGAGCGGGTTCAAGAAGGGTCCGAACACAGCGAGGCTGGATGCGAGTGGTCTCGCGCGCGGCGTGTACTTCGTGAAGGTCAAAGGCGAAACCGACACCAGGACGACCAAGGTCATTATCGAGTAGCGCGACTCTCTGTCCCTCCCTGTCTCTTGGCTGAACCGCGCACTTGGAGGTAGCGGCCAATCCAGGCCGTGAGTTCCGTATGAGACAGATTCTTATCACTCGTCCGAAATGACTTTTGGTCTCATGTTCTTCCGGCGTAAGACGTTAGGCGACTGGCGCGAAATCGACACCCCCACCTGGGGGATATCCCCGGGGATTACCCCGCCGGTTGCTCGCGAGGTTGCTTCCGTCGTTGTCTCCGGCGTCGCCCTCGGGGCAAATTCGGTCGTTGTCCCGCACGTTATCTCCGGGGCAATCTCCGGACCAGCCTGCGGATGGACTCCCCTTGTAGCCGGGGAGCTAACCGGTCGAGCAAGCCCCGAGGTTAGTCCGGGCGTTACTCCGCGGGTTCCTCCGCCGGTTGCCTCGGGGTTAGCGGACGAGGTTACCTCCGGCGCAATCCCCCGGATGATTTCGGGGACCAGTAATTCCGGGGCGCGATAAGCAATTCCTGACGCGCCAGCATCGGTTCTCGATAATCCATATGTAGCGGTTCAGCACAGCCGGAACTACAATTCTCCCGTCCACCCCATGGATGGAGGAGGGACTGCCCCCGGGCTGCTTTCAAGCGGGGTTTTGAACGAGCTTTGAAATGAGTCGACGTTTCCGTTTGCCTGAATGGCCCTCCTCTGGTATAATCCGCCGTGCCTTCCGGTGCGACCGTTCCTGACCGACCGGTACTTAGTCCGGCGGCAGAGCAGGAAGGGATAATTGACGGTCGGACGCTGCGGTCAACAGCGAGCTTGACACTCTACCTCCATTGTGGGGAGAGCAACGGGTGACATGAGCAGGATATCCTGGAGGAGAAGGCGTGGATACTGATATCGAATTGAACCAGATATACGTTCCGTCGGATGACATTGTGGCTCGGGATATTGAAGGCGAGCTGATAATCGTGCCCTTGGTCGCCGGAATCGGCGACATGGAAGACGAGCTCTTTTCCCTGAATGACACCGGCAAGGACATCTGGGGCAAGCTGGATGGTACGGCTACGCTCGCCGAAGTAGCGAAGGCCCTTGCCGCGGAGTACAGCGCCCCGCCGGATGAGATTGAGCGGGACGTGATCGGGCTGGTTGGAGAGCTGGTCCGGAGGAAGATGCTGGTTGTCAAACCGGGCGCCTGACTGGCCGGAGGTCCCGAGTCTCAGGCACCGCAGAGGGAGCGAGTTCCGTCTCTCCGGGCCTGCGCTCGTTGGTCTAATGCGGGCCGTTCTGGCCCGAGGCCGGTCATTCCGGTTCTGTGCGAGAGGTTGGAGCATGTCCCCGTTCATCAAGGATGGTGACGTTATCACGGTTGCGCCGGTGCTGCATTCACACCGAAACCAACACGATCTTGCCCGCATTCCGCTCCATCATGGAGACATGCCGGAGTTGAGAGCTTCCGGCATCGGCCACGTCGTAGCTTTCATATCCCCCTTGAACCAGAGACTGGTCGTGCACCGTATCATCGGTCGGCACGACTCCAGTTTCCTGATACAGGGCGACAATCTGCCGGGAACGTTCGCCGACATGGTCTCCTTGGACGATGTCCTCGGGCGAGTGGTCCGGATCGAGCGCGGCCGGAAACGCGTCTGGCTCGGACT
>CAZQZR010000215.1:0-4527 GCA_964597845.1 uncultured bacterium | reverse complement strand
AGCGCACCATTGACCGGCTCATCTTCCTCCGCATCTGCGAAGACCGGGGCATCGAAAGCTACGCCTGGCTCCAATCCCTCCTGAACGGCGAGCGGGTCTATGCCCGCCTGCTCAAACACTTCCGCGACGCCGACGACAAGTACAACTCGGGCCTCTTCTGCTTCAGCGAGAGACGGGCAGCGCGGGACATGACCGAAATGTCCGACATTTCGGATCGTGTCCCAAGCGGATTCGCTGAACCACCCGACAGACTGTCGCTGGAACTGAACATCGACGACAAGCCGCTCAAAGACATCATCGGCAACCTCTACTACCCGGACAGCCCGTACGAATTCTCGGTCATGCCTGCGGACGTCCTCGGCCAGGTCTACGAACAGTTCCTCGGCAAGGTCATACGACTCACCGCCGGCCACCAGGCCAAGGTCGAAGAAAAGCCCGAAGTCCGCAAAGCCGGCGGCGTCTACTACACGCCGACTTACATCGTTGACTACATAGTCAAGAACACGGTCGGCAAGCTCCTTGAAGGCAAGACGCCCAAAGAAGCCGAAGCCCTCCGCATCCTCGACCCCGCCTGCGGCTCCGGCTCATTCCTGCTCGGGGCGTACCAGTTCCTCCTTGATTGGCACCTGGACTGGTACCAGAGGCAGCCCCAAGCCACAAGCCGCAAGCCTCAAGCTCCGCTCCATCAGGACGCCAAGGGCAACTGGCGGCTCACGACTGCCGAGCGGAAGCGCATCTTGCTCAACAACATCTACGGCGTAGACATCGACTCGCAGGCAGTCGAAGTCACCAAACTCAGCCTCCTGCTCAAAGTCCTCGAAGGTGAGAACCAGGAAACGCTCGGCAGCCAGCTCAAGCTCTACCACGAACGCGCACTGCCCGACCTCGGCTCCAACATCAAATGCGGCAACAGCCTTATTGGCCCCGACTTCTATGAGGGCGAACAACAGGCCCTCTTCGTGGACGAAGAACAACGTCTCCGTATCAACACCTTTGACTGGAACCAAGGCTTCCCCGACATCATGAAGCGTGGCGGCTTCGATGCGGTCATCGGAAATCCGCCGTACATCTTCACCAGGAATCAGGGGATCGATGAACCGCAGAAAGCATACTTCTACTCTCACTTCAAGCACCAGAGTGCTCAGTTGAACACATTCGGCATCTTCGTGGAGCAATCTCATGCCGCGCTGCGTGACGGTGGCTTGCTTGGGTTCATCACACCCAACAACTGGCTGACGATCGAGAGTTTCGGCCCTCTTCGCGAGTTCATCCTGCGGCATGCAGGAAACGTGAAGATTGTCAACATCCTCGACCGGGTATTCGCCGCTGCAAGCGTCGATACCGCAATCACGCTCTTTGCGAAATCAGGTCCGACGAAACTGACCATCGCGGAGATTTCTGGCAAGGACGAAGTGTTCTCTCGGCGGGTCCCGACCAATGTGATACAGCCTCCAAACTACATCATACAAATCGGCCTGCTGAAAGACACCGAGAGCATGTCAGTACTCAGGCGGATTGAGGAGCGCTCGAGTCCGCTGCGCAACTTCTGCACCGTCTCGACCGGTCTGAAGGCATACCAGATTGGCAAAGGTAAGCCCGTGCAGACCAATGAACACAAGTCCGGCAGGGTCTTCCATTCTCCGACCAGGAAGAACAAAACCTATGGTCGCTACCTAGATGGCGTGGACGTGAGCCGCTACAATCTGGGCTGGTCTGGGGAGTATCTCAGCTACGGCGACTGGCTTGCGGAACCGAGGAAGTCTGTCCCGTTTGCTGGGCAGAGGCTTTTGGTGCGGCAGATACCGGCGCGCCCGCCGTACCTTGTGCATGCAGTCTTCACCGACGAACCGTTCTACAATGACATCAACAGCATGGTTGCCTTCGCTCCGAAGGATGAGGTTTCTCTCAAGTACTTGCTTGGGATAATCAACTCGCGGCTAGTCTCATACTGGTTCTCAAAGACGTATGACAAGCTGCAGAGGAGCATATTTCCGCAGTTCAAGGTTGGTGAGCTCGGGTTGTTCCCAGTCTGGAAGCCGGACATGTCGAATTCGCACGACGAGGCTCAACACGACAAGATGGTCGAATTGGTGGAGTTCATGCTCAATCTGCACAAGGACTTGCCCAAGGCCAAAACGCCGCACGAGCAGGAATCCTTCCAGCGCCAGATTGCCGCCACCGACAAGGCCATCGACGCGCTCGTGTAC
Organism: uncultured bacterium; assembly: GCA_964597845.1. Lineage (GTDB taxonomy): Bacteria > Hydrothermota > Tepidihabitantia > Tepidihabitantales > Tepidihabitantaceae > UBA2258. The sequence goes on along the minus strand of CAZQZR010000215.1, from coordinate 2,320 downwards.
GAACTATTCGGACTGACGGAAGAGGAGATCAGGATAGTGACGACCTAACCAAAGGAGGACCTGAACATGGTTTGCTCAAAACAGGCATCAACGAGGGCAACAGGGACACTTGGACTCGCCTTTCTCGTGTTCCTGGCTTTCGTTTCTGGCATCATCAGACACGATGTACCGGAGAGGAAATACCTGCAACTGGGCAAACAGAAGCAGTTTGCTTGTGTGGGACAAATCAGTGGAGGGTCTGGAGGGTCGTGCGTGCTGGTCAGCGAGAAATACGTCTTGTCCGCTGCCCACTGCTTCATTGAAACTGACACAAGAGCTGACACGTTGGACACGCTCATCGACGGGAAGAAAGCGCAAATGGTTTTCTACGTTCCGGTCAACCCCAGGGTGACAGATTTCTCCAAAGTGTATGCGACTTTCAATGGGCGAAGCATCAAGGCAAAGAGGGGCATTATCCATCCAGCCTATCTGGACTCTCTGACAAAAGGCTCTTGTGACATCGCACTCATAGAGCTTGAACAACCCGTCAGGTCCATCGGCCCAGCAAAGTTGAGCAGCACCTTCGATGAACTGCACAGTGATGTAACTGGTGTGGGTTATGGGGCATCTGGACGAGCTGACAAGCCTGAATCAGTGAAGCTGGAACACAAGAAGATTGCCGGTCAGAGCGTAGTAGACAGTCTTGGCGGACCTGAATTCGACGATCACCAAACTCTGCTGTTCTGTCAGTTCGTCTCTCCAGATAACAAGACGGGAATGCACGTCGCGAGGCCACTGGAGTACATCTGTGGGGGCGGTGACAGTGGCGGCGGACTATTCAGGCAAAAGGGAAAAGCCTGGGAATTGGTGGGCATTTGTGGAGGCGGTGGCAGTGGGATTGACCTCCAACAATTCATGAAGACGGGATACTACGGTCAGACAATGAGTTGGACCAGGGTATCTCTATTCACAAGCTGGATAGAGAAACAAATGAGGTGACGACGGCAGCAGGTCGCTACGGGATGAGACGTTGGCTTGCGGCGATACTGGGAGTCTGCCTCTCACTTGCGTTCGTAGTCGTCGCTCTCTTGGACGTGGCCCCCGCATTACCCCTCGTCGCTTTCGCCCTGGGCGTCGTCTCGGCCGCAGTGACGGGACTCTCCCTTTGCCTGCTGCTTGCGCTGCGGGCGCTTCGCCTGCGGAAGAGGCCGGTAACGGCGCGGCCACTGGTCCTCCCTGCCGTGGTCGTGGCCGCAAGCGTCATCGGCCTCGCTACGGGCTACCTAGCTGGTCCTGTGCCCGTGCCAAGTCCAGGCATGGACACTACTGGCCAGCTCGCCTACATGTACCAAACTGACCAGCGCGACCGGGTCACGCTGCGCTGGCTGAACACGTCACGCGACGACGCGAGAATCGCCCGAGTCTTGGAGATTCATCGAGCCGAGTCGGACTGGACTCCTGAGGAGATGCTCGATGCGGCAATGGTGTTGCAGCATGGCCACGACTCAAGCCACTATCGCATCGCACACGAACTCGCGGCCGGCGCAAACGAGAAGGGCGTCAACACGCAGCGGTGGCCCAAGGGCACTGCCGAATGGCTACTGAAGGCCACCTACGACCGCTGGATGCTTTCAATCGGCAAGCCTCAGGTCTACGGCACCCAGTGCGAGTTCAATCTTGGCGGCGGGGATTGACAAGATGGGGAATTCGGGGGGGGAAATTAGGGGAAATTAGGGACAGTCACCTATTCCTGAGCGATGTCAAGGCGCGGCGTGACAGGATAGTCGAGACGAGGCGTATGACGGCTGACGGCTTACGGCTTACAGCTTACGACCCGGGTGATGATGAGATACGAATCGTTGAGGACCCGCCCAAGGCCAAGTCGCCGCGCGTTCGGGCCGACCGCTTGCGGGAAATTAGGGGGAAATTAGGGACAGTCACCTATTCCTGAGCGATGTCAAGGCGCGGCGTGACAGGATAGTCGAGACGAGGCGTATGACGGCTGACGGCTTACGGCTTACAGCTTACGACCCGGGTGATGATGAGATACGAATCGTTGAGGACCCGCCCAAGGCCAAGTCGCCGCGCGTTCGGGCCGACCGCTTGCGGCCTACGGCTAACGGCGGGCGGCAGCGAATGGAGGGAGATTTGACAGACCAGCGGCACAGCGAGGAGTTGTTCTCGGCCAAGGTGGCGGCTGTCTTGACGGACTGAGTCCGGGTTCTACAATCTCTGCTGATGCACTTTGGCGAGTTTGAGCTGTTCAGCCTGTCCGACGGGTTCTTCGGACTCGACGGCGGGGCGATGTTCGGTGTCGTGCCCAAGCCGCTGTGGGAACGGA
>CAZQZR010000214.1:0-4546 GCA_964597845.1 uncultured bacterium | reverse complement strand
TCGGGCGCGAAATCCAGTCGATCCTGTGACTCAATGTCGGGTTTAGGGGCCAAGAGCCCGGTTTTCATCGTCTTCGAACCGGATTGGGGTCTCCACCCGGCGTCTGAATTCGCTTGACGTGCAACGGGCAAAGTATGTATAATAGAACTCGATGTGGGATTCTCCCCGTCAGGTTCAAACCCCGGGTATCTGTCGGCCTGCGGCCGGCAGCACGACCGGCAGTAAAGGAGGTCTCCGTGCCTGAAGACAAGCAAAAATCATCCGCGAGTGACAGCGAATCCGGCGCCGCGCTTGCGCAGCGCTACGGTGTACCTTTTGTTGACCTGGCGAATTTCAAAATCGACTCCGAGGTGCTGCAAATGTTCCCGGAGCAGTTCATGCGCACGAAACAGGTCATCCCGCTGTTCCGCGCCGGCAATACGCTGGCGGCCGCATTCGTCGACCCGGGCGATATCTTCAATGTCGATGAAGTGCGCCGCATGACCGGGATGGAAGTCGAACCGATGGTCTGCCGCGACCTTGAGCTGCAGGAAGCGCTCAACCAGTACTATAGCACGTCCCAGGCTGCCGACCTGCCGGACGAGCCGGAATCCATGAGCCTCGACGACCTGCCCGAGGAGGAAGAGGAAACCGCGGCGCAGATCGAGCAGTCGGTCGAGCCGCGCAAGATCGAAGAGCTGGCTTCCGAAGCACCGGTGGTTCGCTGGGTTAACCAGATGATTATCCGCGCGGTGCGCGAGCGCGCGTCCGACATCCACATCGAGCCGACCCGCGAGGGACTCACGGTCCGGTACCGCATCGACGGTATCCTCCACCCCATTGTCTCGCCGAAGAAGGCCCTACAGCTAGCGGTCGTTTCCCGTATCAAGATCATGTCCCGCATGAACATTGCCGAGAAGCGCATCCCCCAGGACGGCCGCTACGGCGCCTTAGTTGACGGCCGCGAGATCGACTTCCGTGTCTCGACCTTCCCGACCACCTACGGCGAGACGGTAGTCATGCGTATCCTCGACCGGCTGCGCCTGCTCTCGCTCGACGAGCTCGGCCTGGCCGGCGAATCCGCCGCGCTGCTGCGGGAGATGATCGCCAAGCCCCACGGTGTACTCCTCATCACCGGCCCGACCGGCTCGGGCAAGTCCACAACCGTGTACGCTATCCTCGGCGAAATCCGTTCCGGCGACAAGAACATCATCACCATCGAGGACCCGGTCGAGTACGACATGGACAAGATTTGCCAGTCCCAGGTCAACGAAAGGGCAGGTTACAACTACCTGGTGGGACTCAGGCACATCCTGCGGCAGGACCCGGACGTCATCATGATCGGTGAAATCCGCGACGGCGAGACTGCCGGTGTCGCCATCCGCGCCGCCCTGACCGGTCAGCTCGTGTTCTCGACCATTCACACCAACGACGCGCCCGGCACCGTTACCCGTCTCATCGACATGGGCATCGAGCCGTTCCTCGTCGCATCCTCGATGGAAGGCACGTGCGCCCAGCGGCTGGTGCGACAGATCTGCAGCAAGTGCAAGGAACCCTACGACCCGCCGGCCAAGCTGCTCCAGGAACTGGAGCTGCCGCCGGACACCCAGTTCTTCCGGGGCAAGGGCTGCGAACGCTGCCGCAACACCGGATACCGGGGCCGTATCGGCATCTTCGAGGTGCTGAAGATGAACGACCGCATCCGCGAGCTGGTCGTCACGCGGCCGCCGACCAGCGCCATCCGCGCGCTGGCCCGCGAGTTCGGTATGAAGACGCTATGGGAAGACGGCATCGCCAAGGTCGTCGGCGGCGTCACCACCATCGAAGAACTGATGGACGAGGCCGAAAGAGTTGATTAACTAGGGAGCGGTAAGCAATGCCACTATTCCGTTACAAGGTTCGTGATAAGGAAGGTCAGATCGTATCCGGCACGCTGGAGGGCACCGACGTCAACACCATCGTCGAGCGCCTCGACTCGTTCGGATACGTCCCGATCACCATCCGTGAGGAAAAGCGGGCGTCCGGGGTCGGCGTTGACTTCAGCAAGTTCTTCGAGCGGGTCAAGCCGGTCGACCTCATCAACTTCACGCGGCAGTTCGTCACCCTGCACCGCGCCGGCCTGCCGATGCTCTCGGCAATCGGTGCGCTCCAGGCACAAACCAAGGCCAAGCCCCTCGCCCGCGCGCTCGACGCCATCCGTAAAGACCTGATGGGCGGCACCGCGCTGTCGGCGGCCATGTCCAAATTCCCCCGGGTCTTCAGTGAGCTCTATGTCAACTCGATCTGGGCCGGCGAGACGGGCGGCGTGCTGGACGACATCCTCGACCGGCTGGTGATGCTGCTCGAGCACGAGCGGAAGCTGAAGTCGGACGTTGGTGCGGCACTGCGCTACCCGCTTATCCTGGCCGTCGGCTTCGTCGTCGCCATCATAGTCCTCGCAACGTTCGTGCTGCCCAAGTTCACAATGCTGCTGACCACCGTGGGCGGCAAGATGCCGCTGCCGACGATGATCCTGATTACGGTCACCGACTTCATGGCCAAGTTCTGGTACGTCATCTTCCTGCTCATGGCCGGCGTCGCGGTTCTGTTCTATCTATTCATTCGCACTCCGGCCGGCCGGCTCTGGTGGGACCGGTTGCAGCTCCGCATACCGATATTCGGGCCGATTGTCTACAAGATGGCGCTCTCGCGCTTCGCCCGGATGTTCGAAACCCTGGACCGCACCGGCCTGCCCATCCTGCGCAGCCTGGGCCTCGTTGCCAAGACCGTCGGCAACGTCTATATCGGCGGCGCGGTTGACAAGCTGGCCGAGTCGGTGCGCCGCGGGCGCGGCCTGGCCGCGCCGATGCGGGAAATCGGCGTCTTCCCGACGATGGTAGTTCAGATGGTCGCGACCGGAGAGGAATCCGGCGCTCTGGACGACATGCTCAAACAGGTCTCGGACTACTACGACCAGGAGGTCGAATATGCGGTCAAGAACCTGACCGCGATGATTGAACCGATAATGATCCTGGTAATGGGCGTCGGCGCTATCTTCCTGATCATCGCCATCATCATGCCGTACATGTCCATCCTGACCAGCTTCGGTTCCGGCGGCGGCTACGGCACGAAGTAGTTAGAAAGACCGCAGGCTCTTACTGACCGCCTCATCGAGGTTCTCGATGACGGCGGTCAGAAGTTTTACGACGGCATCGTAGTCCGCTGCGGAAGCGATGCCGGTATGGGCGTGGACGTAGCGGGTGGGCCAGCCGATGGCGAGCGAAGGCACACCCGAACGGTGCATGTGAATGGCACCGGTGTCGTACCCGCCGCGTACGGTAGTCAGGTGGTAGCGAATCTTCTTCTTTTCAGCCAGGTCGATAACCCAATCGCGCAGTCGGGTGTTCGGAATCATCGTACTATCGTGGACAAGAATGGCAGCGCCGTTACCCAGCCGCTCGGCCACGTCCTTGCGCGGCTTGTCCGGATGCTCGTAGCAGAGCGATACGTCGAGCGCCAGCGCGACGTCCGGCTGTACCAGTTCGGCCGCGGTCCGCGCCCCGCGTAGACCAACTTCCTCCTGCACGCTGCCGACCAGGAAAACCGTGTTCGGATGCCTCTTTCCCTTGAGGGCGCGGGCGGTCTCGATGACAATGCCGCAGCCGCCGCGGTCGTCCCAGGCCTTGGCCATCATCAGGTTCTTGCCCATCTCGAGGAACGGCGATACCGGCACAATCGGGTCTCCCGGACGCACGCCGAGCTTCGTCTTGACGTCGAAGCCCTCGGCGCAACCTAGGTCAATGAACATCCGGTTTATGTCCGGCAACTGCTTCCGCTCTTCCTCGGTCAACTCATGCGGTGGCTTTGAGCCGATGACGCCCGGGAAGTCGCCCCTGCGTGTCCGCACCAGCACCCGCTGGCCCAACAGGACGTTCGGCCACCAGCCCCCGATCGGCAGGAATTTGACATAGCCGTCGGCCGTAATCGACTTGACCATGAACCCAACCTCGTCCATATGCGCCGATACCATTATGCGCGGCGGCTCGGTCGAGCCCGCGACCCGGCAGACGACGCTGCCCAGCCCGTCGCGGGATACCTCGCCCGCCTGGGCCAGTTCCCGTGCCACGATGTTCGCCGACTCCGTCTCGAAGCCCGACGGACCGAACGCCTCGGTCAATTCACGCAGAAGCTTCCTGTCAGCCACTTTCTCCTCCTGATTTTGAAGTTGCTCCGTCCCCTATTGCGTCGGCCGGATGGCCATTGACTTCAATGACGAATTCCTAAGTACTAATGACCAATGACCGAAAGGCGGACCGGATTGGTGCTTCGTCATTTCCTTATTGATTAGGAGTTAGTAATTAGCACTTGGTCATTCCCGGGCTCCTGGCCCGGGTCCTCAGACGTCCAGATTCTCGACGTGCGCCGCGTTCTTCTCGATGAACTGCCGGCGCGGCTCGACCTCGTCGCCCATCAGCATCCGGAACACACCGTCGGCCTCGGTCGCGTCTTCCATCGCCACGCGCTTGAGGGTCCGCTTGTCCGGATTCATCGTCGTCTCCCAAAGCTGCTCCGGGTTCATCTCACCCAA
>CAZQZR010000213.1:0-4572 GCA_964597845.1 uncultured bacterium | reverse complement strand
TCGCGGTGTTGGTGCGGCCGGGCATGCCGAACGAGACGCTACAGGCTGCGCTGAACTGGGCGCTCTATTCAACCCTGGACGAGTACAACCGGCAGAAGAGGCACCGTGTCCGGGTCATCTGGGCATACGCGGTCGAAGATTCGGCCCAGCCGCTCGCGCGCTGGCGGGCGCTCGCAATATGGGCCGACCCCAGACTGCCGGAGCCGCTTCAACCGGCGCATTCCGGAGGAGACGCAGTTCGTGTCGGGCCGGTTGAATATGACTTCACGAATCCAGTGCCATGATTCTGAGTTCCAGATTACGACATCGAGGTGAGGAGGCAGTGTGACACTCAAGACAGGGGCAGGAGTCGTGGCCATCACGTCCCTTGTGACGTTGTGCCTCGGTTACGGCGGGTTTGAGGTGACCGGAAGCTTCGTTGGCGTCAAGGGTCTGAACCAGACCCTGACGGTAATGAACCAGGGTGAATGGAGCGGCAGCGACACGTTCGCCCAGACGTCGCCGTTGTGGTGGCTGGGCGGGCATGGCGGCGGGCAGGTCGGCGTCGTTACCTTCGGGGGGTCCGGGGCAATTGCCGCGCGGGCAAGCCACGCCGATTCGCTGGGCAGCGAACTGGCGGCGCTACGCGGCGACTTCGAGGCAGGGTATCCCTACGCGCCGGCGGAATGGCTCTGGGTCAGGCCGTGCGTTGACGTCGGTCTTGCTGCATGGTTGGTCTACGTCCACTCGGTTGAGGAGGGCGTGTTTATCGGCGGCTCGCAGCCCAACTTCAGCCGGTATTTCTCGGCCTGGACACTTGGCGCAGCGCCCGGGATCGAGGTGATGGGCCGGCTGCCATCGTCGCCGGAGTCGTTCATCGGGCTATTCGCCAAGGCCAGTTACTTCATCCCGGTCGCCGGGCCGGAGTGGTTCGGGGACCTCCAGCCCCCGGAGTTCGGCCTGGGCGGATTCGCCGTCCAGGTCGGCCTGCGCTTCGGCCGGACGGCATACAGCGCGTTCAGAATCTAGCCAGACCCGCCGGTCCCGGCCCCATCGCGCCCGGCCGCTTGCATATATTCAGTATCTGCAGTATCTTAACTCATGGCCGATTCGGAGCCCCGCAACCGCGGTTCGGACAGGAACCCGGACACAAACGCTGACAACCAGAAGCCCGAGGGGGCGTCTAAACCCAAGATTAAGGTGAACGACACTCTCGATGCGGTTCAGACCGAGCGCCAGGCCGGCGCCGACCTCGACTTCGAGCGGCTGTACGAGACGTACCGGGGCCGCGTGTTCAGTACGGCCTATCGGATGCTCTCCAATCGCGCGGACGCCGAGGACGTGACCCAGGATGTCTTCATCAAAGTCTTCAAGAAGCTCTCCTCGTTCCGGGGTGACTCATCGGTCTCGACGTGGATTTACCGAATAGCCGTGAACGCGTGCCTCGACTTCCGGCGGCGACGCCGGATTCGCCAGACCGTGTCGCTGGATGACGGACTCGAAGTCGGTTCCACGCCGCTGAGCGTGACCCGGCTGATTGAGAGCACGCTTCCGAGAATGGCCGAGGGATACCGGCGGGTGTTTGTGCTGCACGATATCCAGGGGCTGAAGCACTGCGAGATTGCCAAGATACTCGGGATTACCGATGGCGCGAGCAAGTCGCAACTCCACCGGGCGCGCGCGTTTCTGCGCAAGGAGTTGTCGCCCTATCTCGGAGATCGGCACTGGACGAGAGGGGAGTAGCTTGCGGAGTGTCGAAGTCCGAATGTCGAATGTGGAAGAAAGGTAGAATTTGGAACAACACTGTAGTGAAGAGATTCTGAGCGCCTATCTTGACGGCGACCTTGAGTCCGAAGAAGCCGGCAGGACGGCAGAACACATTGCCGAATGCCCGGTCTGCCGCCGTTCGCTGGCCCAGGTGCGCACCATCCGCGACGCCGCCTCTGAGATGGACCAGATGGTCCCGTCGTGTGGAACCTGGTTTGCGATCCAGGAGCGAATTCGCACCGCGAGGAGTCGTCCCCGACTCACGCCGCGGCTGCTCTGGGTCGCGGTTCCGGCGCTCGCAGCGGCGCTGCTGCTGTTTGTGCTGCCCGGTCGAGTTCGACAGAGTTTGGGCACACGTCCGGGCATTGCCGCGCCGGCGTCCGAGTTGACCGGGGCGATGGCGGCCGGCGATGCGGCACGCGAATACGAGGAGTACGTGCGCGGGATTGACCGGGCGATTGACGAGTGCCGCACCGCGCTCGATGAGAATCCGGGCAACGTCCGCGTGCGCCAGGCGTACCTTGGGGCTACTTCGAACCGGCAGTATGCGATGGACCGGCTGGTGTCGGGGGGAGACTAGTTGGGGAAGCTCGAAGGACGAAGCACGAAGTCCGATTCAGCCCAGGAACCGGGACAGGAACTCACCACGAAGGCACCAAGACACAAAGAAGGGTCCGGACGGAAGCACTCTCTGCACGCTTGGCGACCTTGGCGTACTTGGCGGTTCCATGTCGGTTTTCGGGATTCAGGTCCGAACTTGCGGACTTGCACGCTGGCGCTTGCCATCGCCGGACTGGCAGGGCTGGTCTTCGCCGCGCCCAGCGTGGTTACGCTGCATATCGAGAAGCAGGTTCCCCTCGCTCCGGGCCAGGGCGTGGTTGTGCTGCACCGGTACGGCAGCGTGTTCATCGTCAGCACGAGTGACTCGCATGCCGTCGCCGATGCGCTGGTGCGCGTGACGGCGGCCAGCCGGCAGCTTGCAGAAGAGTTCGCCCGCAAGGTGGACGTCGGAGTCAGCGCCCGCGGCGACACCGCGGTAGTCGCGACGTTGTACCCGGCGGGCGAGCCGGTTGACTCGCAGCTCGGATTCGAGGTGGAATTGACCGTCCACGTCCCGGCAAACGTCGGTGTGGCCGTGCGCAGCTCGTTCAGCGACGTCCGGGTTACCGGCATGACCGGGGAATCCCGCGTGTCCAACCGCTACGGCGACGTCGAGATTGACCGCTGCACCCGGTGCGGGGTTGATAACTCCTACGGCAGTGTCCGGCTGGTCAAGACCAGCGGGCTGGTCACGGTCAGGAATTCATACGGCGACGTGGACGTGAGAGAGGCGGCCGGGCCGGTGCAGGTCGCGAACCGGTACGGTACGGTTCGGACCGGTCAGTCGGACGGCGAGGTCCAGATTGACAACCGGTTTGGCAACGTCATTGCCCATCCCGACCACGGCCGGCTCTCAATCGCCAACCGGTACGGCGACATCAACGCCTGGGTTGCGAGCAACGAACTGACCGCGCTCAACATCATTTCCCGCATGGGCCGGGTTGACCTGAGCCTGACCACCGGAGTCCCGTTCGAGCTCGATGCCAGCGCGCTCCAGGGCCGCATCATCTCCGGGTTTCCATTCGTCGTACGCGAGGTCGGAGTCCGGCAGCTTGTGTCGGCCCGGCAAGGCACGGGCGGGCCGCGCATCGGGCTGGACGGGGCCTGGAGCAGCTTTGTGATTCACCGGGACACGGCCGAGTCGACACCGGCCGCGGGTCCGGAGTAAAATGAAGATTCTCTTGAGGGTGTCCGGAACCCCAACCCGAATCTGCGTGAATCTGTGAAATCTGTGGCGGAAGCCGAAAGTTGAATCCACCGATTACACCGATTTCGGAAGATTCCTTCAGGGGTGGTAGGAGGACCGGGCAAATCTGTGCTAATCTGTGAAATCTGTGGATAGATCTCCGAACTCTCTGCGTCTGGAACCCGTGGAGCATGTGGAGGAACGATGATACGAACTTGTCGTGTTCTGCTGGTGCTGGCTGCCGCGGCAGCGCTTGCCGGCGCCGCGGTGGCCGACGACTCGGTATTGACCACGAACGGCTGGCTGGGCGTGTATCCTGACAACCTGTCGGGACCGATGCTCGTTGCACTGGGCATCGACCACGGCGTGCTTGTCACCGAGGTTGCACCCGAATCACCGGGGGCAAAGGCCGGGCTCGCGGTCGGCGACGTGATAGTGTCGCTGGACGGACAGAAGATCGGCGACGGCTCCGACTTGCGCTGGGCCGTGCGCGAGCGGCCGAACAAGAAGGTGGCTGTCGCCATCCGGCGCAAAGGCAAAGACCGGAAGCTGGCCGTCACGCTGGGGACCCGAGACCGGGCCGAGCATACGTCCAACTTCGAGTGGCCGGCGATACCGAAAGAGGCCATGCGCGAGGCCCGCCGCGCACTGAACGACCTGGGCCCGGACTTAAAGAAAGGGCAGTTGCAGTACGACGGCACGCTGGACTCGCTTCGCGAACAGATTGACGACCTGAGGCGCGAGCTTGAGAACTTGCGGGTCGAGGTGCAGAAGAAAGCCAAAGGAAATTGACCATCCGCCTCCTAACGCCAGGAACGGGGCCTCCGGGCCCCGTTCCATTTAATCGCCCGGCCCGGCCGCCGCCCGATTAAGTCTGCGGGCCGGGATGTCAAATCGGCGGGCGGAATCTGCCAAGATGTCCCGAAGCTAACCGGAAGAGGGTGCTGTCCCTAATACGGTCCCTGCTCATGGTCTCGGCCCCAAGATGAACCGCGCTCGCTCGAGGCGCAGCATCTCGTAGGGCGTCATGCACTTGATGT
>CAZQZR010000212.1:0-4593 GCA_964597845.1 uncultured bacterium | reverse complement strand
GCTCCGGCCGGTGCCGGGCCAGAAAGCCGTAAAACGTATCCTCGCCCACGAACTTGAGGTACTGGTTGTCACAGGTGTACAGGTTACGCTGCGGATCAACGTGTCCGACCAAGACGCCTCCTCTCGGAAAACCTCGGGCTGTCTACCGGCTGCTCAGCGATGACCCAAGACTAACATATAACAGGACGCTTGTCAAGACTTTTCGGCCGGACTCCTAGGGGTCGAGTGCAGAGAACAGGGATAGAGAGATCGAGGGACCATCGCGCCAGCGGCGCGAGTTTGCAGTGACCAGTTTGCCGGTTGCAGTATCGAGACCCCAACCGAAGTCAGAAGTCAGATGTCAGAAGTTAGAATGCAGAAGTGTGAGCGAAGGAGAGACAGGGATAGAGAGATAGAGGGATCGAGTGGCGATGGATAACGATGGGTGATGAGCGCTGAATGATGAGTGGCGGATGTGACGGAGGGCTGGGGAAGGAGGAAGGAAGCCGGAAGTCAGGCCGAGGCGGAGGGCTGGGCCAGGCGGATGTTGGTCGCACGCGAGGTTTCGTGGGTGTGGACGCGGTCGAAAGCGGGGACCGCGTCGAAGGTTACCAGGCTGCCCGACTCGGCCCCTTCCGGCAGGTCGGCCTCGGAGCAGATTGCTCTGAGGCCGGCCGACGCCAGCGCCGTCCACCCGTCCGGCTCGGCCCGAAGCACGCCGTGCACTTCTGTGAGCACGCGCCGCGTGTGGTTTGCGTCCCGCTTCAGTTCGATTCGCCGGCTAGCCTCGCGGCTCCAGATTTCCAGGCAGTCCCGGGCGGTGTTCGGGTCGTGGGCGTAGTCTTTGCCCGGGTCGGCGCAGCCGGCCTCTGCCGTGGCCTGCAGGGCGTAGAGCCGGGGCGGGACGGTCCAGCCGTTGTCGCGGAACTGCCTGAGGGCGATCCGCAGTTGCTTGAGCGCGAGGTCGGTCCACCCGATTCTGATCATCAGGTCCGACAGGTCGATCATTATCATGCCGGTCTGGCCCGGCTCGCCGGTGTGGAGCAGCGCCCGACAGAAGAGGATTATCGCTACCCGGGTTTGACCGAGGTCACGCAGCAGCCGGGCGGCGTTTGCGAATGCCCAGCGCGGCGGCGGGGTTCTGCGGCTGAATTCGGCGTAGATGGCGAGGGCGTCGTGCGGGCTGTCGAGCATGAGGTAGGCGTCGAGTTTGTGCTGCAGGAACCGGTCGCGCTCGGGCGGAGGTATTTCCGGCATCTTGTAGAGCAGGACGAGCGCGTCCGCGGCCCGGCCGGTTTCGAGCAGCATCTTTACCAGGCAGTCGTACCAGGATGCCTGCGGGCTTAGTCCGCCGTCTCGCACGGGGCGCCGGGCCTTGCGGAGCTGCGGCAGGTCGGATTGTGTTGCCCGGGTCTTGACCAGGTCCCACTGCCGCGCCCGGACGGCTTCTTCCATCACCGCGAGCCTGACCAGAGGCTTTGCCCATTTCAGGTGTGCCTTCAGCAGGGCCTCGGCGCAGGCATCGAGCTTCTCCAACGGGCAGTCGGGGTCATGCCGGACAAACCGGCCGTGCAGCCAGGCCTTCAGGATCTGTCGGCGGCAGACCGGCGAGTTCGGGAACAGCCGGTTGAGTTCATCCGCGAGCGGGAGCGCTTCGGTGTGGCGTTTCAGCCGGCGCAGGCATCTGAGGAGCGCGGCTCCGGCTTCCGGTTCCCGGGTGCGGCGCCAGAGTTCGGCATAGGCCGCAGCGGCCGGCTCGAAATTCCTGGCGGTCTGCGAAGCCTTCGCGGCGTCCCAGAGTTGGTCCAGCGGAGTCTGCTCAGCAGTGTCCGCGTTCATGGAAGAATTTGTAGCGGAATCCGGGCCGGGTGTCAATCTCTGCGGCGAGGCGGGAAAGGAGAGGGAACGGCGCGCCATGGGCGCGAGTTTCCAGTTACCAGTTTGCAGGTTGCAGTATCGAGACCCCAACCGAAGTCAGAAGGCAGAGAGCAGAAGGCAGGGGGCAGAAGTGGAGAGGAAAGGGATAGAGAGATAGAGGGATCGAGGGACCGAGTGGCGGAGCGTTCGAAGTCAGAAGTTAGATGTCAGAAGTCAGAATGCAGAAGTATAGGGAGGAAAGGGGCGGGAGGGAGGTATTGCAGATTTCAGATTGTAGATTGCAGAATGCAAACGGCGGGCAATTCAGAAGTCAGAATGCAGAAGTGTGGAGAGGAAGGGGAATGACAGAAGCGGGGCGGGCAAGGTTGACGGGCGCAAGTCAGAAGCCAAAAGCCAAAGGTCAAAAAACAAAGCGGCGGCCCCGGAGAATGGAAGGAGTACGCGAGGAACGGAATAACAAAGGCGGGGCGGGAAGGAGCCCGCCCCGCAGAAGCGCTCGGACCTAGTCTATCTTGATGGCCTTGCGCGTGAGCGTGGTGTTGTCGCTTTCAAGCCGGTAGAAGTAGACGCCCGGTGCGACGCGCCGGCCCTGTGCGTCACGGCCGTCCCACGTAAGGGAGTAGATAGCAGGGAGCAGGGAGGAGTTGCAGAGGGTCCTCACCAGCGCGCCGGTCGCGGAGCGGATTGTGACGCTTGCCTGAGCCCGACGCGGGATGCTGAACCGGATTGTGGCCACGCCGCGCATCGGGTCAGGCACGGGCCGTTCGAGCGAGGAGACCCTGGGCAGCCCGGTCTGCTCGGCGATGCCGCTGTGGACCCCGACCGTGACCGAGTCCTGCACCGTGTTGTTTGCCGGGTTCATGTCGGTTGCGAGCATCGTGGAGCAGGTCACGGGGAAGGTGCCGAGCACGAGCGCGTCCCAGCCAGCGAAGTCCAGCGTGTCACTCCCTCCCACCCCCAGTGTGACCGAGACCGTGTCCGCGTAGTCGAGGCCGATGGCGAAGCGTGTGTCAAAAGTCTCGCTCGTGGTGCCGGCGTTGCGGACCACGGCCCGCGGCGCTATCGTCGCACCTGAGTCGACCGTGTCCGGGGGCGCGAGGAGTTGCGTGCAGGCGACGTCCCGCACCCGCACAATCACCGAGCCGATCTGCTTGTCGTTGGCCGGACAGCGGTCGCCGCTGAGGCCGGTGGAGCAGCGGGTAGCGTTCGCGCCGCGCGCGGTCGCGGTCCAGGAGTCGAAGGTCAACGTCGCCGAATCCCCGGCAGCCAGGTTGGTCACATTCTGGGTATCCGCATACGCACCGATGCGGAAGACCACCGGGAAGGATGCCGCCTCGAGGCCGTAGTTCTTGACTCGGGCCTGCGGCGCAGTCGACGAACCCGAATCAACGGTGCCGGTGGGTGCGATGAGCAGGTAAGCGCCGACGTCACGCAGCTTGGGGATTCCGGCCCGGGCAAAGACCGCGACGTTGTAGTCCGGGATGCCGACCGGCGTATCCGAGGAGACGCCGGTCGTGTCCCACGCCAGGTGCTGGGCCGCGAAGTAGTCTATGGTGCCGGACTGGGAGTCCGCGACGTCGTCAATCGCCTGCACGGAGACCGAATCGGTCAGGCCGTTGGTGATGAGCGGCTCGCCCTCGGTCATGTCGAAGACTATGTTGTGGTTGGGGAAGGCGTGGTCGGTATTCGGGTAGCGCCACGTCCGGAAGTCCTTTAGCCAGAGCTGGGAGGAGGGAGTGCCCACGCCGAGGCGGATGCCGATTTTGTCCCGGGCCGAGTGCGTGAGGCGCACGCGTCCGAGCATGGTCGGCGCGTAGGCGATGCGGTCGTCCTGGTAGAGGCCGACCTGGGCGGAGAGCTCCGCGTTGGTGGCCGCGACGTAGGACATCCACCAGTATCCGGACAGGCCCCAGCCCGTGCCCCACGAGTTGACCATCTTGAAGGCGCCCGGGCCGTCGTTTGTGGTCATGGTGTCGTTGTAACCGACGATGGTCACGACGTGGCCGCCGCGGTTGCTGCCGTGCTTGTCGGCCACGCAGTACGTGTAGTTGAAACTATCGATGTGGTCGAAGTTGGAGTAGACACTGATGCCGATGACCGTCGTGTACCCGCTGTCGAGGCGCTGCCGGGCCCTGTTAATGCCCACGGAGTCGGTCATCGAGAACCAGCGGCTCGTGCTGCCGCGGTAGGGTATGGCGCGGGCATAGGCCGATTCAGACGGCCACGTGGTGCAGTCGTTCTGGTTGTAGGGGCAATCGGCCATTGTCGCGCAGCCCTGGTCGGCAATCAGCGCGTAGGCGGAGTTGGAGCCCGAGCCCTGGTCCGCGCCGCCGTTTATCTGGTTGTAGATGAACGCCGGGCTGAATTGGTGACTGGTCAGAGAGTCGTTCCAGTGGTGCTCCAGCCACTCGTAGTGGGTCTTCTGGTAGTACCCGATGGCCCACGCGCAGCACGAACCCTGGGAGCCCTGGTTCCCGACCGGCGGCATCTGGCTGGACAGGTCCACCGAGACACCCAGGCTGCGGGGAGCGGACGGCACCAGCTTGTCCTCAACCATCCACGGTGCCGTGCGCGGGTCATCGCGAATCCACCCGCACGGGTGCAGTGGTTCAGCCTGAGCCACTGCCTGAACCAGCAGCACTGCGGCAATCAGGACAAGGTAGCGATGACAGACGTGAAGTTTCATGGTTCCTCGCTGTTTCATGTGGGTAAGCTGAAGTCGAGCTTGCCGGCAAT
>CAZQZR010000211.1:0-4615 GCA_964597845.1 uncultured bacterium | reverse complement strand
ACCGTCCGCTTCTTTGCATGCGTCTCGATGAACCGCAGCCCGGCAAAGTAGTTCAATACCTCCTGCCGCGACCGGTCCGCAATCGCCGGCACCTCGCGGCCTTCGGCCAGCGCGCGGACCTGGGCCTGGGTCAACGGGTTACCCTCGATGGCGGTCGAACTGTGCGTATTGCTCACCCGGGCCTCCTGCTGCAGCCGGGGAATCCAGGCCACCTGCACGGCCGCGCTCGTTACCTGCTGACGCAGCGCCGCAACCTCCTCTACCAGCGCCAGCAGCCGGGCTGAAACCGCAAATACCGGCTCGTACTTCACGACTCGATTCTACTAATTAGTCAAGTATTAGTCAAGTTATTGGACAAGTCATAGTCCGCAACTGCCACCTGCAAACTGCAAACCGACTCCGAGTCGCCCTGCCCGCCACTAGGCTCCTAGAATCCTAGATTCCTCGACCCCTATCCTCTCCACTTCTGCATTCTGGTTTCTGAATTCTGAGCCATCCGAGGTCCTCCACTCGACCCCTCGAATCCTTGAATCCTGGACCCCTTGCGTCTATTAGTCAAGTTATCAGTCAAGCGGAGCGCCACTGCGAACTGGCAACTGGAAACCGACGTTGAGCCGCTTGTTGGAATATCTGGCAATAGCTTGACATGAAATCGAACGCCAGTATAATAGCCAGCTGAAAGTAACGGAGGCAAGTAATGGACGCTACACATAAACAGCTCGCGCATAGGGTGAAGACCCTCCGCGAGGAGAAGAACCTGAGCCAGGAGGCGCTGGCGCGGAAGATCGGGATTTCGCGGTCGGCCCTGTCGCAAATCGAGACCGGCGAGCGACGGGTGACGACCGACGAGTTGGTGCGGTTCAGCGAAGCGCTGTCCACTCCACCGGGCGTATTGCTCGGCACCGAGACCGAGCCCGAAGTCTGCCTGGCGCGGGACGCCAAGCCTGCGGCGGCGGAATTGCCGATGCGTATCAACGTACCGCAGAAGAACCTCGCCAAGTTCAGAGAGGTCTTGCTCTACGTTCTGGGCCGGGTCGGGTCTCTGCCCAACGTCGGCGAAACGGTCATCTACAAGCTGCTTTACTTCATCGACTTCGACTACTACGAGAAGTACGAGGATCAGCTCATCGGCGCGACCTACATCCGCAACAAGTTCGGCCCGACGCCGGTCGAATTCGGCAAGGTGGTCGAGCGGATGGAGCGCTCCGGGGAACTGGAGCGGGTCCGGAGCACGTTCTACAAGTACCCGCAGACCAAGTACCTGCCCCGGCGTGCGCCCGACCTTACCGCGCTCTCGGCGCAGGAACAGACGCTTATCGACGATGTACTCGCGCGGTTTGCGGCGATGACCGCGGCTCAGCTCAGTGCCTACTCGCACGGCGATTTCCCGTGGCGCGCGACCACCGAGGGCAAGGCCATCGAATACGAGACGGTCTTCTACCGCATCGCCCCCTACTCACAGCGTGAATACCCCGACACCGATTAGCTCGGTTGTCGCACTGCCCGAGTATCTCCGCGACCTCAAAGCTCTGTCGCGGCGATTCCGGGGCCTGGACGAAGACGTCCGCATCTTCGTCGAGAAGCCGCTGACCCACTTCCTGCGTGGCGAACCGGTCGCCGGCAGAAACGAACGCGCGGCCGGACTGGGCTTCGAGTACCCGGTAGTGTACGTCGCCAAACGACTCGCCTGCCGCGCTCGCCGCGGCCGCGGCTCGGACTCGGGCTTGCGGCTCGTCTGCGCCTGGTTTCCCAAGGATGATCGCCTCGAACTGGTCGAACTCTACTACAAGGGCGACAAGCAAGTCGAAGACAAGACCCGCATCAAACGACTCTACGCCCGCTAGACGCGACACCGATTAGTCAAGTATTAGTCAAGCTATCAGTCAAGCTGGTCCGCCCCTGCAAACTGCAAGCTGGGAACTCGCGCCAGGGGCGCGTGTATTGGTCAAGTATTCAGACAAGCGGCTTCCACCACTAGACCCCTAGAATCCTCGACTACTAGACCCCTTGTGTGTAGCCGTCCGCTGTCCGCCACTCGCCCCCTTGATTCCTGGAATCCTCAACCCCTCACTGGGTCAATCTGCAATCTGAAATGCCTTTGGCCCTCCGTGCCATTGTCCGCGAGATGGGCCTGAGCGTGGAACAGTTCAACCGCCTGTAGCCGGTTTCCGCTAACCGCCTACCGCTCTCCGCCTTCCGCAACTCGCAACTCGCAGCAGCTTTCCACAAAGCTCCCTTAAGAGTTCGCCGGAAAGCTCGCCGGAAAGCTCCAGAGAAAGCTCGTCGGAAAGCTTGTTCAAGAGCTCACTTGAAAGCTCATTTCAGAGCACATTTCAAAGCTCGGCGAAAAGCTCGATTCAAAGCTCATCGCAAAGCTCATTTCAAAGCTCGCGAAACAGCTTAATTCAAAGCTTGGTTCAAAGCTCGCGGAAAAGCTCGGTCAAAAGCTCGGCTCAAAGCACATTTCAAACCTCGTTCAAGAGCTTGTTCGAAAGCAACCCCCAGGGCGGTCTCCCCTCCGCCACCCCCACGGGAGAATTGTGGTTCCGGCCGTACCAGACCACTACATATGGGTTATCGGGAACCGGCTACTCGCGCGTCAAGAATCGCATATTGTGTCACTGGGACTTCGAGTGCTGGAACGCGGAGAAAGGGACACAATCCCTATTCTCCGGGACCCTTTGTCGGCATACGCCACGGGGTATACCCAAGGACCCCGTCCGGGGTCCATATGGCGTCAGGGACGAACGTCGTCCTGCCGTGAAACGCCACTCCTACCGTGCGTGCGACCCCGTCGATCTCGCACTCGACGGTCACTTTGCCGCCCCTGACAAGACCCGCCTCGGTCGCGAACTCGCGCTTGAACGACTTGAAAGCAATGGCAGGGATTCCCGAGGGCGCGGCGTAGTAGAAACCGTCGTTTGTCGGTTCGGTCTTCCGGTCCGCTTGTGACTCCGGTCGCACAAGAGGTCGGTTTTGAACGTACATGAACAGCACTGCAGTCTTGGCGATGGTGTTCATCTCCGAGCTGTCGAACGAGAACCCTCGGTCTTCCATGATGGTATTCAGATCGTTCAGACCGCGGGTGTACCCATCCCTGAAGACGACGAAGTAGTCCACCTGCCCGTAGATTCCCAGTGCTACCTTCACGAGGCGAACTCCGGGAAACACGCTGTCGAGAAACGGGTAGGCGTCATTCTCGTACCACGACGCGTTTCTGTAGGAACGTAGGATCGAGTCAGAACTCGGGCACCCAGCGGGGCAATCCCTGTAGCCGGCCCCGGCGTATGATGCGGGGCCGCCGAGCCGCACAATGCGTTGATGGACCGCTCTGGCGTCCTCTTCCGGCTGCACGCCGCGGGCGACGCCAGCGCGATGCGCGGAGTCGGGCGCTGATTCCATCTGCTGGCCGTTCGGCTGCCCGACCGCCAATCCGGGCAACAGAGCCAAGCCGACAACCAGAATGCACAGCGCTAGTTCCGGCAGCTTTGGCTGGGCTCTGCGAGGTCGCGGCTCCATGTGGAATTATGATAGACTAGGGGCTGGAGTCAAGTAACGAACGGCGAGTCGGGGCTAGGCGAATGCGGCGAGGAGGGCTTGCGCGATGATGGGGATTTCGTCGCGGCGGATGGTACGGAAGTCGAGCACATATTCGCCGCGCTCGACCCGGCCGAAGACCGGCGGCCGGTTCAGGCGCATCCGACGGGCGAGTTCGTCAACGTGCATCGTCTTGGGCCGGATGGTGACGACGCGGGATTCGAGACTCTCGGTCGCGAGCGACCCGCCGCCGATTTCCGATAGCGCGGGCTTCACGACGAGTTTGGCCTTATCCCCAAGGTCAGCCTGAACCCGACGCACGAGGGTCTTTGCCTCACGCTACATCTGGACCGGGGTCTTGAGCAGCAACTGGAGGATTTCAGGGGATTTCGGGGACACGAGACTCAATTAGCTATCCATCAATACTGCGCATGTCAAGATACTAAGCGATTCCTGACGCACGGCGGCCTCAGGCAGCGGTCAGGCGGACCGGAGACGGGAGAGTGTCGTCTGGTAGACGAAGTCAGAAGTGCGGACAGCGGAGAGCGGACCGGAGTCTGCGTCATCAGCGGGTTTCCTCTGGCTCCGGTCAGCCGAGACCCCTCCTCAGCGTCGGGGCGACACTCCGTGTCGTCTGCGTAATCTGCGGATAGTCATTCCGGGTCTTGGCGTCTCTTGGCGAGCTTGGCGGTTGACTCTCCGCTCCGTCCTTTGCCATTTCCACTTTCCTCTTTCCCCTTCGCCTCTTGGCGATCTTATATGTCATACTGGAGCTATGCAGTACAATTGTAGATTGCTGATGCAGAGCGGAGATTGTGGTGACCCCGCCGGGAAGAAGACCGTGGCGACCTCATGGCTCGACCATCACGCCAAGATTGTCTCTCCCGGCGGTATTGGTGCGGAAGGTTCAATAGTGAGCTGTCCTGCCGCGACCGCTGCGACAAGGACCGATATAAGGCTAACAGCCCACCAAGGCCACCACCCTCTCGCCACCCCTGAAAGGAGACCAGGATGCTTTACGTTGGTATCGACTGGGCTGTCGAAAGCCACACCGTCACGCTGCTGACCTGCCCCGGCA
>CAZQZR010000210.1:0-4749 GCA_964597845.1 uncultured bacterium | reverse complement strand
TTGTGCGGCGAATTGCCCAGCCGGCCGCGCTGCACGGTCTTGCCGCGCAGAGTCCGGTTCATCTGCCGGACCAGCGTCACACATTCCGGTAGTTCAAACACGCCGCCTCCCCGCATTGAGCTTCTCCAGGCGCGGCTGCGCGTCCTTGAATACGGTTATCTTCCAGATACCCTGCAGGCGCTCGCACGGGAACTTGTCGCAGAGCGCGCAGTTCGCAACGCCCGTCTCCATTGCGCAGCAGCGCACCGGGCAGGTCAGGCAGTGTTTCACGCATCGCGCGTCAATCAGTGTGCACCCATCGCAGATGACATAGCCCACAGGCTTCGGTTTCATCCGGCTCTTCAGGATGGACTGGAAGAGCCCCTTCATGTGCAGCTTCTCGCCCAGGCGTGGGAACGAATACGCCGGACACTTCGCGCAGTTGATGCCGCAGTAGGCAACCATCTGTCTCGCCATGTCCAAAGCATCGTCCGGACGGGCCGCAAGTCAAGTCAGTCGGGAGTATGCAAACCGCCAGGATCGCCGGGGCACGCACCAGTGCGGCGAACCAGGCGTCTGTTTCCCGGAACTCGTCGCGATGCTGCGCGACCCCTTCAACCTCGCCCATGGTCCGCATCCGCAACTTCGGCTCCAATCCCGTGAGCAACATCCCGTTGTTCTGCCGCATAGACTCGCTTGACTCGGCCTGCACCGACGTCTTCACCGATACCGTCGTCTATCCGGGCCCGCTCGCCCCGTCCGAGTCTGCGGACGTAACGTTCCCCAAGAGTTGGACTGGAGCCGTCGGGAATGACTACGACGTAACGATGTTCACGAGTCTGCCCGAGGACTCGATTTACGACAACGACACTGCGTGCGCGCCAGTCTCGGTCCAGCCCCAGCCCGCGGCTGTCGAAGAACAGCGCACGAACTCGGCGCTTCGACCGACAATGTGCCACCAACCCTGGTGCGCGACCGCGTCCGTATCAACTTCACGGTTGCCCGACGGGGCATGGTAAACCTGGTTGTGTATGACGCGACCGGCTCGCCGGTTCGCACGCTGGTGAACGGCACGCTTGAGCCGGGCAGCCAGAGCGCGACCTGGGACCGCACCAACTCGAATGGCCACCGCGTTGCCAACGGCACGTACTTCTACCGCCTGACCATTGACGGCAGAACGGTATCGAGCAAGTCGGTCTTGTTCAACTAGAAGATTGGCCTACAGCTCACGTAACCGCCCTTCGGGGCGGTTCCGCTTTGTGGAGGAAGCGGCGATGCCACACACACGTAAAGGATCTACTGGCACATTCAACATCGAGGTGCAATGGCGCGGACGGCGGAGAGCGAACTGAAGACTGCATTGGGTCGACAATGCTCCAGAAAGTTCTCCAGACAGTCCGGCAGACGAATCACCGGACAATCTGCAGAATAGTCTGGCAGATTGTCCTCCAGATTATCCTCCGAATTGTCCTCTGGATGATTCTCCGGACTGTCTGCGGAATTGTCGGCTGAGTGGTTCTCCAGACTGCGGTCAAGATTGTCCGCCAGACTCTGCGGGAGATTGTGTTCTAAACGGTCTGCCGGATAGTCGGGGAGATGATGCTCCGGACCGTTCACCGCATGGTCTGGAGAATAGCCTCCGGAATTGCTCTCCCGACGATCCGCCGGACAATTCACGAAACAGTCCAGGGGATGGGATAGGGTACTTTGGAGAATGACGAATAACTAATTACTAATGAGGAAGTTAGCGGATTTCGGGGCTCGATTCCCGGGGGACGTATAAGAAACTGGGCTGGAAGATGCCGTCTTCGGCCCGGAGAATTTCGGGGGCGCTTTGCCAAATCGGATCCCGATGCGTGTCAAGATATGTCCGGCCGGATTCGGCCCGCGCCCGCAGCGGGCCGTTACCTTGGCAGAACGGACAACTGGGCCTGCTCGTGCTCGCCCCCGCTTCCGTCAGTTGACACTCGACGCGGCAGCCCTATACTAGCCCGTAAGGAGTCTTGAATATGCGAATAACCTTGATCGTCCTGTCCTTCGCGGTGCTGGCCGCGGTTCCGGCTCAGGCGGATGATTCGCCCGAGGCGTGGCTCATCCCCTTTGCCGCCGCATACCAGCCGTCGGTCAGCGGATTCAATGCGAAGTTCGCGGAACACGGCATGCCCGAGGCCCGTAGCCGCCACTTCGGCTGGGGCCTTGAGTTACGCTCGCTCACTGGCTCGTTCCTCGTCGGCCCACTCTTCTTTCGGACTCTGGATGACGTCGAGAACGACTCGTTCCAGCTTCGTACCGACGCTACCGGCATCTTCGGCGAACTGGGCGTGAAACTGACGCCGGCCAGCTTCCTGACCATTGTGCCGCTGATCGGGCTCGGCGGCCTCTCTCAGTCGTTCGGCCTGCGCGGGAAGACGGGCGGCATCGGGTTTGACACGCTGTTCGGCAGCGCGCCCGAGAACGTATCGCTTGCCTCGGGAATGAAGATCGCCGGCATGGGTGCGTTGGAGCTGGGGCTTATCGCGACCACCAAAGCCGGACGGTTCGGAATCGCCTTGCGCGGGGGCTATCTCTATTCACCGTTCAATCCAACCTGGCACCTCGCCAACGGCGCCGGAGTCAGCGGCACGCCCGACATGCACATCGGCGGTCCGTTTTTCTCTGCCGGCCTGCTGCTGATGCCCGCGGCCCAGGCCGCGACTACCACGCAATGACCTGAGGAGGTATGCATGAAGAACCCCTTGCGACGGTTCCTGCCTGCAGTCCTGCTCCTCGCCGCCTGCCTGTATACGTACCGGCTGGAAGTACCGGAATCGTACTCCTATCCGGCCGCCGGTATCACCGCGCTGAGCGCCGAAACGAACAGCGGCGGTATCACCGTGACCGCGGTCGCGGACACGGCCATCACGGTGGATGTCCTGAAGTTTGCCTACGGACGGGACAAGGCCGACGCCGAGAAGGCAATCAAGAACGTCGAGTTCAACGGTACGGTTGTCGGCGGCGAGCTCAGGCTCAAGGCCGACATGCCGTCCGGCCCCCGGGCGTATGGCTGCCAGTTCTCCATCTCGGTTCAGGAAACGACCGCGCTTGACCTTTCCACTACCAACGGTGACATCACGGTCTCAAGCACGCGCGGCTCGATTGCCGCCTCGACGACCAATGGCGACGTCGAGCTGACCGGCACGACCGGGACTGCCGAGATATCAACCACCAACGGCAGGCTGAACGTGCAGGTCCACAGCGGCGCGGTCCAAGGCACGACCACCAATGGCACGGTTGACTGCGACCTCGCCGTCCTTGGCCCCACCGAAACCGCCGGGCTCGCGACCACCAACGGCACGGTAACGTTGCTGCTGCCCGCCGACGTCTCGGCCGTCATCGACGCGTCCAACACCAATGGCATCATCACTTTCAACGACTTCACGGTCATTTACGAGGAGCAGACCGCGATCCACGTCCGCGGCCGCATCGGTTCCGGGGCATCCAGCATCACCATCTCAACCACCAACGGCGACATCACGGTCCGCCGACGGTCATGACGTGAAACAAGAATCCCGGGCCCGTCGCGGCAAGTCAAAGGTATATATGGAAACCTGCATGGACGCGGCAGGAGCTCAGCGGTTTGCATTGGCGTTCAAAGCGCTGGGCCACCCGATGCGGTTGCAGTTGGTCGCCGGATTGCTCAACCAGGAGTGCAACGTCAAGCATATGACGGAGTGCCTGGGCGCGGCGCAGGCAACGGTGTCGCAGCAACTGGCTGTGCTCAGGGCAGCCGGTGTAGTCGTATATGAAAGAAAAGGCAATCAGGTATGTTACCGGGTGGCAAAACCCTGGCTCCGCCAGCTCGTCCGCCTTGTCGCCAGGAAACAGCAGGAGGAATAAACGAATGGCTGAAGTGAAGCACGTCAACGATAATACCTTTGAAGCGGAAGTACTGAAGTCGGCGCTACCGGTACTGGTGGATTTCGGGGCACCGTGGTGCGGCCCGTGCAAAATGATCGGGCCGGTTGTTGAAAGCCTGGCCAGCCGGTACGAAGGCAAACTCACAGTCTGCGCGGTCAATACCGACGAGAGTCCCGCAACGCCCGGCAAGTACAACGTCCAGGGAATTCCTACCCTGATCGTGGTCAAGGGCGGCAAGGAAGTGGCTCGGCACGTCGGTTACGCGTCCGAGGCGGCGCTCGCCGCCGAAATCGAACCGCACCTCTAGGGAAAGGACGAAGTCCGAAGTAGAAATGGCGAAGTGCGGACATCGAAGCCGGTCTCCAAGTTAGTCCTCGACCGGCTACGCGAACTTACTGCGCCGGACCGGGTAGTCACCGACCCGGCGCTGCTTGTTGACTACGGGCACGACGAGAGCGCCGAGCCGGCACACCTGCCCGACGCGCTGGTCAGGGTCTTGTCGACCGAGGAGACGGCGAGCGTGGTCCGCCTCGCGCACGAGGAACGGGTAGCAGTCACGCCGCGCGGACTCGGCACCGGCCTTGCAGGCGGATCGGTCCCGGTCCAGGGCGGCATACTCATTTCCACAGAGCTGATGAACCGTGTGCTCGAAGTCGACGCGGATAACCTGATGGTCCGCACCCAGCCCGGCGTGCGAACCGTACATCTGCAGCAGGCGTGTGCCGAGCCCGGCCTCTACTACCCGGTTGACCCGGCCTCACTCGACGACTGCTCAATCGGCGGCAACGTGGCGACCAACGCGGGGGGCGCGCGCGCCTACAAGTACGGCGTCACCGGCGACTACGTGCGCGGCATCGAGGCGGTGCTCGCCGA
>CAZQZR010000209.1:0-4750 GCA_964597845.1 uncultured bacterium | reverse complement strand
CCGGCAAGCCCTTAGCAGCATGAATACAATGTTACTTAAGGAACGCTACACTAGCTTCCACATCTCGTTGGGCGACATTGGGACTCCAGCTTCGACAAGCACGCGCTTGGCGAGTTCCATGAATGTCAAATGCTCCACTTGGGTTCTCCTTTGGTAGTCAAGGACTGGCGGGGTTCAACCATCACTACGGGGATTGTAAACACGGCGGGCCGGGAAGTCAAGGCGGCGGGTCGGCGTCGGGCGGCGGGGGGTCGTCAAATCGGCGTCGTCCGTCCCCGCTTCCGCCACCCCAGTTTGGTCACCGGCATCGGGCAACTTGTCACCTGCGCCAGAGGTGCGCAACGGGACGCAGATTATTGCGCGGCCGGCGGACCAACCTGGCCCGCCGGCCGCTCTTCCTTCCCGGTTTCAGGTCCGCCGCGGTTCTCCGTTCTCGGTCTGGTCCGAACCTTGGCGGTCTTGGCGTCTTGGCGGTTGTCTATCCGCTCCTGTCATTCGCCATTTCCCCTTTCCCCTTTGCATCTTGGCGTCCTTGGCGGTTGTCTACCCGCTCCCGTCATTCGCCATTTCCCCTTTCCCCTTTGCATCTTGGCGTCCTTGGCGGATGTCTATCCGCTCCCGTCATTTGCCATTTCCCCTTTCCCCTTCGCATCTTGGCGGTTTCCATTTCCCCGGCCTCTTCATGCCTTTGCCTTGGCGGTGCACTGCGTCCTCGCAGGGAGCCGTCCGTGCCGG
The DNA here is from genome assembly GCA_964597845.1 of uncultured bacterium. Taxonomy (GTDB): domain Bacteria; phylum Hydrothermota; class Tepidihabitantia; order Tepidihabitantales; family Tepidihabitantaceae; genus UBA2258. The sequence continues at coordinate 4,015 of CAZQZR010000209.1, read as the reverse complement.
CTCAACTCCTATCTCGGTTCTTGTGGGGTCAGGAAATAGCTTGACAACGTCCGGGACGGAATATAGACTCCGCTCCACACAGGGTTTAAGCTGAGTTGAGATGCGCAGTCGGAGCGACTCCACGGAGAGCTACGTTGTAGGACTGGACTGCACTCGCTCAAGAGAACTAATCCTAGCTTGAGTTGGCAAACGGGCCGGGGTGGCCTGAAAGGTCGACCTGCAGTGGTGAGTCTGTTTCTGATATGTTCCGGGGGCTGCGGCTCGTTGCAGCCGGGCTTTCTGCATCTGACTGGTGCGGAGGTGCCCGAGGAGCGTGACGGCTGCCTGCCGTCTCGCCGAGGGCTGCTATCTTGAGAAACGCGGGTGTCGCGACAAAGCCAAGACGAGTCAGGCCTCTGCGCCGGAGTACCCCCAAAGACGCGACCTTTCCTGCCATGTCCCTCCCGGACAAACCATTTCCCAATCCGCTGACTATCTGCGAGTCCGGGCCGGATGGCTGGACGCTGCTGGTCAACCCCGACACGGGAGCGGCGATTGCGGTCAACCGTACGGGGGCCCTCATCTGGAAGCTCGCAAACGGCAGGCGGACGGTTCGTGGCATCGTCGCCGGGGTCCGCCGTCGCTTTCCCAATGCGCCCGGTTCGGTGGACGACGACGTTGCGGCGATGCTGGGCACGCTTTCGGGAGCGGGCCTCATCGGCCGGGAAATCCCGGCCCGGGAGCAAACGAGAGCCCAATGATAGAATTAACCACAGTTCCATGTCAGAATCCTGGAGGCCGGCAACAAACCGGCCGTCAACAACGGAGGCATACTTATGAATGACAAATACGAAGCACCGCAGGCGATACACCTGACCGATTCGGACCGGGCATACGGGGCATGTGAAACAAACGGCAGCACACCTGACACGGCCTACCGCGCCCATGACATCGAAGGCATCTGCGTAACGGGTAAGTCGGCCCTGAGTGGCTGCTACGCGGGCGCGGATTGAAGGAGGTAAGCAATGCAACATAAGATATTGGTCCTGTTCGCAGTCGCCGGACTGCTGGTCTGCGCTTTCGCCGGCCCGCGCCCCGACTCAGTGATTCGTGCGATGCTGCGCGCTGGACACCATCTGGACCGTGATAGCATCAGGGCGCTCCGCGCCCAGTTGAGGGGTGCGGTCCTGCCTTCCGGCACTGACGTCAACAAAGTCATCCAAAAGGCACGCTCTGGCCAGATACCCGTACCGCCACAGAAACTCGGCGCCGGCTCGTACGAAGGAGAATTCATGCCCGCGCCCGGTATCCCGGGGTATCCGACCGTAAACACCCAGGACTACCCGGCGGTTGCCTTCGACGGCACCAAGTACCTTGTGGTCTGGGAGGACGACCGCGACGGCCATTGGCACATCTACGGCGCTCTGGTCTCCGCAACCGGCAACCCGCCCACAACAGGTGACGGCTTCGCGATTTCACCCTCCTCAGAGGCATATTACGCTTGCTACCCTTCGGTTGCTTTCGACGGCTCCGAGTTCCTCGTGGTCTGGGGAGACGACCGCGGCTACGCCAATGAACCAAGTACCGACATTGACATATACGGCGCTCTGGTGGACGTGTCGGGCGAGACCCCAGTCGTGACACAATTGACCTACCCGATATCGGACGCCGCGGGCGACCAGTTCCAACCTAGGGTCGCCTTCAACGGCACCAACTACCTTGTAGTCTGGTCGGACTACCGCAATGGCAACTACTATGACACCTACGGCGCGCTGGTGAACACGGACGGCGAGGTGCTGGACCCGCCGGGCGACAACATCGCGATATCGGTTTCGGAAGACTATCGGCCGTACCCCGTATCGGTTGCTTTCGGCGGCACCAACTACCTCGTAGTCTGGGAAGACTGGCGCGACGACGCCGACATCTACGGCGCGCGGGTGAGCAATGCCGGCGGGGTCCTGGACCCGGACGGCTTCTTGGTTTCGACCAACACGGAGGAGACCTACCAGTACTTGCCTTCGGTCGCTTTTGACGGCGACAACTACCTCGTAGTCTGGGAGGACCGCACCTCAGGCTCAGATATCTACGGCGCGCGGGTGAGTCAGGCAGGCTTGGTCCAGGACCCGGACGGCTTTGAGATTGCGACCACGACGAATAGCCTGCAATACCCTACGGTCGCTTTCGACGGCACCGAGTACCTTGTTGCCTGGATGGACGTCGTCCCCTGGCCTGGCGTAACGTACATCTACGGCCGCCCGGCTAGTCTGGGGAATGTGCCCGGCACCATGGGCAAGATCTCGTACCGGGAGAGTGGTTTACCGGCTCTCGCCTGCGGGCCAGTGGAGCGCACGGCGATGGTCGCATACCATTCCATCACCGACGTGGTCGGCGAGAAAAACTACGGCGGCGTGAACCGGATTTGGGGGGCACGGGCCACTGTGACTTTGAACGGCACTGTTGATGTTGGCACAGCCCGCATCGTACGCCCGGTCGCATCCTTCCTTTGGGATGCGGACCCGGACAACTGCTGGCCGATTCCGCCCATGGCGCGGTTCGTGAACAACGGCACCGAGCCGTGCTCGTTCAACGCGGAGTTCACCATAACCAACAAGGACAACGAAGAAGTCTATACGAGCACCAAGACCGTGTTGGGGCTGCGCCCGGGTTACCCGCGCTCAGTCGAGTTTGACCGCGACTCTTTCCATCTTGCGACCGAGGGTCCCGGCCTGTACACGGGCACGTGCGAGACGGAGCTGGACGGCGACGGGAACGAGGGCAACAACTCGAAGAGCGCGACTTTCCAGGGCTGCAACTTCATCAACTTCTCTGACCTGACCGACGGCGACCTCACCCACACGACTGATGAGGGCGACCATTGGGCATACGACGCACCCACGTGTCCTCCGTGGACTCTGCCGCCCATGGACAAACTAACGGTCTGGGGCGATCAGGTGGACGGTGACTACGACGACGGGGAGAACTCCTTACTCACCTCGCCTGAGTACACGGCAAAGAAGGACTACCCGGCTATTGCGTTCCAACACAGCTACAACATCGATCCCTACGGCGGCGACGGCGGCAACTTCTCCTACACGACCGATGGGGGTTCGTCTTGGTGGTACCCCACGCCCCATAACGGGCCTGCGTACAACGGACCGGTTACCGTCCTGGACAGCAAGGATGGCTGGTACGGCAATTCGTCGGGCTGGGTCCAGTCGGTATTCATTCTGGACAAGGTAACCGACACCAAGACGTTCAATGTCCGCTGGCGCTTCGCCTCCGATGGCACCAATGAGAATCTCCCCGGCTGGCTGATTGACGAAGTAGCCGGCATCGGTTGCTCTTGGATCGGCGGCGGCGACGCGCCGGGCCACGGCTCTGTCATCGACACGGTGAGCGTATGGCCGAACATGGTCCGGGGCGCGGCGCAGGTTCACTACACCCTGCGGAAGGACTGCAACGTCACCATCAACCTGTACGACGCAAGCGGCAGGTTGGCCGCGCGGGTGCCGACGAGCGGGTTTAAGAAGGGTAAGAACACTGCGCGGCTGGATGCGAGCGGTCTCGCGCGCGGCGTCTACTTCGTGAAGGTCAAAGGCGAGACCGACACCAGGACGACAAAGGTCATTATCGAATAGTGTCACGGATTGGCGTACCCACTCGGCCCCGACCGCAACGCGGGCATTCAGCCGGGCAGGTGACAAAGAAGGTGCAAGCATTGCCCCACCAAGATTCATTGATTCCAGGAGAAAGGCGCCGGCGATGAGGCAGTGTGCGATAGCAGCGATGATGCTGGCTATTCTGACGGGCGTCGGGCAAGCTGATTGGGTAACCGCAACCGTGACGGTGCAAAGCCAACCCATCGCAGTGGCAGTGAATCCGGTGACGAACAAGACATACGTTGCGAACTACGCCGACAACAGCGTAGCCGTGATTGACGGGGCGACTAACACTCCCGTGAGGGTGGGCGTGGGCGGAAATCCCCGCGCGGTGGCGGTGAACCCGGTCACCAACAAGATCTACATCGCGAACTGGG
>CAZQZR010000208.1:0-4860 GCA_964597845.1 uncultured bacterium | reverse complement strand
TGGCCATGTGGATCGGCGAGCAGATTACCGACCGGGGCATCGGCAACGGCATTTCGTTCCTGATTTTCGTCGGCTGCCTGGACAGTACGCCGCAGGACATCGGTCGCACCATCTCGATGGTCCGGGCCGGTGAGATTTCCTGGCTGGCGCTCGTGATGCTGGCCGCGGTCATCTTTGCGGTCTACGCCGGCGTGGTGCTGCTGACCATGGCGGTGCTGAAGATCCCGGTCGTGTATCAAGGCCGGGTCGTAGGCCGGCAGATGTACCGCGAGCACCGGACCCATCTGCCGATAAGGGTCTGGACCGCGGGCGTGATCCCCATCATCTTCGCGCAGTCGCTCGTCGTCTTCCCGTCGACCTTTGCCCAGTTCCTTAGGATCCCGTGGCTCGTGTCGCTGCAGAATATCCTTAACCCCGGCGGCTGGCTGTACGACATGCTCTACGCCATCCTGATTATCTTCTTCACGTACTTCTACACGTCGGTCGTGTTCAACGCGCGCGACATCGCCGACAACCTGAAGAAATACGGGGGCACGATCCCGGGCAAGCAGGCCGGCAACAAGACCGCGGAGCACATCGACCGCAGTGTCACTCTCATTACACTGCCCGGTGCGGTTACGCTGGTGATAATCGCGCTCCTGCCCGGATTCTTGATGAACGCGTTCCGCGTGCCGTTCTACTTCGGCGGTACCACGCTGATGATCATCGTCGGCGTCGCTCTGGACACCCTGCAGCAGATCGAGGCGCACCTGGTAATGCGGCACTACGAGGGACTGGTCAAGGGCGGCAAGTTCCAGGGCCGCAGGTTCGGATAATAATCCCCGGAATACTCCTCGTCCGACAACGGTAGATTAGATGATTGAGCCCGAGGCGCGGGCGAGCGACGTCGAGTTGATTCACCGCGTCCAGTCGGGCGACACCGAAGCCTTTGACGAACTGATGAAACGATATGCCGCCAGTGTCTACAAAGTCACCTACTCGCTTACGCGCAACCACGCGGATGCCGATGACATGTCACAAGAGACGTTCATCCGGGCCTACCGGGCGATTGCCCGGTTCGACGAGCAGTACCAGTTCTACACGTGGCTGCGGCGGATTGCCGTGAACCTCTGTTTCAACCACCTGAAGCGGGGCAAGAAGTTCCGTTTCGTGCCGCTGCCGATGTCGGACGGCGAAGCCGAGTCGGTGGACATCGCCGATCCCCGGCCCGGGTCCGCGGACTCCGGGCTGCGGCGCGACCTGGACCAGGCGTTGACCAGGCTGCCGGCGGACCAGCGGGCGGTCTTCGTATTGCGGGTAAACGAGGAATTGAGCTACAACGAGATAGGGGAGATGCTCGGCATTCCGGTCGGAACCGTGATGTCCCGCCTGAACCGGGCACGGGAGAAGCTGCGCGAACTGCTGAAGGAGTACCTGCCGGCAACATGAAACCCGAGTGTGACGAGATAAGGCCCCTGCTCGGCGCGTACGCCGACAAGGAACTTGATGCCGCCCAGAGCGCAAAGGTCGGGCAGCACCTTGCGGCCTGCCCGGATTGCGTTCGCGAGCTCGCCCAGATTGAACAACTCCACAACCTCGTGAAGAGCGTCGAGCACCCGGAACTGGCCGACGACTACTGGCACTGGCACCGGGCGCGGGTCTGGCGCGGAATCCGGGGCCCGACGCGCAAGCGGATGCCATCCTTCCGGCCGTCGTTCGTATGGACTAGGTTCGCCACGGTCGCGGCCGGCCTCGCGGTGGTGCTTGTCGTCGTCATCTCCGGCTGGCGGATGTTCGGGGAGAGGCAGCTTCTTACCGGCAAGGGCGCCGTTGCCGTGGCTGCTCCCATTGGCAGCTATGAAGAAGCGGTCCCGCGCGCGGTCGAGAACGAAACCAAGGTCGCCGCGGCCGCGGACAAGGTCGAAGAGGCCCGGACCGAATCCGGCAAGAGCGGGGAGATGGCCGCCGCGGGCGGCGTGGCGAAGTCCGTTATCGGGTCCGGAGCGGACAAAGACGGGCTGAACGCTGCCACCGGTGGAGCGAGGGAAGAAGGATGGGGCGCGGCAAAGCCGAAAGCCTCGGTCGCGCGCGAGCGTTCGGCCCAGGAGATGAACCGGAGCCTGGCCGCGCCGCCGGCGCCGGCCGAGCGGGCAGACGCGATGGCGAAGAAGGCTGATTCGGGCGAGGAATTGCCGGTCCTGCTAGAATCGCCGCCAATGCCCGACCTCGACATCCTCGACACCGGCACCGTGCTGCTTGACGTGATGACCGACAGCAACGGCCTGGTCCTCAATGCGGTCGTCAGCCAGAGCTCGGGTTCGGTCCTGCTGGACAGCATCGCGCTGCTCCAGATGCGCCAGTCCCGGTTCAGTGCCATGGTGAAGAACAACCGCCAGGTCCCCGGCTTCTTTGAGTACCCGTACCGGTTCCTTAGGGCCGGGCAGACCGAAGACAAGTAGCCGGGCAGCGGCTTTTCATTACGGCAGCGCGAGTTGCCGTTTCCTTTTGGTCCATATCGGCGGGGAATGTCATACCTCCGGCCCCGGTATATAGCAGTGCAGGAGGTCAACATGAAAAGCAGATACGCAGTGTTCGACCACGACCTGGAATACGGTCGTGACATCCGAGTCGCCGGTGTCGTTGCGCTGGCGTTCGTGACCATGGGATTCCTGTTCGCACCCCAGCCGCAGGTGCAGCCCTACCGGCTCCGCGTGCCCGTCCCCAGGGACCTCATCATCGATGACTTCGTCCCGGTTGTTTCGGACCCGCTGGAGCCGCCGGCGCCGGCCCCGCGACGCATCCCGGTTGCCAGTGACAACCCGGAAGCGCCGACCATCGACCGGAGCACCGACTTCAACGACCTGAAACCGGACGTCACCGCACCGACGCTCCCCGCTGACGTCCCGTTCTGGATAGTCGAAAAGAAGCCGGAATTGGTGCGCGAGGCAAAGCCCGACTATCCGGCGATGGCCCGTGCCGCCGGCATCGAAGGCCGGGTTGCAGTGTCGATGGTCGTCGATACCCTTGGCAACGTGGCGCATGCCGAGGTCTACGCGACCTCGGGCAACTCGGCGCTCGACCAGGCCGCGGTCGAGGCGGCGTACCGCTGCGGCTTTGTGCCGGGTTACCAGCGCGACCGGCCGGTCGTGGTGCGTATGGTCGTCCTGCCGTTCAACTTCAAGCTTCAATAGGAGAACCAGATGAAGAACCTATCGAGAGTCGCGGCCGCCCTGGCGGCGGCCGCCTGTGTTGCCGCCGGGCAACTGCACTCCGCGTCCCCGGCAACGAACCTGCTGTCGCGGATAACGGTCAAGAACCCGACCGGTTACGGGAACCTGACCCTCTTCCCGCTCGTCGGCCCGTCTTCGGGCTCGGCCGGTTACCGCCTGCTCGACGAGGCGATCCGTTCCGGCCAGGTCAAAGTGCAGGAAAAGGACGGCGGCGAGGTCAATACCGTGCGCATGCGGAATACGGGCAAGACCTACGTGTTCGGCATGGCCGGCGAAATCGTCAGCGGGGCCAAACAGGACCGGATGCTGCAGGACGACGTACTGCTGCCGCCGGGTTCGGTCTGGCTCGACGTGCCGGTCTTCTGCACTGAGCACGGCCGCTGGACCGGGAGCTCCCTGAATTTCGGCACCAAGGGCTACGTCGCCTCGGGCCAGGTGCGCGAGCGGGCGGCCCAGACCCGGAGCCAGCAGGAAGTCTGGGACGCGGTTGACGCCGCGCACGAGCAACTCGGCGTGGCGACTCCGAGCCGGGCATTTGCCAAAGTCTACGAAGACAAAGGCGCGCAGGAACAGGCCCAGCCCTACATCGACAAGCTCGACGACCTGCCGGCCCTGTTCCCCGGCGCAATCGGGGTCGCGGTTGCGGTCGGCGGCAAGATAATCTGCGTTGATGCGTTCGTCTCTCCCGCACTCTTCCGGAAGATGTGGCCCAAGCTGCTCCGGTCATACGTGATTGACGCCATGCAGACCCAGCCGCACGGCAAACTGAGCGCGAGACAGGTGCAGCAGTTCATCCGGAGCGCGGCCGGCGCCGAAGTCACGGCCCAACCCACAGCCGGGGCAGGCACGCTGCAGCGGCTGTCCGCGCCCAGCGCCTCCGGCTCGGCCCTCGTATTCAAGAAGGCAGTGGTCCATCTCGACCTGTTCCCGGACGCAAACCCGGAGACCGACGACGCCCCGGCCCCGCGTCTCGACCTCCGCCGTCAGCGGACACTGAACTAGAACTCGCCGGCCTCCTGGGCGACACACTGCGGCCCTCTCCGGGCCGCAGTGCCGTTCCCGGTCGCCGTCTCGCCCGCGCCCGAACTTGACGACCAGCCTTTTTGGAACTACAGTTCGTGGAAGACAATGAGAACCGAGGCAGGCCAATGACAGGCAAAGCGATAGAAACGACCGGAACCGTCAACAATGACCATCAGCTCGTGCTCGACGAGCCTCTGCCGGTTGCCGGGCTCAGTCGCGTGCGCGTGATAGTCCTGGTGCCCGACGACAACGATATTGACGAACAACTCTGGCTCAAGGCCGCTGCCGCCAATCCGGCATTCGATTTCCTGAGAGACCCGAAGGAAGAGATATACTCTGTCGCCGACGGAAAACCGTACCGTGACCAAGGGTAGAGTCGTTCTCGTTCCCTTTCCATTCGACGACCTGACTGGCGCAAAAGTGCACCCGGCAGCCTGCCTGACCAATACGGTCGGGTAGGCGCGGAGAGCGCAAGGCCGAAACTCGCATCAGCGCGGGCGGAGTCCGGCAGCGGAACTCCGCCCGCATCGTTCGTGGCCTTCTCACGGCGCGACCGGTGCCGCGACGTTGAACACGTCGGTCCGGACCGCCTGCAGCACCGCCTGCGTCAGGCCTCTTGCGGTCCACT
>CAZQZR010000207.1:0-4899 GCA_964597845.1 uncultured bacterium | reverse complement strand
CAAACTGGTCGCACACAACCCATAGTAGTTGGTTGAGTCAAATGGATACCCCCAAATAGTGAATTAAGAATAGTGAATGGCGAAATCCGAATCCGCCTTTCACGATTCTCAATTCTCTATTCACTATTCTCCTCTACACAATTCCTTTGTCCCTAGCCTCTCCCAAAGCCTTGCGTACGTTCGTCTTGGCGCGGAACAGCAGCGAATCCACCGCCCGCACCGTCTTGCCCATGGTCTCGGCAATCTCCTTGTAGCTCATGTCCTGGTAGACAAGAAGCACGAGCGCTGCCCGCTGGTCGGCCGGGAGCCGCTCAAGCGCGCCCCGCACGGCCTCCTCGCGCACCTTCTGTTGAAATGCCTGTTCCGGGCGCTCGGCGTCGGGCGCGGCCAGGGTCTCAGGCAGCTCCTCGGTCGGCTTTCTCCGAGTACGCAGATTGAGGAAAAGATTGGTGCCGATCCGGTATAGCCAGGTTTTGAAGCTCGACGCCCCGCGAAACCCGGCGAGCTTCTCCCAGGCCCGGATCATTGCGGCCTGCGCCAGCTCCTCGGCATCGCTTGAGTTCCGGCACATCCGGTAGAGGTACGAGAAAAGGCCCTGCTGGTGGCGCCGCACCAGTTCCTCGAACGCGGCCATGTCTCCGGACTGAGCGCGGGCGACCAGGTCCCGGTCATCGGCCGGCTGAATCAACTGGCTGTCGGGTTCGTTCAAACGCCGGCCCCCTTCACCTTGCGCGCGAACTCGCGGGCCGCTTGACGGAGTTCGTCATCGGTAGTTTCCTTCTTACCCATGCCGGTGACGACCCTGCCGGTGGCGGCGATGCCCGCGCCTTTCTTCGCCAGGTCCGCGCCGATAATCGCCGCCGCCGCATGTCACGAGCACATTCACCTGCCTGCCCTCCAGCCGGGCATCACGCAGGAATGTGCGCGCCGGACAGACCGGCCGGCTGGCCCAGATCGGGGCGCACAGCACGACGGTGTCGCAGTCGTGAAGGTCAAGGTCCATCGGCTTTATCCCGAACCGGGCGTTGGTGATCGCGCCCCAGCCCATCGACATGAAGCCCCGCGGCTTCGTCTCCTCGATTCGGCGGACCTCGGCGCCCAGTTCCTGCGCCAGCATCTCGGCCACCTTCGCCGTGTGCCCGAACCTGGAATAGTATACCACTACTGCTTTCATCAGACTACCTTCATGGCGGAATAGTGTACCAAAAATGGTGAAGAGTAAAAGACGGATGGCGAATAGTGAGTTGTGAATAGTGAATAGTGAAATCCGAATCCGCCTTTCACAATTCTCAATTCTCTATTCACCATTCTCCTCGTTCTCTATATTCTCCATCCCTCGGCCATCCCGCGGAACGGATGACCTCCTGCTTGTCGGTCACCAGCAACGCCTCGATGCCGCCGGTCTGCTTGATAAGAGGCAGGGCGTCCGTGCCGCGGATGAACAGCACCTTTGACCAGCCCTGTGCCGTCAACGGGTCGCGCATCACGACGGTCGTGCTCGTCATGCCGCGCGGCGGCCAGCCGGTCGCCGGGTCAATGATGTGGCAGTAGCGAACGCTGTCACGAGGGACATGACCGGAATCGCGGGGACTGTACCGGATTGCGGCGCTCTCAGCGCCGGGGACTGTCCCTGTCCGGCGATTACGGATCGTGTCCCGAGGAGGTCCGAAGAAATAACGCTCGTAGTCGCCCGAAGTGACAACCGCCATGTTCGACACCGCGACCACCGCGACCACGCCTTCCCCCCGCGGGTTGCGGACGCCGACCTTCCAGTTCTGGTTGCCCTTCCTGCCCATCGCATAGACGTCCCCGCCGAGGTCGATAAGCGCATTCTCGATACCCCCGGCCCGCAGCACCCGCGCCGCCTCGTCAAGGGCGTAGCCCTTGGCGATCCCGCCAAGGTCGATGGTCACATCCGGCCGGCGTTTCGTCACCCGGCCCGGCTCGACCACCAGGTTTCGGTAGCCGACCATTTTCAGGCACGAGTCGATCGCCCGCTGCGACGGCACCGAGGGGTGGTCTCCATAGAAGCCCCAGAGTTCGACCAGCGGCCGCACCGTGATGTCGAACGCCCCGCCGGAGACTTCGCTGACCGCGACCGCGGCTCGCACAACCTCTACTACCTCCGTGTCGGTGAGCGGCTCGTTGCGGGTGTTGAACGCGTAGAGCGGGCTGGTGGTATCCAGATGGTTGAACTTCCGGTTGATGTCTTCAAGCCGGACAAAGGCGGCTTCGATGGCCCGGTCTACGACAGGCGCGTGCCCCAGCGCCTGAATCGTGACGTAGGTGTCCATCATCAGGCGAGTCTGCTTCCGTACCGCGGGTGCACCCGAACGGCAGGACACTGCCGGCAACACCGCGGCCAGCGCCAACACGAACAGCCTCCGCGCCGTCACGGCGTCACCTCGTCGGAGAATAGTGAATAGAGAATTGAGAATTGTGAAGTTCAAGTCCGCCTTTCACTATTCACCATTCTTAATTCACTGTTTCGCTCTGCGCTACCCGCGCGGCTGTCTGGTCCGCAAGAGAATACATGTCCGCAACAACGTCACCGGGAAGATGGATGGTCCGGTCCAGCCAGCCCCTGCGGCCGCGGCTCTCGCCGACCATGCGCCGGACACTCTGCCAGAACTGCGGGAAGTAGGACCACGAAAGGCTAAGCGACCGCGCCAAACGACCGGGCCTGACCCGAAAGACCCGCAGAGGCGCAAGCAACTTTTCCAGCCCGCTCGCGATTTCCTCCGATGCCGTGGTTTGGGCCAGCAGGGCGGTCGCGAAGAACAGCAGCAGGATACGCGCGGCGAAGATAGCGCCCTGGTGCAAGCCCTGGTCGGTCACTCGCAACGGCCCGACTCCGAACAGAACCCGCCCCCACGGCGAGAAAATTACCGGCATCACCAGCGCGGCGACCAGCAATACCCAGATACGCTTCAGTCCAACGAGCAGTCGGCTCAGCCGGACCCGGGCAAGGACTGTCATGGCCGCAAGCAGCAGGAAGACCACGGCGTAGAGCGTGTAGCCTGAGAATATGACCACGAGGAGCCCTATGACCACGACCGCGGCAATCTTCACCTCCGGCCGCAGGCGCCGGATGAAAGAATCCGAGTCTGACAGGTCGGACTGGTCGGACCAGTCCGACGCCGGGACCAGCGCGGCCCCGCTCGCCTCGCCGGCGTCCAGTCGCTTCACCGCCTGGACTGCAATCATGCCGGTGATTACGCCGGTGACCACGGCTGAGAGTGCCAGCCAGGGCCAGAGCAACAGCACACCGCTGCTCCGGATAAAGAGCAGGTACACCAGCGCAACCTGGGTCATGATGTGGCTCACCGCGCCGCCCACGCTGATGCCGATGAGGCTGAAGCGGAACGGCCCGCTGCTGCGTGAGAGTCGGTACAACAGGACCATGACAAGCGCGCTCACCACGCCGCCGGAGAATGAGAGCACAAACGTGGGCGTCAGGAACGTTCCCATCACCATCGAACTGACCAGCGTGCGCAGTACCGCGAGCTGCACCGCGCTGCCCGGGCCGATGTACACTATTGCGATAACCGTGATGATATTGGCAAGCCCAAGTCGTACTCCGGGTATGGGATGCGGGAGTAGCGACTCGGCAACCTGCAGCACCGACGCGCAGGCCACCAGAATCGAAAGCCGAACCACATTGTCAACCGGTCCCTCGTCCCGGATTCCGACTTCGGCCTTCGGCCTTCGTCCTTCGGACTTCTCCTCAGTAGCTCTCGGCATCGTATTCCTTGCGTTCGCCCCGCAGCTCTATCAGCACCTTATTCGGTACGCACACGATCGACCGTCCGGGTGTATGCACCCAGCCGGCCTGCTTGCATATACCCTTCGGGCAGTCGGATTCGGCAACACGGATTGCGCCGTCCTTGATTTCTATCTTCATGTGCGGGCGGGCTTTGTCGCCGATGACCACAACCTGCGGCCGGTCGAGCTGGTAAACGCCGAGCAGCCGGTTGTCGTGATAGATGTAGGCGACTGGCTGCTCGCGGGCGGCGCGCCACGACGTGACCAGCGCCCAGCCCGGCAGCGCGAGCAGCGCGGCGATAAGCAGCGCGTCGAGTACGGTGACGCGGTCGAGATTTCGGCCCATAGAGCGCTGACAGTCTAGGCGGCTTTTGGCTCGGTGCAACCGTCAGCGAGAGAACAAATTCGCTGCCACCCTGCCGGTCAGGACGAACCCGCCGCGCCCGCCGGGAAGACAGACGTCTGCCGGCTGCCAGGATGCACTCGGAACCCGCAACTCACAACCGGGTGCCTGCCAGCCACTCTCCGCCGTCCGCCACCGGAAACTGCAAACTGGGAACTCGCGCCGAAGCCGCGCGTCAGGATGTGCCGAATTCAAACCAGCTGACCGCCCGACGAGTCTTGCACGCCCACCGGGCTGCCATATAATCATATTCGTCTTGAACCGAACAAGAAAGAGCGGCCGGCCCGGCTCGGCCGCTCACACCAACGCAATCCTCGAGAGCATCTCGGATGGTGTTTTCACCGTCGACCTGAACTGGCGGATTACGTCGTTCAACCGGGCGGCAGAGGAGATAACCGGAACTCCGCGCCGGGAAGCCATCGGCCGGCACTGCTCTGAGGTGTTCCGCTCCAGCATGTGTGAGGAGGACTGTGCGCTGAAGCACAGCATCAAGACTGGCAAGCCGGTGGTGGGGAAATCCTGCTATATCATTACCGCAGACGGCGACCGCAACCCGATAAGCGTCTCCACGGCAATCATGCGCGACGCCGCGGGAAAGGTCGTCGGCGGAGCCGAGACCTTCCGCGACTTAAGCGAGGTGGAAGCCCTGCGCCAGGAACTGGCCGGGCGCTTCCATATGGGCGACCTCGTGAGTCACAGCCCGCTGATGCAGCGGGTGTTTGAGGTCCTGC
>CAZQZR010000206.1:0-4902 GCA_964597845.1 uncultured bacterium | reverse complement strand
GTCCCAGCACCCGCAACAGCGCCCGGCCTTCCTCTCGTAACAGTCCTCGTTCCAGCCCTCGTCCCAGCACCCGTAACAGCGCCCGGCCCTCGTCTCGTAACAGCCCTCGTTCCAGCCCTCGTCCCAGCGCCCGTAACAGCGCCCGGCCCTCGTCTCGTAACAGCCGTCGTTCCAGCCCCTGCAACAGCACCTTGGCCATCTGCTTCGCGCGCTATCCACCTGTCTCTCCTTCTTTGTCTCATTTTTCTTCACCCGAAAGCTCGACTGCTGTCGTTTGCTTGACTTTGGCCGGATTCACGGCTATAACATCGCGGTGAATACAGCCCTGAGCGCGGCGGTCTGGAACGAGTGCGCGCACGGGCGGAGGTGAGTGCTATGCCAAAAGGACGCAAGACAGCAGGACAGGACAACGTCGGTGACTACCGTCACAAAGGCGCGAAGCGGAAGAACAACCCGCCCGCCGGAATCGCGCCGACATACGAAGCCCACGAACGCCAGGTTGAGAAGTACTCGTACGACCCGCACCTTGACCCGCAACTGATCTGGGCAGGCAAGGCCGAGCATACGTCCTTCGACGTTGACGTAGTCTCGCTTCACATCCACGAGCGAGTCTCCACCCGCGCCATCCTGGAAGCAGTCAAGAAACCCGAGCCGCAACTCGCTCTGTTCGGCAACAACGAACTGCCCGCAGACCAGCAGATTGAGTTCTACAAACACGACGTCGGCTGGGCCAATAGGCTCATCCTTGGCGACTCGCTCCTTGTAATGAACTCGATGCTCGTCAAAGAAGGCATGGCGGGTAAGGTCCAGTGCATCTACATCGACCCGCCCTATGGCATCAAGTACGCCTCCAACATGCAGGCCCGCACCGACCGCCGCGATGTTAAGGACAGAGATGACGACCTGACCCGCGAGCCGGAGCAGATCAAAGCCTACCGTGATACGTGGAAGCTTCGAATACACTCGTATCTCACGTACCTCCGCGACCGTATTCTTCTGGCAAAAGACCTGCTGGCCGATAACGGCTCCATCTTTGTGCAGATAGGAGACGAGAACGTACACCTCGTGCGAAGCCTAATGGATGAGGTGTTCGGGCCCGAGAACTTTGGCTGCATGGTTACGTTTGCTACTTCTACAGGAAGCACATCGAACGTGCTGCCTCGCACAACCGACTATGTCCTGTGGTACTACAAGAACCCTATCAACGTGAAGTACCGAGGTCTGTTTGGCGACCAAGAGGAAGCATTCAACCCTGCAGGTACTGACGCGCGAGGGGATTTTGAACTGGCGTCTATGACGTCACAGCACCCAAGCAAGACGCGAAGCGGTCCCCTTTCATTTCGAGGCGAAACCTTTGAGCCGTCAGAGGGACGGCAGTGGTCGTTCGACCCAGAGCTTTTCCACAGAATCGTGGATGCAGACAGAGTGGAACGCGTCAGTGCGAAGCAGATCAGATGGAAGAAATACAAGGAAGAACGCGCTCGGGGCGGTATGTCCAATCAGTGGACCGATACACAATTCGCGGGCTTTTCCAGCGACAAGGTCTATGCCGTGCAGACGCACAGCAAGGTCGTCGAGCGCTGCATCCTGATGGCCACCGACCCAGGGGACCTGGTCTTCGACCCGACGTGTGGGAGCGGGACGGCTGCATTCTGCGCGGAGAAGTAGGGCAGGAGGTGGGTCACGTGCGATACGTCGCGCGTGGCTTTGGCGATTGCGCGACAACGGCTTCTGACCGCAAAGTACGACTACTTTGAGCTGCAGGACACGGAGCGCGGACCCGGCGGCGGGTTCAGGTGCGAGACCTTGCCGCAGGTTACACTCGAGTGCATTGCCAAGAACCCGGAGATTGACGCGATTGCGGCGAAAGCCCAGCCGGGGATAGACGCGGTACTGAAGGCACTGAACAAGGTGCTGCACGAGAAATGGCTAGAGTGGGAGGTGCCGCAAGAGGTGGGCAAAGCTTGGGACAAAGACGGTAAGGAAGCGCACCGTAGATTCTGGGAAGCGAAGCGGGCTAAGCGTAAGGAGATTGACGCCAGTATCCTGCGGAACGCGACGCCGGAAACGTTGTATGACCGGCCGTTCAAGAAGACAAGAATCGTGCGCGTCAGCGGGCCGTTCACGGTCGAGGCGATTCCGGCTCCGGCCGTGGAAGCGCCGGACGCGGCCGCGCCGGTGCCGCAGTTCGAGACGAGCGAGGCCGAGGGACGCATATCGGACAAGGCGGGCGACTATCTCTCGGACATGATTAACCTGCTGAGGCTGCAGGGCGGTGTGATTTTCCCGAAGGGCCGGAAGATGGAACTGGCGAACATCAGGGCGGTGAGTCTAGGGTTCGTGCAAGCCGAGGCCGAGTCAGGCCAGAACGGCAAGACTCTGAAGGTCGCCATCGGCTTCGGGCCTCAGCACGGGCCGGTGACCGCGTACCAGGTCCAAGAGTCGACGCCGGCCGCGAAGATGAACGGCTACGACGTGCTGCTGTTTTGCGGGTTCAGCTTCGACCCGGAGGCGCGGGCGCTGATACAGAAGACGCCGGTGAAAGGGCTGACCGTGGAGTTCGTCAACGTTGCCCCGGACGTGCTCATTGGCGACTTGCTGAAGACAGGCCGGGCCAGCCAGATATTCACGGCCTACGGCGAGCCGGACGTGCGGCTGACCAAGGGCAAGGACGACACTTACGTCGTAGAACTGGCGGGCGTGGACATCTACGACCCGCTGACCGGCAAGGCCGAGTCAACCCGAGGCGAGGACGCAGCGGCGTGGTTCCTCGACACCGACTACGACGGGATGACGTTCCACATTTGCCAGGCGTTCTTCCCCGGTGACAAGGATGCATGGGATAAGCTGCAACGTGCGCTGAAGGCGCAGATTGAACCGGAGACGTTCGAACTGATGCGTGGCACCAAGTCGTTCCCGTTCCAGCCCGGCAAGCACAAGCGGATTGCGGTGAAGGTCATCGACTTCCGAGGGAACGAAGTGCCGAGGGTGATGGAATTGGCGGCGAGGAAGTAGCCGGCATGGCCGTAGTATTAACGCTTGACAGTCCGGCCACGGCGAGGATAATGTGTCGTTATCCCATCGGGCAGTTCGCTGTTCCGATGGCCCCGCGCCCCTCGGGGCGCGGGACTCATTTTCGGGCGTAAGATGGCGAGGATAATAGCTTTCGTCGACGGCTTCAACATGTACCACGCGCTGCAAGGTAACACGACAGACAGCCGACCGGGCAAGTACCGGAAGTACAAGTGGCTGGACTACGTGGCGCTGGCCCGCTGCTTCGTCGGCGGACAGGATTCGTTGGAGAAGGTTTACCTGTTTACGGCGCTTGCCACATGGGACCAGGAAAAGGCCGCCCGCCACGTTCAGTATCTGCGGGTGCTTCGCCGACGCGGGGTTGAAGTCGTAATGGGCAGGTTCAAGCGCCGGACCCGACACTGCACCAAGTGCGGCCGCGTCTACCGGACATTTGAAGAGAAACTGACCGACGTCAACATCGCCATCTACCTGTTTCGCGGAGCGCTGCGCGACGAGTATGACAAGGCGCTGCTCATCTCGGACGATACCGACGCCCTTCCGGCCATCCGCGCGATCCACGAGTTGTTCCCAGACAAGGCAGTCGGCCTCGTTCTGCCAATCGAGCGCAAGTCCGAAGACCTGAAGCAGGAATGCGACTTCTACATGCACATGAAGGAACAACACCTGGCCGAGGCCCAGCTTCCAGACGAGGTCGAGGATGGTCCGGGCGGAGTCGCGAAGCGACCGCCGACCTGGACGTAGGGCCAGCACCGTATGTCTCTCCTCGTCGATAACCCAATACTCAACTCTCCGTTCGCGGAGCCGAAACGGCATTGGACGTACAAGGAAGGGCAGCCGGTGCTTGTGGACGGGCGCAGGCCTGCCGGGTACTACCTGAAGCCGCGCACGCAGGGCGGGCAGACCGCCTTGTTCGAGGAGGAATTTGTCCCGCTCGACACGGTGAATGACATTCGGGACAAGGTCTTGGCGTGGCGGGAAAAGGGCTATCCGGGCGTGACGAGCGGCATCACGCGGCAACTGCTCGGCCATTGGACCCGGCCCGAGCGCGAGCGCAAGCTGTTCTTCTGCCAGATTGAGGCTACCGAGACCCTGATATGGCTGACCGAAGGTCCGCAGGCCGACAAACAGGGCGTGAACCTGCCCAAGGACGAGAACCTTATCCGTTACGCCTGCAAGATGGCGACGGGTTCGGGTAAGACCGTCGTGATGGGAATGGTAATCGCGTGGCAGGTACTGAACAAGCTCGCGAATCCGCAGGACAAGCGGTTCTCCGATGCCGTGCTGATGCTGTGTCCCAACCTGACCATCCGCGAGCGGCTGCAGGTGCTGCTGCCGTGGCAGAAGCAGAACTACTACGACAAATTCGATCTGGTGCCGCGTGGGATGTTGGAGCGGTTACAGCAGGGCCGATTCTTCATCACCAACTGGCACCTGTTCAGTCCGAAGGACGACAGCCGGAAGCGGAGCGTTGTCCAGCGCGGTGCGGAGAGCGATGCGGCATTCTGCCGGCGGACCCTCAAGGAGCTTGGAACCAAGAAGAACATCCTGATAATCAACGACGAGGCGCACCACGCCTACCGGCCGAAGCCGCTAGCCGAAGAGCAACGCGCGCGGCGAGAAGACTGAGACATGGCAGAAGTTCTTTGTCGTCGGCGCGAACCTCGGTGTCGCCCTACCCGGCCGTTACCCGACCGAGTTCGCGGCGAAGCGCGGGGATTATGCCCGCTGGCTCGAGCAGATGGGCGCAGCCGGTATCAACGTGGTGCGGGTCTACACGATATTGCCCACCGAGTTCTACCAGGCGCTGGCCCAGTACGACTTCGAACACTCCGAGCGGCCGGTCTACCTGCTGCAGGGCATCTGGGC
>CAZQZR010000205.1:0-4971 GCA_964597845.1 uncultured bacterium | reverse complement strand
CCGGTCACAAGCAGGACGTCGTGAAGGTAGCCTTCGTCCTCCCATGGCTGCACGCCGAACTCGACCCACGGGCGCCCGGCACTGTCAAAGCCAACCTCGCTGATGTAGGTCAATAGCCACGGGTTGGCGGTCGCCGCACCAGCAACTACGAGCAGTGCCACAATGTTTCTTACCATATTGCCTCCCTATCTCTGCAGGATGATCTTGCGGACGTGAACCGCACTCCGTGCACCGTCATCCGTCACGAAGTAAATGCCGGACTTCGGGCTTAGAACACGCCGCCCCATCGCATCGAAAGCGACCGCGCCGGGCGGCAGGCTGCGGACGACCGTCTGCGGAAGGTTCCTCGTTACTCGTACATCGCTCATCGTCTCCTGGACTCCCACGCCGTAGAACTGATATATCTGTAACCCGGCAGACCCATCCGCGACATAGGCGTAGTCCCCGCTCACGGTAACGCCATGGGCTATGCCCAGTGCGTCGTAGTAGCCGACTTCGCCCGGACATGCCGGGTTGGAAACCGAGATAACACGCAACCCGGCCGCCCCGTCCGCGAGGTAAGCATTGCTCCCGCTCACGGCAACGCCGTAGGAATAGGCCGGCGCTCCACAGTAGCCGACTTCGACCGGATGTGCCGGGTCGGAAACCGAGATTACCCGCAACCCGGCTGACCCATCCGCGACATAGGCGTAGCTCCCGCTCACGGCGACGCCCTCGGCTTGGCCAGGCGTGTCGCAGTGACCGACCTCGACCGGATTTGCCGGGTTGGAAATCGAGATGACTCGCAACCCGGAATCCCCGTTTGCGACGTAGGCATAGCTCCCGCTCACGGCGACGCCGCGGACTTCGCCAAGCGTGTCGTTGTAGCCGATCACGGCGGCCCCAGGAATTGAAATGACGCGCAGACCGTAGAAATCGTAGGCGACATAGGCGTAGCTTCCGCTCACGGCAACGCCCAGGGCACTCCCCAACGAGTCGTGGAAACCGACCTCGACCGGATTTGCCGGGTCGGCAATCGAGATGACACGCAACCCGGCGCTTGCCGCCGCGACACAGGCATAATTCCCGCTTACGGCCATGCCATAGGCAGTGCCCGGCGTGTTGTAGTAACCGACCTCTACCGGGTGCTCCGGGTCGTCAATCGAAATGACCCGCAACCCGTATGCCGCGGCCGCAACGTACGCATAGCTCCCGCTCACATCCACACCGTAAGCAGCCCCGCGCGTGTCACAGCTACCGATGAGGCGGACGTTGAGGGAATCGGCCGGCGCGACGCCGACCAGGAGCACGACCAGACTGATTGCGAACACGGTTGCTTTCATCGTTTCTTCCTACCTCGTAATGATGACCTTGGTGACGGCTGACGGCTTGCGGTCGACGGCCGACGGCTCGGCCCGGACGAAGTAGATGCCGGACTTGGGGTTGATGACTCTACGCCCGGACGCGTCGTACACGGTTGCGCCGGAGGGCAAACGGCGCATGACCGTGGCTGCCGGCCGCGAGTCGCAGGCTGTCGGCCGCTGCCCCTCCTCTACTCCCTGCTGGTCGAAGTCGAGGATGATGCCCGACAGGGTTTCGCTGTAGCCAATGTCGACCGACTCGGGATAGAACAGGCTCTCGCCCGACGCATACCAGCCGCACGCAGCTACTTGGTACCTGCCCGCGCCCAGGCCCGGTGCTTCAAAGGCCTCCCCTGACACCGTGACGTTCGAAAGGGAGTTGCCCATCGGCCCGAACACGGATATATCGACCCAATCGAAGTAGTGGCCACTGCCCCACGTAACGATACCGGTGATAGTGCTGTAATTATCGTTCCGCTGACCCGGGGTCGGCGTCGAGTCGATGTACCAGTTGTAGATCGGCGTCCCTCCACCGTACACGCCTGCCTGCGAGGCCGACCCGTGGACCGGCGGCATCGGAGCGCGCCCCTCTCCGGCCGGAAGCACCGGGTACGCGACGCTTTCGGTGTACCACGGATGGCGCTGGTCCGCCACCATCCGAATTGTGTCCCCGGCCGGGTCCAGCCGGAACGTCCCATGGCCATACTCCCCGCCGGCGAGCGAGGCCGAATCAACGACAAGGAACCCAAAGTCCGGCATGAAGTAGGCAAACGTGCAGGCAGAAGTGTTCGTAGTCAGCACCCATCCGGTCATGTCCATCTCGGGGTCTCCCGGAGCCAAGGGGTGCAACTCCATCCAGCCCAGCCCATCCTCGTCAAACCCAAACTCGTTGATGATTGACGTGATCATCGGATTGCCCGCGGCCAGCGCGGCCAGCAGAAGGACCGACAGCGTGATGTACTTCATGGCACCTCCTTACCGCTGCAGGATGACCTTGCGCATAGTTTGTGCTTGAGCTTGCGCTTGTGCCTCTCGCACGAAGTAAATGCCGGACTTGGGATTGGTGACTCTACGCCCAGACGCGTCGAACGCGACCGCGCCGGCCGGGAGGCTGCGGATGACCGTCGCGGCCGACTTGCGGCTTGGGGCCTGCGACTTGTGGCTCTCTTCTACGCCTCCGCCATAGAACTGACATATCTCCAGCCCGAATTCGTAGCGCGCGACATAGATGTAGTCCCCATCCACGACCACGCCCTCGGCGTCGTCTGACGCGGTAGTGTAGTAGCCGACCTCAACCGGAATCGACGGGTCCGACACCGAGATGACCCGCAGCCCGCCAACGTAGTCCGCAACGTAGGCGTATTCTCCGTTCACGGCCACGCCCAGGGCCCACGTAGAGGTCAACCATGCAAGCTCGGCCGGATGCGCCGGGTCGGCGACCGAGATAACCCCAAATGCCTGCTGCGCGCTGTAGGCGTAATCCCCGCTCACGGCGACCTCGTAGGTGATGCCGTGTGTTCGGCAGGACCCGACCCCGGTCGGGTGTGCCGGGTCGGCAACTGAGACGATCCGCAGACCCCACCCATCCGCTACGTAAACATAGCTCCCTCTAGCGTCCAGGCCATGGGCTTCGGTCAGTGAATCGAAGTGCCCGACTTCGACCGGATGCGCGGGGTCGGCAATTGAGATGACGCTCAACCCGGAAGACCCGGCCACGTAGGCGCAGTTGTTTCCCACGGCCACGTCGCCTGCCCCATCCGGCGCGTCGCAGTGCCCGACCTCAGCCGGATGCGCCGGGTCGGCGACCGAGATGACCCGCAAGCCGGCATCCCCGTCCCCGACGAAGGCGTAGCTGCCGCTCAAGGCTACGCCATAGGCCGCGCCCGGCGTGTCCCAGTACCCGACTTCAACAGGGTGAGTCGGGTCGGCGACTGAGATGACCCGCAGACCGGCTGAGTCATCCGCGACATAGGCATAGTCCCCGACAACGGCCACGCGAATAGCATGGCCCGGCGTGTCGCAGTTGCCGATGAGCCGGACGTTGAGCGAATCGGCCGATGCGATGCCGACCAGGAGCACGACCAGACTGATTGCGAACACGGTTGCTTTCATCGTTTCTTCCTACCTCGTAATGATGACCTTGGTGACGGCTGACGGCTTGCGGTCGACGGCCGACGGCTCGGCCCGGACGAAGTAGATGCCGGACTTGGGATTGACAACTCTGCGCCCGGACGCGTCGAACGCTACCGCGCCGGGCGGCAGACTCCGGATGACCGTCGGCTCCAGCTTGTGGCTCGGGACTTGGTACGCCGGGTTCTCTTCCGCGCCCACGACGTCGGTGCCGGTCGCCGACCAGAGCCCTCTATCCGGTGTGCTGTAGACGACAACAGGCTCCCCGGCAGCATCGGTCTCGATATCGATTCCGCCAGTACCGGCTGGGCCCGGTATGTCGGCAACGTGCCAGCGATTAGTCTTGAAAGCGAATATCGGCAAGGCAGACGAGTATCGCGGCACCCATGCCACAAGGGGGATGCCTTCGCTGGAGTAGGCCAACCCGGCAACCGAGTTCTCGGTCACCGATGCTACCTGCTCGCGGTCATAGAACATGGTGCCGTGGCCAACGGATACGCGGCCAACGCCGCTGTCATGAGGAACCAGCGCCAAGGGAATTGGCACGTTTTGACCGCTCTCTCCCCAGACCATCCGCCAAGTGTCGCCGACCAAATGCGCCAGTGCCACCTCATCACCCCACACATACTGCGACATCTCCCACCAGACGTACGCGAAGTACCATGGGCTTCCATCTGCCGCGACTGTGAAGCAAGCATCACTACCGTAGACCCAGCCGGTGACAAACAACTGCAGGGCAAGCTCGGCGACCCACCCCGAATCCGACTCCGTTCCCGCCCAGAAGTCCGACACATTCACACCGTAGGCAGTGTGCAGGCGTCCGGCCGTGTCGTAGGCGACAACAGAAAGACGTGACTGATTCATGAATGGGAAAGGTTCGCTCTGCCACGAGTCACCGGCCAGTCGATAGAACCACCCGGAGTCTTGGGAGTAGCACGACAGACAGAGCTCTCCGTGAGGGCCGGCGGCCATCGATGACCGCCAGACTTCGCGCACGATGCCGGGACCTATGTCGGTAATGCTCCAGCCCGTATCGCCGAGGCAGGCAACTCGAACGAGCCCACTGGTCGTCTGATAGCACGTCCATAGCCTGCCGTCCGCGGCCTTCACCAGCTCAACCGGCGACCCGTCCGCGGCAGTCGAGTCCACCTGCTCAACGACCCACGCCTGACCCAATAGGGACTCTGCGGCAAACAGCAGCGCGGCTACCAACAGGGCGAACCTTGGCATCATGACACCTCCCTACCGCTGCAGGATGACCTTGCGGACGGTGACGGCCGGCCGCTCACCGCCTACCGCTGACCGCTCCCGCACGAAGAAGACGCCGGACTTCGGATTCACGGCCCTCCGCCCCATCGCATCGAACGCCACCGCGCCGACCGGCAGTTCGCGCATGACCGTGGCTGCCGGCGGCGTGACCGGCGCTCGCGGCTGCCGTTGGTCCGCCACTGCAGATGACGGTATCCTGAAGTTGATGCCGCCGATTGCCTGGCTGTAGCCG
>CAZQZR010000204.1:0-4977 GCA_964597845.1 uncultured bacterium | reverse complement strand
ACGTAGTCCGACGGCCCGACGTGGATGTTGTCGGCCCCGATGTCATACTTCAGGAGAGAAGTGACCGCGCCGGTCTTGGAAATCTTCTTGGACTTCAGCCGCGAGCGCTCGAGCATGTTCATGAAGTCGGTGTTGCCGCCGACGTTAAGCTGCATCGTCTTGAGCAGCTTCACTCCCCGGTCGTTGAACAGCGACACGAGCATCCGGTGCGTGATGGTCGCACCGACCTGAGACTTGATATCGTCTCCGAGCACCGGCAGGCCCACCGCCTTGAACCGCTTGTGCCAGTACTTCTGGGATGCGATGAAGACCGGTATGCCGTTGACGAACGCGCATCCGGCTTTCATCACCTGCTCGACGTACCACTTGGTCGCCTCTTCGCTGCCCACGGGCAGGAAGTTCACAACCACGTCGGTCTTCGTCTCCTTGAGCGCGCGGACGATGTCCGCGGTCGGCCCGGGAGCCTTCTCGATAATCTGTGACAGGTAATACCCGAGCCCGTCGTGGGTCATGCCCCGCAGCACCTTGATCCCGGTCTTTGGCACATCGGTGAACTTGAACGTGTTGTTCGGTGGGCTGGCTATCGCCTGCGACAGGTCCTTGCCGACCTTGTTCTTGTCGATGTCAATCGCGACCGTGAACTCGATGTCGCTGATATTGTAGCCGCCCAGGCTCGCGTGCATGACTCCCGGTATCGAATCGCCCGACTTAGCGTTCCGATAGTAGCGCACACCCTGGACCAGGCTGCTGCAGCAGTTGCCGATGCCGATAAGGCCAACTCTCACCTTGGGCATTTTTCCTCCTGTCGATGCAATCTCATTGTCTTCTCTTTCATACGGCCGCCATGCTGCTGAGGAACGGATTGACGAGCAGCGCCCGTCCGAACCTTCCGGGCTCACCGTGGCCCGGGTAAATGACCGTTTCCTTGCTCAGCATCTTCTGAAGCTTATTGAGCGACTCCTGCATGCGCTCGTCCGACCCGCCCGGGAAGTCGGTTCGACCTATCGAGTCAAGGAACAGCGTGTCCCCGGTGAACGCGTACCCCGGTGCCAGCAGGCAGATTCCGCCGGGCGTATGCCCGGGCGTGAGCAACACCATCATCTCCTCCTCGCCGACAACGACCTTCTCACCTTCTCTCAACGTGCGGGCCGGAGCCGGCGAACTCAACTTCATCCCCATCAGGCTGGAGAGATTTCGGTCCGGAAACTGAAGCAGCTCCGCATCCAGTTCGTGAATCAGCAACGCCGCCCCGGTAGCCTCGATTACTTCCCGGTTGGCCGCGATGTGGTCGATGTGCCCGTGGGTGTCAATCACGTACTTCACGGTCCCGCCGAGTTCCCCCACCTTCTGCAGAATCATCTCGGCGTCCCCGCCCGGGTCGATGACTGCCAGTTCGACCCCGGACTTCAGAATGTAGCAGTTCGTGGCCAGCGGCCCGACCACCAGCCGCTCGATGGTCTCAGCCACTCCGCTTCCCCGCCCGACCTCTCGCCTCGCGCTTCGCGCCTCGCGTCTCTCTCGTCAGCTTGCGGCTCTTGCCCTTTCCCGAGAACTGCCAGCCCTCTCTGGCGAGCAACCACTCTTTCATGTCCAGGCCCCCGCCGAATCCGTGCAGCGTCTGGTCCGAACCGACCACACGGTGACACGGAACCAACAGAGCGAAAGGGTTGGTGGCCATGACCTGTCCTGCCGCCCGTTCACCTCTCGGGCTGCCCGCTGCCCGGGCCAGTTCCGAGTAGGTCATCACCTGTCCCGGCGGAATCCCGGCGCAACGGCCCAGTACCTTGCGCGTGAACCCAACCAGCCCGGCCGTGTCCACATGCAGGTACTCAGGTATCATACCGCCCTGCAGCACCCGCTCAAGGTCCTTTGCCAGCTTCCGGTCGTCGCGCGCGCCCTTCTTGCCCAGCGCGACGCTCGCGACCTTGCCGCCACGGCATTCCAGAGTCACCCAGTACGGTCCGAGCTTGCACGACCGGCTCTGGATCTCGTCCGGCTCGCAGCTTTTCATCGGCGGGTATCATAAGCCGTGTGAGGGGAAAGTCAAGGAAGCGCCGCCTCGCAAGACTCAGACGAAGTCAGAAATCAGAATGCAGAAGGCAGAACCTAGAAGTACCGGACCGACAACTGCAAACTGCAAACTGGGAACTGCGAACTCGCGCGCAGCGCGCGCTTGCGCTTGTCCTTGCTCGCGCTAGAATCGGCACGTGGACAACCCGCTCGACGCTGTGCTCGCAAAGGACCCCCGGTTCAAACCCGAGGCCTACGTGTTCGTCCACGACGCGCTCGGCCACACATGGAGCCGGCTCGACCATCGCCGCCACATCACCGGGCGGGAATTGCTCGACGGCATCAAAGACCTCGCGCTCAAGAGCTACGGCCCGATGGCACTGGCCGTGCTCAACTCCTGGGGCGTCAGGACTACCGACGACTTCGGTGCGATAGTCTTCAACCTCGTCGATGCCGAAATCCTGTCCAAAACCGAGGAAGACCGCATCGAGGACTTCCACGCGGTCTACGACTTCAACGAAGTCTTCGTCCGCTCCTACGACATTACCGGCCCGGAGACCCAAGAGCCGAGATAGGACTTCACCATGACAAACGAGATACGAGTTACGAGTCGCGAGTTGCGAGTCCCGAACGCCTCTTGGCCGCTTGTCCTTTGGCTCCCGTCATTTGCCATTTCTTCTTTCCACTTCTCCCCTTTGGCTGTCCATGCCTGAAGCGCACGCGGAGTCGTACTTCCGCCCCGACGGTCGGCTCAGCCGGATTCTGCCCGGTTACGAGCACCGGCCCCAACAGCATGAGATGGCGCGCCGGGTCGGGCTGACCCTGGCCGGCCACACCCGGCTTGCCATCGAGGCCGGCACCGGCGTGGGCAAGAGCCTCGCGTACCTGGTCCCGGCCGCGCTCTGGGCAAAGGAAAACCACAAGCGCGTGGTGGTGTCCACCTACACCCGGCTGCTGCAGACCCAGCTTATCGCCCAAGACGTCCCTCTTCTTTCCAAGGTACTGGACGAGCCGGTCCGCGCCTCGGTCGCGTTCGGGCAGGAGAACTACCTCTGCCGGTTCCGCCTCGAGAACCAGGTGGCCCGCGGCCTGTTCGACACGCTGGCCGAAGCTAAAGCCGCAGACAAGCTCTTCGACTGGGCCAACAAGACCGACTCCGGCGTCATCCTTGAATACCCCCACGCCCTGCCCCCCGGCCTCGGCTCGCGCATCTGCCGCGACTCGTCGATGTGCCGCAGGGAGAAGTGCCAGTTTCGCAAGGGCTGCTTCTACCATCGGGCACGCCAGTCCTGGGAACACTCATCAATCCTCATCGTCAACCACTCGCTGTTGTTCGCCGACCTTGCCACCGAGTCCGACCTGCTGCCCGAGTCCGACGCGGCCATTCTCGACGAGGCCCACCGCATCGAGGATGCGGCGGTCCGGCACTTCGGAAACCAGGCTTCGGAGCACGCGCTCGCGATTCTCCTCGACCGGCTCGCCTCCTCCCACGGCGGCGGACTGGTGCAGGCGCTCGGGCCCCGCTCCGCCGCGCGCCGTTCGATTCAAACCGAAGCCTCCGCCGCCCGCACCGAGATTGACCGGTTCTTCCGCACGGTCGAACCCCTGCTCGCGCCGGACGCGCTCCGCTCGCGGTTCCGCGTCCCGCTCGAATCCGGCGCCTCGGCCGCGGCCATCAGCCGCCTTGCCAAAGCGCTTGATGAAATCGCGCCGGAGCTCGACGATGAGGTCCTCTGCGCCGAAATGACCGGCGTGGCGCGAAGGCTGGGCCAGTCCGCGCTCGCGCTCGAAGGTTTCACCGTAGCGGAACCCGACGGTGCGGTCCACTGGGCCGAGCGCAGCCAGCAGGGCCGCCTCTCCCTGCTCGCCGCACCGCTCGACGTCGCGCCGATGCTCCGAGCCGCGGTCTACGACCATTACCTGAGCACGGTCCTTACCTCCGCGACTCTGACCGTTGCCGGCAGCTTCAGCTTCCTCTCCGGCCGGCTCGGACTCGACGACTTCGAGACTCAGTCCCTCGACTCGCCGTTTGACTACGAAACCCAGAGCCTGCTCTATGTTGCCGACCACCTGCCACCGCCGACCCAGCCCGGGGACTTCAACCGCGCCGCGGCCGAAGTCGTTGCCGCTATTATCAAGGCAAGTAGCGGCCGCGCGCTCGTGCTCTTCACCAGCTACGACTCGATGAACTCGGTCTTCGCGCTCATGCCCCAGACCGGCTACAGCTACTCCATACAAGGAGATACGTCGGTTGCGAAGCTGCTCCGCAACTTCCGCGAAGACACCCACTCAGTCCTCTTCGCCACGCAGTCCTTCTGGCAGGGCATCGACGTCCCCGGCGAAGCTCTCTCCTGCCTCGTCATCTGCCGCCTGCCATTCGAGGTGCCCGACGACCCCCGGCTCACCGCGATTGCCGAGAAGCTCCGCGCCGACGGCATCAGCCCGTTCACCGCGTATCAGCTCCCCACGGCGGTGCTGAGATTCCGGCAGGGCTTCGGAAGGCTCATCCGCACCGCGACCGACCGCGGCGTGGTCTGCGTACTTGACCGCAGAATCCTCGCCGGCAACTACAGCCACTCCTTCCTCAAGTCCCTACCCAAAGGCGTCCGCGTCACGACCAAAGTCGCCGACATCGACCGCTTCTTCAACACCACCGTATAGCAGAACAGGCGTGCGCCCGCACGCCCTCGTACAAACCAGCCCAATCCCTGCTGTGTCGGCAGAACACGGACGCGGTCAGTCCAACTCGCCGCGGAGTTCCATCTCGGCGAACAGGGTGATGACGGCCAACTTCATCCTGGTGAATGGCTCAGGCGGCAGTTCGTGCTCAGCCGCCCAGGTATCGAGTTTAGCCATGGCCTTCTCTCGCCAGACCGGCCGGGTCTTGCGCGTCCGTCGCAGCGCGCCGAACACCTTGCGGCCATAGGCCTTGAGGAAGATGGACAGGTTGTCCTTCGAGGCAACGTG
>CAZQZR010000203.1:0-4995 GCA_964597845.1 uncultured bacterium | reverse complement strand
CACTGTCGGTCCCGGCCGGGATACACCTGTACCAGTGCGGCCCGCAGTCCGGCAAGGTCGAGGTCGTCCGCTGACCTGCTAGCGCTGCCCTCCGCCGGCACCACCGCCGCCGCCCGCGCCTTCTTGTTCGATTCCCTGACCAGCGCGCATCTTTGGGTCCATTCTGAAGTTGTTGAAGTTGTAGGTGACTGCCAGCGAGGCGGTGAGGCCATCGGTCTTGTACGATGAGTGTGAGATGAAACCCACGCCTTCGAACTCTGAGTGCTGGGTTCTCGGGCCGGGCAGGTTTCTCAGGCGGAGGGTTATCGAGAGCGCCCTTCTGAGGAACGTCTGCTTGGCGGCAAGATCGGTGCTCAGCCATCCGTCCGCCCTGCTCGTGGCGGACACACTTGGCCCGGTGAAGTAGCCGCTGAGCTGAAGCTGCGTGTTCGTAGGCATGGTGACGCTGAGATTGGCTGAACTGCTCCACGTGAAGATCTCGGGGCTGTAAGGCTGACCAGACAGCACGACCTCTTCGCGGTAGTAGTAGACGTCGCCGGCAAGGTAGGCGCTCAGCCACTTGTACGGCATCAGGTTCGCGGACAACTCGACGCCCGTCGAGTAGTCCCTGCCGACGTTCTGCGCGGTGTAGAGCAGCGCGCTCGTGTCGCCCGGATACTTGCTCGGTACCCACTGAAACAGGTCGCTCTTTGACCGATAGTATGCCTCACAAGACAGGTAGCCCGCACCCAACGGCAACTCGCCGCCCGCCTCCCACGAGTTGGTGTAGGACGGTTTCAGTTCGGGATTGCCCAACTCCACGCTGTGCTCGTCGCTCCACACTTGGAATGGCCGCAAGCGAGATACTTCGGGCCGGTCGATGCGGCGCGAGTAGCTTGCCATTGCCTGCCTGCCCGAACCGAGGTCGTAGCTCGCGTGCAGACTCGGGAAGTAGTCCCAGCGGCGAAGCGGCCATGTGCTGTCGGTATCAGTGACCCTTACGACCCGCTCCCCGAACTCGCCCCGGATGCCGGGCTGGATGCCGAGCTTGCGCCGGTTCCACGTGTAGGTGGCGTAGAGCGAGTGGATTTGCTGTTCGGTCGCATAGGGATGGCTCGAGCGCGTGTCGAGGCTCCAGGCTCGCGCGGTAGTGTCGTACTGGTAGATGCGGAGGTCCTGCCCTGTGCCCTCGAGCCGACTCTGGAACCCGGCGTCGAGCTTGTCCTTCTTGCCGGTCGGCAGAGTGTATCCGAGTCCAAGCGTTGCGCGGCGCGTCGGACCCGGCTTGTCGGTACGGCGTCCGCCGGTGGTGTCGTTTCCGGCCAGTCCCAAATCTGCATGGGAGGACGTGTAGCCTGCCTCGTTGTCGACAACATATGCGGTCGCTGTGAACTTGTGCCCGGTCGTGTCAAAGCGGTGCTCGTAGTCAACGTTCACGAAGTAGAAATTGCTGGTAGAGGTCGTGCTGATGTCAGTCCGGTAGTGCCGGGATGAGTCGCCCACGGTATGCGTCTCAATGATGTCGGAGCCGCCCCGGGTGAGACGGTTGGACTCGCCAACCCGTCCGGATAGGCCGGCCTTGTCGCTCGGGCCCAGAGAGAGATCAAGCCCGGCCCTGCCGTCCCACAGTCGTCTGTCCGACCGGCCGCCGCTGCTGTCTGCGGTTGAGAACGTATCGGCCGCACCGAAGATGCGCGAATCACCGCGGGAATTCCAGTCGCGATTGAACGCGGCGATGCTCCCGCCGGCGTACACGTTGGCGATTCCACGACGAAGGCTGAGCAGCGTGCTGCCGCTGCCACCGTGCGGGTCCGCGCTCGCGTTCACCAGCGCACTGGCACCGCGCCCCCTTCGTCGCTTCAGCACGATGTTGATGATGCCGGCATCGCCGTCCGGCTCGTACTTGGCCGAAGGGTTGGTGATTATCTCGATCTTGTCTACGGTCTGGGCCGGTGTCTGCTTCAACACCTCATTTGGGTCGAGCAGCGTAGGCTTGCCGTCAATCAGCACCCTGAAACTCGAACTGCCGCGCAGAGTAACGTTATCCTCGATGTCCACTTTCACCGACGGCACGTTGCGTAGAGCGTCGACCGCGGTGCCGGAGGCCGCGCCAGGAAGCCTGCTGACGTCGACGACCTTCTTGTCTACCTCGTAGCTGACGATCGGCCGCTCCGCCGTCACCTCGACGCCATCCACCGGCATTGGTTTCTGCTGTAAGTCAATCCGACCGAGGTCCACCGGGGCCGTTCCTGCGACCTCGACCTCTTTCACAACCTTGTCCCCGTACCCGATGAACGAAGCCTCGATGTAGTAACGGCCCGATTTCACACCGGCGAGCCGGAACGCGCCCTTCTTGTCGGTGACTGCGCCGGTCACCTGCGTACTTTCCGGCAGTGAACGGAGCACGACGTTCGCGTACTCAATCGGCGCGGACCGCGCGCCGTCAAATACGTGCCCCGTGACCACGGAGGTCTGCGGTGTCGTGGCCGGCTGTGCCGCAGCGATGCCGGCCAAGCACGCCACGAGGACCCGGCACGCGGTGCGCCTGTCCACTGGCTAGCGTTGCGGGCCGCCGGCGCCGCCGGTTCCTTCCTGCTCAACTCCCTCGCCCGCGCGCATCTTCGGGTCGAACTTGAAGTTGTTGAAGTTGTAGCTGAGCGCGAGCGACAGGGTCTGACCCTCGGTCTTGTACGATGAACGCGTAAGGAAACCCGGACCATCGCTGTTCCAGTGTTGAATCCTGGAGCCGAGCAGGTTGCTCAGTCGCAGGGTGACGGAAAGCGCACGGTTGAACAGGCTCTGTTTGACCGCCAGGTTGGCGCCGAGCCATCCGTCCGACGTGCTCGTGGCGGAGACGCGCGGACCCGAGTAGTAGCCGCTGAGCTGGACCTGCGTGCTTGTGGTCGGCCGAAACGTCAGATTGGCTGAACTGCTCCATGTCAGGGTTCGGCGGACTGAATCCGAACCGACCAATGCCACATATTCACGGTAGTCGTAGACATCGCCGGTCAGATACGCGGTGAACCACTTGAACGGAGAGATATTCGCGGTCACCTCGCAGCCGATCGAGCGGTCGCGTCCGACGTTGCGGGCGGTCTGCAGCAGCGCGGTCGTATCTCCCTCGTACCGAGTGGTGATCCACTCGAAAATGTCGCTCGTTGTCCGGTAGTACGCCTCAGCCGACAGGGAGTTGGCGCCAAAGGGCAGTTCGCAGCCCGCCTCCCAGGAGTTGGCGTAGGACGGCTTCAGTTCCGGATTACCCATGCTTACGGTGTGGTCGTCGTACCAGACTTCGATCGGCCGCAGGTACCAGGGGTCGGGCCGGTCGATGCGGCGTGAGTAGCTGGCCGTCACCTGTCGCCCGGAGCCCAGGCCGTAGGTCGTGTGCAGACTCGGGAAGTAGTCCCAGCGGCTCACTTTCCACGTCGTGTCGATGCCGGTGACCGAGATAGCCCGGTCACCGTACTCGCCCCGCAGCCCGGGTTGGAGTCCCAGTTCGCGCCAGCTCCATGTGTACGTCGCATAGAGCGACTGGATGTACCGCGTGCCCGCGTACGGGTGGCTGGAGCGCGTGTCAGGTACCCAGTCTCGTTTTGTCGTGTCGTACAGGGCGATACTGAGATCCTGGTCCGTACCCTCCAGCCGGCTTTGGAACCCGGCCTCAAGCTTGTCGTTCTGTCGCACGGGCAGCGTGTATCCAAGTTCAAGGCTCGCACGGCGCGTCGGACCCAGTTCCTCGCTACGGCGCCCGCCGATGGTATCTTTTCCGATCGAGTCCAAGTCGACATTTTCCGATTTGCCTCCGCCGCCATTGCCGACCACGTATGCGCTCGCTGTCAGCTTGTGCCCGGTCGTGTCAAAGAGATGCTCGTGATCGGCAGTGACGAAGTAGAAAAGTCGCGAGTAACTCCAGTTGCCGTCGGTCCGGTAGTGTCGCGTGGAGTCGCCGGGTAGATGGAGTTCTGCCCGGTCGGCCGCGCCGTTGGTGCCGCCATCGAAGCTGCCAAACCGGCCGGACATGCTCGACTTGTCGCGCGGGCCGAACGTAAGGTCAAGCCCGGCCCGGCCGGCTGCGGTTCGGCCGGCCCATCGGCCGGTGCCGGCGCTTGTGATTAACAAGGTATCAGCCGCGCTGAATATCCGCGTCTCGCCTTCTGAATTCCAGTCGGACGTGTACCGTCGGACGTTCCCGCCGGCATAAACGTTGGCGATTCCCTGCCGATAGCTGAGGAGCGCGTCGGCGCCGTAGCGGCCCTTCAAGTCCGCGTTCGCGTTGACGAGCGCGCTGGTGCCGCGCCCCTTCTGCTTCTTCAGCAGGATGTTGACGATGCCGGCCGCGCCGTCCGGCTCGTACTTGGCCGAAGGGTTGGTGATGATTTCAATCTTGTCGATGGTTTGGGCGGGAGTCTGTTTCAACACCTCGTTCGGGTCAAGGAGCGTCGGCTTGCCGTCGATGAGCACCTTGAAGTTCGCGCTGCCGCGCAAGGTGACATTATCTTCGATATCGACCTTGACCGAGGGCACGTCGCGCAGCGCGTCAACCGCGGTGCCCGAGGAGGCGTTCGGGAGTTTGCTGACGTCGATTACCTTCTTGTCAACCTGGTAGCTGATTGTCGGCTTCTCGGCCGTTGCTTCTACGCCTTGGACCGGCACCGGCTTCTGCTCAAGGTCAATCCTGCCAAGGTCGAACGCAGTCCCAGCCGCGACCTCAACGTCCTTCACGACCCGGTCCCGGTAGCCGATAAACGAGAGTTCAACGTAGTAACGGCCCGGCTTCACGCCGTCGAGCCGGAACGCGCCGCTCTTGTCCGTGACCGTACCGTTAACCTGCGTGCTTTCGGGCAGACTGTAGAGCACGACGTTCGCATACTCAATCGGCGCCGCAAGGCCGGAGTCGAATACCCGCCCGACGACTCCGCCAGTCTGTGCCGAAATAGTGCCGACGAGACATAACACGATGACAGAAGAATCGAAAGCTCTGCATCTGAGCGTATCTCAACCGGTTAGCTGACAGCG
>CAZQZR010000202.1:0-5056 GCA_964597845.1 uncultured bacterium | reverse complement strand
AGGCATACGCGGTCAATCTAGCGCGGGCGGGGGCCGGAGTCAAGAAGCGAGCAGGGCGCATCGAGAGTACCGGCGGCGGTTGACCGTCCGTCGCGGCCGATTGTCGCGAGGGTCCAGTTACCAGTTTGCAGTTGGCAGTGTCGGCCCGGCCCTCTGACTTCTGACATCTAGCTTCTAGCATCTGACATCGATTCGCTCCGCTCTTGGCGAACTTGGCGCGCTTGGCGGTTCCCGCCTTCGTCCTTTGACTTCCTCAGGCGCCGAAGCTAGACTTGAGCATGATGGAAAAGCAGGCCAGCACCGCGATGTGGCTGCCGCGGCGTCCGGCGCGTCGAGCTTTGCTGGAGGACTGAAGTGCACGGAGTGAAAGACATAATCGAGGAAGCGAAGCAGCTTCCCGTGGACGACCGCGTGACCGTCGTCGATTCCCTGCTTCGGACTCTGAACGTGCCTGATCCGGAAATTGACAAGGCGTGGGCAGAGGTTGCTGAAGCCCGGCTTGCCGAGCTTCGTTCCGGGCACGTCAAGCCGGTTCCCGGCGACCATGTCTTGGCCCGCATCACAGCGAGTAGGCAGTAGTCAGTATGCAGCGGTGAGCTTCGCTCGCCAGTCAGAGGCCAAGAGGCAGAAGCCAAAGCGCGCTCTGCTCGAGTTCCCAGTGTCCAGTATCTGAGAGATTCCTCCACTTCGCTTCGCTACGGTCGGGATGACATTACTCTTGGCGTCCTTGGCGCGCTTGGCGGTTGTATGATTCCGGCCGGGCCTTTGCTTGACGGGCAAGCGTTTTGCGGTATCTTGTCAGTCCGCATTCAACTAATGAAGACTGTCTACTCGCGGCACGAGGCTTTGGGTTGCGGAGTGCAGCCGGGGCTTCGGGTCGCGGTTTGTCAGGAGATTGGAGGCTAGCGTGGAGATTGCGGTTTGCCTGAAGCGGGTTCCGGATACCGCTGAGGCCGACGTGAAGGTGGATGCCACCGGTAAGGACATTGTCCGGGATAAGCTGGCGTTCACCATCAATGAGGCGGATAACTACGCGCTCGAAGAGGCGCTGCTTGCCAAAGAGAAGCACAATGCCAATGTGACGCTCGTATCGGTCGGGTCACAGCCGGCCGAGGAAGTGTTGCGCATGGGCATGGCCAAGGGCGCGACCGCGGCGGCGCGGATTGACGATGCGGGCCTTGCCGGCTGCGATTCGATCGCGCTGGCGGGCGTGCTCGCGGCATGGTTCAAGGGCAAGAGCTTTGACCTGGTTCTCTGCGGCGCGATTGCGTCGGACGACGGCAGTTCTCAGGTCGGGCCGGCGCTGGCCGAACTGCTTGGCCTGCCGCACGCGGCCTACGTGACCAAGCTCGAGATCCAGGCCGGCAAGGTGGTGGTGAAGCGCGAGCTTGAGAGCGGGTTCCTCGAAGTGAAGGAACTGGCCTTGCCGTGCGTTGTCACCATCCAGACCGGCGGGAACACACCGCGCTACGCCTCAATCATGGGTATCAAGCGGGCCGGGGCCAAGGCGATTGAGCAGGTGGCGCCGGCTAGGCCGGAGTCGAAGACATCGCTCATCAAGGTCTACGTGCCGGAGATAGTGGGAGCGGCGCAGATGTTTGAAGGAACGGTGGACGAGAAGGCGACGAAGCTGGCCACACTGCTCAAGGAAAAAGGAGCTGTGTGATGAGAATTTCTAATTGCCAATTCCTAATTCCTAACCAGGACGCGGGCGACGTAAGATGTGAGATGTCAGATGTAAGAAGTCAGATGTCCGGAGCCGGGACTAGAATCCTGGAATCCTCGACCCCTCGAATCCGGAGCGCCTCATGAGCAGCATCATGGTTCTGGTTGAGCACAGGCAAGGAGCTATCCGCGACGTTACGTTTGAGATGCTGACCGCTGCGCGGAAGTTTGCCGCGGGCGGCAACGTCGAGGCGGTATTGATGGCCGACAATTGCGACGCCCTGGCTCCGACTCTTACCCCGCACGCGAACAAAGTCGTTTGCGTTTCCGGGCCTGCATTCAAGGATTTCAACTACGAGCCGCACCAGAAGGCGCTGGTCAAGCTGGTGGCCGAGCGGAAGCCGTCCGCAGTCCTGATTGCCAACTCGGCATTCGGCACCGACCTCGGGCCGAGCCTGGCGGTCGCGCTGAACGCAGGACTGGTCTCGGACGCGGTCGCGTTCGCCAAGGCAGACAGCGGGTTCGCGGTCAGCCGGGGCATGTATGCGGGTAAGCTGGTCGCGGACTGGGCAATGCACGCAGAACCGGCAGTCATCATGGTCCGGCAGTCGAACTTCAAGTCGGAGCCGGCCAGCCTGAACGGCACGGTCGAGAAGTGGGACCCGGGCGACGTTGTCTCCGGGGCGAAGACGAAGTTCCTCAGCCTCGAGGAAGTGCCGACCACCGGCATCGATATCACCAAGGCGACCATCGTCGTCGGCGTCGGCCGGGGCATCAAAGAAGAGAAGAACCTGGCGCTGGTGAAGGAGTTCGCGCAGGACATCGGCGCGGTGCTCGCGGCGTCGCGGCCCGTGGTTGATGCGGGCTGGCTGCCTAAGGAAGTGCAGGTTGGCTCGTCGGGCAAGACCATCAAGCCGAAGCTGTACATCGCACTCGGCATCTCTGGCGCATTCCAGCATATCGCCGGCATGAAGGGCGCGGAAACGATTATCGCCGTGAACAAGGACCCGAAGGCGCCGATATTCTCGGTTGCCCATTACGGTATCGTGGACGATCTGCACAAGGTTGTGCCCGTGCTGCGGACCAAGATCAAGGAGCTTGCGTCGTGAGGAGCCGGGCGAAGTCAGAGGCTAGATGTAAGATGCTAGAAGTCAGAAGTGCGGACGCGGAGAGAAGCGGATATCCACAGATTACGCAGATTACGCAGATTGGTCTCGGAGTAGAATCATGGGCTCTGTGAAGTCTCCGGGTAAGCCGCCGAAGATCGGCGTGTATGTCTGCCACTGCGGCGTGAACATTGCCCAGACCGTTGACGTAAAGGCGGTGGTTGAGTACGCGACAGGCCTGCCCAACGTCACTGTCGCCCGTGACTACATGTACATGTGCTCGGACCCGGGCCAGGACCTGATTAAGAAGGACATAAAGGAACTGGGCCTGACCCGTGTCGTGGTTGCCGCCTGTTCACCGCGAATGCACGAGCCGACGTTCCGCGGCGCGGTGTTCGGCTCAGGCATGAATCCGTACCTGTTCGAGATGTGCAACATCCGCGAGCAGTGTTCGTGGGTGACTGTTGACCGGGCCGAGGCGACGCAGAAGGCGAAGGACCTGGTACACAGCGCGATAGCGCGCGCGGCCCTGCTGGAGCCGCTCGAGGACCGGTATGCGGACGTGACCAAAGCAGTTATGGTCGTCGGCGCCGGGATTGCGGGCATCCAGGCCGCGCTCGACATCGCCGAGGCCGGGCACAAGGTCTACCTCATCGAGAAGGAGCCGTCCATCGGCGGTCACATGGCCCAGCTCGACAAGACCTTCCCGACCCTTGATTGCTCGGCCTGCATCCTGACCCCAAAGATGGTTGATGCGTCCCGACACCCGAACATCGAATTGCTCACCTTGACCACGCTGAAGAAGGTCAGCGGGTTCGTGGGGAACTTCACCGCGACCGTGCACCAGAAGGCGCGGTACGTGGACGTGACCCAGTGCACGGCGTGCGGCGACTGCGCCAAGGTCTGCCCGCAGCGCTTCCCGAACGAGTTCGACCTCGGGCTGGCGACCCGCACCGCCATCTACCAGCCGTTCCCGCAGGCGGTGCCGGCCGCGTTCTGCCGGGACGCCTCTCAGTGCCTTGGTACCCTGCCACTGGCCTGCGGCAAGTGCCTGCTGGCGTGTGAGAAGAAGTGTATCGATTTCGACCAGAAGGACGTCGACCGCGATATCGACGTCGGCGCGATAGTGATTGCGACCGGGACCGACGTGTTCGACGCAACGACGCTGCCCGAGTTCGGTTACGGCAAGTACCCGGACGTACTGACTTCGCTCGAGTTCGAGCGGCTCTGCTCGGCGGGCGGGCCGACCGGCGGCCACATCGTCCGCATCACCGACGGTGAGGAGCCGAAGGACGTGGTATTCATCCACTGTGTCGGCTCGCGCGACAAGGCGGTGGGCAACGAGTACTGCTCCCGGGTCTGTTGCATGTTCATTATCAAGCAGGCCCACCTGGTCAAGGACAAGATGCCCGACTGCAAGGTCACGAGCTACTACATGGATATCCGCGCCTACGGCAAGGGATTCGAGGAGTTCTACGACCGCGTCCGCGACGAAGGCGTCATGTTCAAGCGCGGCAAGCCTTCCGAGATATTCAAGCGCAAGGGCAAGCTGGTCGTGCGGGTGGACGATACTCTGCTCGGCAAGGTCATCGAGCACGAGACCGACATGGTCGTGCTCGGGGTCGGACTGGTTCCGACTGAAGGCTACCGCGACCTGGCCCAGACGCTCAAGCTCTCGCTCTCGTCCGACCGGTTCTTCATGGAGGCCCATCCCAAGCTCCGGCCGGTGGACACCAATATCGACGGCGTGTACCTGGCCGGGTGCGCGCAGGGGCCCAAGGATATCCCCGACACGGTGGCGCAGGCCAAGGGCGCGGCGTCGTCGGCCATCGCCCTGCTGAACAAGGGCAAGGTCAAGGTCGACCCGATAGTGGCCGAAATCAACGAGGACTTCTGCTCATCGTGTCATATCTGCGAGGCGCTCTGTCCATACTCGGCCCTGGTCTACGACGAGCAGAAGCACGTCATGACCGTGAACCAGATTCTATGCAAAGGCTGCGGGGTCTGCCCGTCGGCCTGCCCGTCCGCGGCAATCTCGCTGAGGCATTACACCAGCATCCAGATTGACGCGCAGCTGGATGCGTTGCTGAGCAAGGGAGGAGAGAGCAGGGAGGAGAGAGCAGTGACGGAAGAGGTGGGGGTGTAGATGGCAGATTTCAACCCTACGATTGTCGGGTTCGCCTGCAACTGGTGCTGCTACGCGGGCGCGGACCTGGCCGGGACCTCACGTATGAAGTACCCGGCCAACCTGCGACTCATCCGTGTGATGTGCTCGGGACGGATTG
>CAZQZR010000201.1:0-5089 GCA_964597845.1 uncultured bacterium | reverse complement strand
ACGTCGGGGCATGGGAATCACTGAACCTCAACGTCCAGCTCGAGCAGCGCCTGCCGACGACGCGGCCCTGACGTGTGGCACCACGGTCACGAATGGTGGCGGAACATGCGGCCGTGGATGCGGCGACGAACACGGCGTCGAAAGCGGTTGTCATAGCGGCGGTCATCGTGGTGGTCATCGTGGCTTTCATCGTAGTCATCATCGCGGCTTTGGTCGCGGCGATCATCGCGGTGGTCAAAGCAGCGGCCAAAACGGCGCACATCGCGGTGGTCAAAACCGCGCTCATCACGGCACTCATCGCAGCACTGACCACGGCGTTGACTACGGCCGTCAAAACGGCGTTCATCACCGCGGCCAAAACCACGTCCAAAGCAGCGCTGAACGCGGCGCTGAGAGCAGTCCCGGGAACGGCCCCCCAGAAGGCGATTGCGGCCGCATGACACGACTTAACCTGCCGGTAGTGTTGTTCTTACGCCCAGTGGATGAAAAAGGCTGATCAGGATGGCTGAGACCGTCAACGTGGCTCCGGAGATGGCGTGAAGCCGCTGGACATTACGGCCGCAACCAGCAGCGTCTTTGACCGAATCCGGGCGGCCCGGCTGCCGCTTGCAGTGTACGGCACGACCCAGGCCCAAGCCCGGGAACGGGTCAAAGACGACGTAACTCATCGGCTCAACGCTCACGGCGTCATCCCGCCGTCTACGGGTTTCTACCGGACCTATGTGGAAGAGATGCTCAAGGCCTTTCGTACCCTGACCGGTGCGAAGTTGGCCCACGCGTTCGAGCGCGCCATTCGCCAATGGGTCAACTTCGGCCTTGAGCCCGGCCTGCTGCAGACGATTCTATGCGACTGTCACCTGCGGTTTGAGCAACAGGGCCGCCGAAAGGCTGACGCACGCGGCGCGAGGCGCGGCAGGGCCAAGCCGAAGCCCCGGCGCAGCTATCGCCAGTTGGTGGCCATGAAATGGGGAAGCAGGGCGAAAGCCTGGCCGGCGGAGAAGCAGGCGAAGGCCTACGAAACGGCCCGCGCCCGCAACAAGGACCTAAGCAACCGGGTTAGCGGTCTTCTTGCCGCGCGCAAGGTGCCGGGGCGCGAAGTCCCGAAGTACAACGCGTTTGTCTACCGGCTCGACCGCTACTGCCGCAGATACGCCGACCGGTCGCTCGACCTGGCCGCTGCCGGCATCGTGGACGAGTTCGAAGGCGAAGGTTTGGACCACGACACGCTAGTCGCCATCGCGGTCACCATGTTCGGCCTGACCCGGCTCGGCTGAACCCGCCGCCGACGCTTGACAACCGTCCTGCACTGCCGCATTATATTCCAGTGGCCGAGCGTCTTCCCGGCCGCTGGAAGCGAGACTAACATGAAGTCACGATTCGTTGTCTTCACCGCTCTGGCAGCGGTCCTGCTGCTTTCCGCTGGCGCGGGGTGCGGCAAGAAGCTGTATCCGCCCGAGTTTGTGTGGCTACCCGACACTTTCTGGACCCACGTAGACCTGTCGACCCATCTGGTATCAGTCGTCCAGACCTTTGACTCGGCACGCTACGTTGTAGACTGGGGCGACGGAGTCGATACGACTGAAGCCAGCTTCGGGCCGGGAGACACCGCCTACGTCAGCCACGTGTGGCAGGACACGGGTCGGTATGAGGTGCGCACTCGTACCCTCACCGCCGGCGCCCGGCAACGGCTCAGCGCCTGGTCTGCTCCCGAGACAGTTCATGTTGTCCCAGGCATCCCGAATTCCGCACCGGTGATAGACTCCTTCGACCTCAGTCCATGGCCGCAGGTCAACGTACCGTGCACTCTCGTTGTCTTCGCCCACGACCCGGACGGCGACAGCCTTGGGGTGGACGTACGTTTTGGCAACAGTGATACAGTGACCAGCCTTCTACCGAGCCCGTGCACGGTCAGAGTCACGCACGTCTTCACTCAGCCCGGGACCGCGAGTGTGATCATCCGGTTTCTGGACTGGAAGGGGAGTACCTCGTTTCCGGAGACCATATACGTTTCCATCAGCAATCCCGGGGGTGTCATCTGGTACTGGCAGAATAGCGACCCCGAGAACCCGGGAAAGTCGCTTACTTCGTCACCGGTCGTTGCCAGTGACGGCACCAACGAGCTGCTGTTCAGCGGCTGCAAAGGTGACCACCATTTCTATTCCATTCGGACCAGCGACGGCAGGAGCCGGAAGGCGCAGACCACGCGTTGGGTGGACCACGACTTCACCGGTCAGCCTGCGTTCTGCGAGGCCACTCAGCACATCATTGTCGGCAGCGACGAAGGCGAACTCTACGCACTGAGGCTCGATGGCCTCCAGACAGACTGGCAGTGGCCGAACAAGCCCCGTGAGGAGTCCCTGACTGGTCTTGAGTGGGGTGCACCGGCAATCAAGGAGAGCCGGCTATACGTCCCGCACCAAGATGACAGTCTGTTCTACTTCATCGACAGTATTGACCACGGCGTGCGCGTGGCCGCCTTCACGCCGCACGCGAGCTTCGTTGACGCGCCGGTGATTGACGCGCAGGGCAACGTGTACTTCGGCACGGATTCGGGTTACCTGTACAAGGTTGGTCCGGAACTCGACACCGTCTTCTGGCGTACGCGCCTGCTGGCCAACGGTGCGATTCACAGCCCGATAATCGGTGGCGACGGTACCATCTACTGCGCATCTGATTTCTCTCGCGTCTACGCGATTGACCCCGCAAGCGGCACACCGCTATGGACCACAACACTGGACGGCGACCCGTTCCGGCTGGCACTGGGCCAGTCCGCTCTTTTCGTCGCCAGCAGCTTTGGCAAGGTGTATTCCATCAATCCGGCGACAGGTACGGCCAATTGGGATAGGCAGCTCAGCCAGAGCGACGGATTCTATACCACCCCCGTCGTTGCGGCCAATGGCTACGTCTATTTCCAGAGCGACGCCGACGTGCTCTACTGCGTGAATCAGGCCGATGGCACGGTCATCTGGCCCTGCAACTGCCCGGACTACCTGCCGCGTTCCGGCGGCGGCAACTCGCGCCGGCCGAGGAAGGTGGGGCTGAACGACTACGCCCCGAACCCGACGATTCTGTCCAACGGCAATGTCATCGTGGTCGGCGCTGACGCCTGCTACTGCGTGGCGGGCTATCCCGAAGGCCCGCTCGACCCGCACGCCCCCTGGCCCAAGTGGCAGCACGACCTGTACAACACGGGTTATGTGGGCGGGGGGAAGTAACGGGTGACGAAGTCAGAGGGACTGCAGAAGCAGAGAGTGTCCTAGGAGTGTGTCGGAGTACCGGCTATTCTGCACACACAACCACCACCCGTTGACATCGGCTTCGCGCAGTACCGCAACAGGTTGTAGCATCGTGACTCTGTTAAGGGGTTCTCCGACACACTCCTAGTGGTCGAGTGGTCCAGTGGTCCAGTGTTCGAACCAGTTGCCATATCCGTCTTCACTTGACCACTTGAGCACTGGGCCACTTGGCCACTTCTTCATGGTGCAGGCGGCGCGAAGCGGAGTTCAGAACATCGCCGAGGGCAGCATGGCTTCAGCGACGTCGAAGAAGACTGAACTGAAGCTGACCGGCGTTGCGCGGGCCAGCCTTGAGGAGCTGCTCTTGGACTACGAGGACTTTCTGCGCCAGCGCGGGCTCGCGCTCTGGAGCAAGGACGACCCACGCGCCTTGGCAGTGAGGCGGCGCTATCAGTCAGACCAGTCGGACTCGTCGGACCGGTCGGACCCCTACCGAATCAGAACCGCCGACCCCGAAACCGCCGCCAACACACTCATATGCCTCGTCAACCAAGCCAGCTATCTTCTGCACCGGCAGTTGCGGCAATTGGAGCAGGCGTTCCTCGCTGAGGGCGGGTTTACCGAGCGGCTGTACCGCGAACGACAGGCGCGCCGACAGAGTCGGTAGCCGTCCGTGATTGGTTGAAAGCCGCCGCGCGGTGGCTATTCTTTTCCAGTGACTGACAAACCGAAGGCAATCGCCGTCGCCCTGCTTTCCGGCGGGCTGGATTCGACACTGGCGGCCAGGGTGATTCTAGAGCAAGGCATCACGGTCGTCGGCATCAACTTTGCCGGCGCGTACTGCCCGCGGCCGTTTGTGGGCAAGAGCCGCGCTGAAAAGGCGGCGGAGAAGTTGGGCATCGAACTCGTAACCCTGCCGATTGACGCGGAGTTCATCGCAATGGTGAAGAACCCGCGACACGGTCGGGGCAAGAACATGAACCCGTGCATTGACTGTCACACGCTGATGATAAGAAAGGCGTGGGAACGCGGACAGACTCGCGGCGCGGATTTCGTCATTACCGGCGAGGTGCTGGGCCAGCGTCCGATGTCACAGAACCGGAACGCGCTGAACATGGTGGCCAAGGACTCCGGCGTCGGGGACCGGCTGCTCCGGCCGCTCTCCGCGAAGTTGCTCGAACCCACAGCAGTGGAAACCCCGGACACTAGACCACTAGACCACTTGACCACTAGACCACCTTTTGTTGACCGCGAGCGCCTGCTCGACATCGAGGGCAGGCAGCGGACCCGCCAGATGGCGCTGGCCGAGAGGTACGGAATCAAGGACTACCCGATGCCCGCCGGCGGGTGCCTGCTGACCGAGAAGGTCTATTCGAAGCGGCTGGCCGAGGCGTTCGACCACGGTGAGGATTCGCTGGACATAATCGAGCTGCTCTCGCTGGGCAGGCATTTCCGGTTGCCTTCCGGCGCTCGGCTGGTCGTGGGCCGGGACGAGGCGGAGAATGATGAACTGCTCAGGCGCAAGCCGGCGGGCGCGGTGGTGATCGACGCGGGCGATTTGCCGGGGCCGGTGGGAATCCTAGTACAGGGGTCAAGGGGTCGAGGATTCGAGGATTCAAGTGAGGGGATTCTGGCGGCGAGGATTTGTGCGCGATTCAGCGACAGGCGGAAAGAACCGGCCGTGACGGTCAAAGTCGCCGATACGGAGGTCACCGTGCAGCCGGCCGGAGAGGATGAGACGGCGCGACTGCTGATTGCCTGAATGAAGTAGATTGGAGGAGAGATGGCTGGCAAGAAGGTCGAGGCCCTCGGATATTGCGGGGCGCGGTGCCTGACGTGCTTCGCCTACAAGA
>CAZQZR010000200.1:0-5100 GCA_964597845.1 uncultured bacterium | reverse complement strand
GCGTACGGCCTGAACGGCGCCTGGGTGGAAGGGGCGGCCTGCTGCGACGCGGACGGCGACAGCCTGCCCGAAGTCGCCACGCTCGAACTGTCCCAGATTGATACCGGCTTCACAACCCGGTTGGTGCGCCTGTACCGGATGACCGGCTCCGGTCTCGTGCCTTGCGGAGCCTACTCGGTCGGCGTGGATTGGGGAGCCGACACCAGGCTCGTCCTGCTTGGCTCAGCCCGGCTTGAGGACTACCCTGGCGAGTTGCCGGTCGTCGCGGGCATCTACGCAAGCCTCAGGCCGAGCCAATACGCCATCGTGTACCGGCCCGCGCCGGACTCACTCGTGCTCACGACCAATCCCTTTCCCTGGCAGGAGTGGTTCTCGAAGGAGCGCGTCCTGCCGGCCGGCGAGTTGAGCCTCTTCAACGTCGGTGATACGCTGGTTGCGTATGGCTACTTTGTGCCGGGCATGGGTACAGTCCCCGCTCGGGGACAGTCCCCGCAGAGTTTTGCCGCGCTCGACGACGGCGAGTGGCGGTTGCTGCCGTTGCTCGAAAGCGCCATCCGCATCTCCGGCCCGGTCTGCCGGTTCACCCGGAACGGCACTGCCGGCTGGCTCGAACTACGCGACAACCTGTTCCACTTCTACCCCGGCGAGATCTTCCGCTGGCGGCCGTAGGCCATAGTCCTTACTTAGTCCTTGGTCCTTGGTCCCTAGTCCATGGTCCTTAGTCGCCAGTGCCCACTTTGTGTCTTGGTGTCTTTGTAGTGAACTCCGGCTCTATCTTGGCGTACTTGGCGGCCTTGGCGGTTTCATTCTGAGAGCCCCTTCGACTTCGCTTCGCTCCGCTCAGACACTTCGTGTCGATTGACTGACACGGCAGCCGGAATAG
Source organism: uncultured bacterium (assembly GCA_964597845.1). GTDB lineage: Bacteria > Hydrothermota > Tepidihabitantia > Tepidihabitantales > Tepidihabitantaceae > UBA2258. The sequence continues at coordinate 4,217 of CAZQZR010000200.1, read as the reverse complement.
AATAGGATATGAGAGAGTTGAAGGTGTCGACCCGGGATCTGCTCTTCGCCATGGAAAACCGCGTGCCCGGCACGACCCACTACTTGAATACCGAGACCGGTGAGGTTGTTCCCGCGTTCGGTTTCAACCGGGACCAGATTCTGGCCGAGATCCGGCAGTTTCCCAAACGCTACGTCCGGCTGCCCCCGCTGGCTGGACGCTCCGGATACAACACGATGGTCGAGTTCACCCGTACGGTCAGCCGGCCGGAACTACGCATGCAGCTTGAAGCCGTGCTGAACGAGCCGGGCGTCTACCGGCGGTTCCGCGCCGTGCTCAAGGACGAGCCGCGCGAGAACGCCCGCTGGCAGCAGTTCCGCGGCGAGAAGGTGGCCGGCCGCCTGCGCAAGCGCCTCGAAGCTGAAGACATAGCCATCGAGCTCATCCCCGACAACGACTAGGCGCGGCTGCGCCGCGAGTTTCCAGGTGCCAGTTTGCAGTGACCAGTGCCGACGGAATCAGGTCAGCGCGAGCGGTTCTACAAAGTCTGCGGTCATGCAGTTCTGATTTCTCGAATCCAGCCTTCAGCTTCTGACTTCGCTTCAGTCCGCAAGGACCAGCCGGATGGTCCGGCTCTCGCTGCCGGTGCTCAGACGGCAGAAGTAGGCGCCGGCGGGAACGGTCATGCCGTCGTTTCCCCGCCGGTCCCAGGTGGCCGAGTAGCGCCCTGCTTGCCTTTGACCTTCGAGCAGCGTCCTGGTCAACCGGCCTGTGCCGTCGTAGATGTCAATCCGGGCCGGGCCGGTTCCGGCCAGTTCGTATCCCAGCCGCACCGGGCTTGCTGCCGGGTTCGGCCCGGCCAGCCGCAGCGCAGTGTGGAAGGACTGCCCTGACGGGCCCTGCGCCACCCCGACGTGGGTCGAATGCTGGTCGAGAATCCAGTCGTTGGGGTCGAAAACGACACTGGTCGGTTGTCCGCCGACCGGGAACACATTCTGCTGCGGGCTGGTCGTCACGTCGTACCGGAAGGTCTGGTTGCCGCCGGACCAGCTCACCTTCACTTCCACCGGCATGTGGAATACTGCCGGCGCGCCGCTGTGGTTGCTCTGGGTGAGATCGAGGACGACCTCCCAGCCATCGCCGACCTCCCGGCCTTGCCAGCCGAGCGAGTAGTTCGGGTACCAATCGTCGTAGACCCACTCGTCGAAGAACCAGTTCAGATCCAGACCGGTTATCTGCTCATGAATCCGCTTGTAGTCCTCGGTGTTGGCGTTCCCGTACTTGAAGCTGTCGCCGTAGGCCCGCATCGCACGGAAGAAGATGCCGGGCTGTGTCCAGTCGGTGTCCGCCTCGACGAACCTGAGCATGTGTTGCACCCAGCCGGCCTTGCAGTACGTGTGCCCCCAGTCGAAAAGGTGATCGGGATACGGCGGGTCGTATATCGGACGCGGGCCCGTCGCTTCCTCGTCAAAGTAGTCCTGGGCCCGCGTCGCAATCATGTTCAGGAAGGAACTCAGGCCGTTCAGGTGATGCTCGTATTGCTCATCCGAATAGACCGCGAACCCCTCGTTCAGCCAGATGTTGCGCCAGTCCTGGCAGGTGACCATGTCGCCCCACCATTGATGAGCCATCTCGTGGGCGATGCCGTTGTCGTCGCCGTAGAGGACCCACTGCCGGTGTACCATCGTCATGGTCTGGTTCTCCATCCCGCCCCACTGGAACGGGTAGGCTTCGACCATGCCGTACTTCTCGAAAGGATACCGGCCATAGCGCATCGAGTCGCCGAAGTAGGTTATCATGTCCACGCAGTGCTGGTACGCGCTGACCGCCTCCGACGAATCCTCGGGCCAGTTGAAGTGCTGCATGTAGAGCGACTCCAACGGGCTCACGTGGAACCACTGCCTAAAGTTGGACCAGCGCGAGGCGGCGAATGTCATCAGGTAGGTTGATATCGGATAGCCCTCGCTCCACCAGCAGGTCTTCGTGTGCGCGGTCGGGTTGGTCGTCACGCTGTCCAGCAGCCCGTTCGAGCAGGCGCTCATCGAGTCCGGCGTCGTCACGTTGATGGCGCACCCGCGCTCAGCCTTATCCCACGGCTCGTCAAAGCACGGCACCCAGTAGCGCGCGTCCGAAGGCTCGGTCGTCGTGTAGCAGATGGCATGGGGAATGCCGGACGAGCCGCGCGCGTACCAGTAGAATCCTCGATTCGAGGTGCCGGAGTTACGGTGGTAGAATATGTCTACCGCCAGCGATTCGCCGTTAGAGAACGGACGGTCCAGGTCAACGAGCAGCCGGCCACTCGGGGTCGTGAACGTGCAGACGTTGCCGGCACGACGGATCGAGTCGCAGACCAGGCTGACCATGTGCAGGCTGAACGTGTCAAAGTCGTCATGGCGTGGGGTTAGCTCAACCCGGACCCACGCGGTCATCGCGCCAGACGTCATCGGCAGGTTCAAGTCGGCACGGTAGAACCGCACGTCAAAGTGATGGGCGGAATCGCCGTCAACCTGCGGCGGGGCCGGCGTAATCACGTATTTCCCTTCGTGGAACGGCTGGGCAACAGCCGCAACCGCGACCGCGAGAGCACAGGCAAGAACCAGTTTTTTCATCTTATCTCCTTAGAGTTTGTGAAGACAGTCTAGTCTCGGCGGCGGCCAGTGTCAAACCGGCTGCGGGCCGTTCTCAGGCGCGCCCGCCCGACGCCACCAGCGTACGCGGCGTGCTGTTCATGCCGCGGGACATGACCGAATTGCCCGGCAATTCGGATCGTGTCCCAAGGCCTGTGCTGCTCGACGCGGCCGGGCGTAGGATACTCAACCTAAAGCCAGGCGCGAACGACGTCAGCCGTCTCGCACCCGGAGTCTACTTCATCCGGGCCGCAAGCTGTGAGCCGTCGGCCGCAAGCTGTCACAGGGTCATCGTGCAGCGGTAGCTGTTTTGGAATGCGGCAGCGAAGCTGCCGCCTTGCCGGCCGCAGGACAGGGGAAAGCGGGAGCTGCGCTCCCGCAGTCCAAAGACCGCCTCCCGCGAGCGGTCGGCGCTCAGCACAACGGCCCGTGAAACCGGGACCGGCCTGGACGAATCTGACAGCATGGTGGCGATTGGGCGTTGTTGTAGCGCGTTAGAACATCTGGTCGGGGACGTTACTGACCCTGCAACCGAGACAGCAATCGACAGAGCAACTCGGCGGGCAACTCCGGAAGCTACTCTACCCGCAATCTGGAGAGCAACGGGGAGGGCAACGAGGACAGCAACTTGGCCGGCGATTCAGACCGCAATGGCCAGAGCGACCGGTAGAGCAACGGGTAGAGCAATGGAGAGAGCAACGGGGACGGCAACTCGGCCCGCAACCGGGACAGCAACCGGGGAAGCGATTCCGAGGGCAATCAGGAAAGCAACTCACTAGACAACTTGCAGAGCGATTTTGGAGGCAATCCCCCAAGCTGCTCCGGGGGCGGGGCTCTGAGTTGGACACCTCACGCCTAACTCACCAAGCGACAAGTAGATATGCCTGAAAACCCGCCCGGCGGCTTGTAGGCTAATACGTCTACAAGCCTGAGCCGGGACGACACCGAAACCATTGTCATTCGCCCAAGTCTTCAGCCGTTGGAAGGTCGGTGTTCCGCCCCGGCAGCAGGCACAGCGAACGACGACAGCCGCCCGGCGCTCACCGGGCGGCTGCTTGACTATCAAGCTTCCAGTCCGTCACTCGACCCCTTGAATCCTCGACTCCTTGACCCCTCCTCCACCCTACTCTGTGAGTACCACCTTTCTGGAGAACCTCTTCCCCTCGGCCCGCAGCGTGCAGAAGTAGACCCCGGCCGGAACGCTTCGGCCCCTCGCGTCCTGGCGGTTCCAAGTCAGGTGAGCTGCCCGGCTTCTGGTCGCCGTCCGCGAACGTGGTCACCAGCTTGCCCGCGATGTCGTAGAGCTCCACGCTGACTTGGGTCGTTGGGGACTGTACCGGATTGCGCCGCGTTCCTACGCGGCGGGGACTGTCCCCAACGGCGGGACCAGACACCGCGTAGCTGATTGTCAGTCTGGTCCTTGCCGGGTTCGGGAAGGGGTGGGCGAAGGTCGGGAGCTTGGTCAGATTGTGGCCGCCCGGGAGCCTAGGAGCTACAACACTGACGTGGGTGTCAAGAGCGGAAATGAATTAAGTATTGTGTCCCCGAAATCCGCGTGAATCGGTATCTGATGCAGCAGTGATGAACTGGGCCTGGTGCCGCCCCGCTCTT
>CAZQZR010000199.1:0-5108 GCA_964597845.1 uncultured bacterium | reverse complement strand
CGGTCGACCAGTTCGGCCCGCAGTTCTTCGAGTTCCGGTTCGCTCTCGACCGCGAGCAGGCGTTTGTAGAGCGCGACGCGCTCGAACGAATCGGCGACGTACTCCTTTGGGATATAGGCGGATACGTCGAGCGAGAGCTCGGGCTCGACCGCCACGTTCTCGCCTTTGAGCCGGGCCACGGCTTCTTTGAGCATCTGGGTGTACAGGTTGAACCCGACCCGCGCGACCTGGCCGTGTTGCTCGGTGCCGAGCAGGTTGCCCACGCCCCTGATTTCCATGTCGCGCAGGGCCAGCTTGAATCCGGACCCGAGCTGCGAGTAGGCGAGCAGGGCCGAGAGGCGTTTGCGCGCGTCTTCGGTGATCTCGCGGTGGGCCGAGGTCAGGAACAATGCATAGGCCTGGGCCTCGGACCGGCCTACCCGTCCGCGTAACTGGTGCAGGTCGGAAAGGCCGAACCGGTCCGCGCGGTTGACGATGATGGTGTTGACGTTGGGCAAATCGAGGCCGGACTCGATGATGGCGGTGGAGAGCAGCATCTGGTACTCGCCGGAGGCGAACCCGACGTAGATATCGGCCATGTGCCGGCCCGACATCTGGCCATGCGCGATGGCGAACCGGATTCCGGGCAGGATTCGCTGGAGCCGCTTGGCGACTTCGGTGATGGATTCAATCTCATTGTGGACGAAGAAGACCTGGCCGCCGCGACTGATCTCGCGGGTGACGTAGTCGCAGATGAGGCGGTCGTCCCATGCCGCGACTTCGGTCGCGATTTCGCGGCGGCCCGGCGGCGCCGTGTGAATCTGCGAGATGTCGCGGAGCCCGGAGAGCGACATGTAGAGCGTGCGCGGAATCGGGGTTGCCGTGAGGGTCAGCACGTCAACCGCGGCCCGCGCCGCCCGGATGCGTTCCTTCTGCCGCACCCCGAACTTCTGCTCTTCGTCGATTATCAGCAGGCCCAAATCGTGGTACGCGAGTCTCGGGTTGAGCAGTTGGTGCGTGCCGACGACGATGTCAATCACGCCCGATTTCAGCCCGGTGCGGATTTCGGTCTGGGTCGCCGGTGGGACGAGCCGCGAGAGCATCTCGACCCGGAGCGGGAACCGGGCCAGGCGCTTGCGGATGGTCGCGTAGTGCTGGTAGCAGAGAATCGTGGTCGGGGCGAGGACCGCGACCTGCTTCATGTCCGATGCCGCCTTGAAAGCAGCCCGCAGGGCGATTTCGGTCTTGCCATAGCCGACGTCGCCGCAGATGAGCCGGTCCATCGGGCGCGGGGCTTCCATGTCGCGTTTGACGTCGGCCATGACCTCGATTTGGTCCGGAGTCTCCTCGTAGGGGAATGATGCCTCAAGCTCAGCCTGCCACTTGCCGTCGTGGCTGAACTGAATGCCGCGAGCCGTTGCCCGGCGCGCGTAAATCTCGAGCAGTTCCTCGGCACACTCGGCGCTGGCGCGTGCGGCTTTGGCCTTGGCATGCAGCCACGACCTGCCACCCAGACGGTCAAGTGCCGGCGTCTGGTCGTCGGAGCCGACGTACCGGTCGAGCAGGCCGATGTTCTCGACCGGCACGTAGACCTTGTCCCCGCCGGCGTACGCGATAACGATGTAGTCCTTCTCGATGAGCTCCGTCGCCGTTTTCGGCTCCTGACTTTGGACTTTGGACTTTGGACTTTGGACTTGGACCTCATGGGTCATCCGGCGCGTTCCCTCGAATGAGCCGATACCGTAATCAATGTGCACGACATAGTCGCCGGGCCGGAGCGAAACAATGTTGTCAATCGGCAGGCCCTTGAACCGGCGGCGCGGCGGATGGAACACGGGCGTGCCGTAGATTTCCCGCTCGGTCAAGAGGGCGAAGCCGAGCGGCGCGGCAATGAACCCGGCACTCAAAGTGCCGGTGAAGTAGTGTGGCCCGGGGCCGATGATCGAGGAGAGGCGCTCGCGCTGGCTATCGGTGCTCGCGGCGATGAACCAGTCCAGAACCGGAGTTCTATCCGCAGATTTCGCAGATTCCACAGATTCTTCTCCGGATTCCTTCTGCGTAATCTGTGGATTCCCGGTGCCCGATGTCCCGTCCGGATTTCTATCCGCAGATTCCGTAGGAACCATGGATTCCGTTCCGGACTCAATCTGCGTAATCTGTGTAATCTGTGGATTCCTGGTCCCTATCTCGGCCCGCAGCAGTTCGAGGTTGCCGAGGTAGCTGTGCGCCGGGGTACAGCCGAGGGCGAATTCGGCATCGGGCTCGGTCGAAAGCAGGAGCACAGCGTGAGCCTCCACTTCGGTGCCTTCAGTGACAACGATGAGGTTGTGAGGCAGCAGCGTTGAGGCGGGTTGGTCGGACATCTTCGGCTTCTTTCGTGTCGGGATCGACACCGTCTCAACGTGAGATACCGACCGCTGGAGCAGCGGGTCGAACCGGCGTAGAGAGGCAATGCTGTCTCCGAGGAACTCAACCCGGACCGGCGTCTCTGCCCCTTCCGGAAAGACGTCGGCGATGCCCCCGCGCGTGGCGTACTCGCCCGGCTCGGTCACGAGGTCGGTGCGTTCATATCCGTTTTCCTCGAGCCAGTCAACCAGCGCGGTCAGCTCCAACTGCTGGTTCAGGGCAAGGCTGAGGGGGTTTTGGGGACAGTCCCCGTCCGGGGACAGTCCCCATTCCGGAGCCGGGCGATTCAGGCTCTCGGCCGAGGCGACGATGACCGCGGGGCCGGAGCCAAGCGCGGCTAGTTGGGCGGGCAGGCGTGGTGAATCGGGTTCGAACAGGAGCAGGCCAAGGGGACTGTCCCCGGACGGGGACTGTACCCAGGCCGACAGGTCAAGGTGTAGGGCGCGGGCGGTGTGCGCGTCGTCCGGAATCAGGACCACGGTGCGTCCGAGCCGCTCGGCAAGCGCAGCGGCCAGCATCGAACGCGCAGCGCCGACCACGCCAGATACGCCGGTATGCGCGCCGGCTGCCAGACGTTCAGCCAGTGCCGGTAGGGCTTCCGCTTTGGAGAAACGTTCGAGGAGTTCGTGCATACAATCTGCAATCGCCAAGCGGAAGTCGAGAATTCCTCAGGCTTCCTCTATGGCGGGCTGATGATACTTTGATTCTACTTGGGGTCAAGCAACGAGGATGGAGAATCCTACGACCGCGCCGGCTGTCGGCCGTTGGCTGTCAGCCGAGACTCCAGCGGCCGGGAGACGACTGCGCGACGGCCCGACGAGAAGTGGCATCATGCTAGCAGGATTTGCTCTTGCAGCATCTACGATGGTTACCTTCGTATTTTCTCGGCCGAGAGTCTGAACAGGTCGTCGACGCGGTCGTAGAACCATGCCTTTCGCTTCGTCCATTCATCTGGGCGGAATAGCCCGGAGGCCTTGTGTGGCGACTTGGGTCCAAGCTGATGGACCCCGGGCGCGAATGCGTCCGCGCAGCCCAACACGTAAACTTCCACGGCGGGCGCGGAGTTACCTGCCCAACGGTTAAGAGCTACGCTCAATGCCTGTTCTAGACGCGTGCTGTACGACTTGGCGATAAGCAGCAGGAGCGCTCGGTGGGGCCCGCCCAGCTGAAGCCACTTCACAGTATCGCGCCACTTGATGTCCGCCTCATCAAGTGTTGCGAGCAGTTTCTTGGAGTCCGGCTCCCTCGCGACGCTTACACTGAGGGGGTACGGCATCTGCAGGTTCGGGTCATAAACGGCCTGAAACGACGGCCGGGCGTCCGACGATTCGAAGCCACCGCCCCGAGAACGCGCCCGCAAGAGCGCGGACACCACATGGTTCGATAGGTCATCTGTATTGAAATCGCGCACCTCTTGCGACCGGTCCACTTGCACGCTCACGTAGCAGTGAGAAACGTCCAGCTTGGCCTCCTGAATTGACCGGGCCAAGATGTTCGTGATGTGCGCCTCGTGGCTCGTTCCCTCGGGAAAGAAACAACCTACTTCGAGCAGGCCGGGTACCTCGCCAGAGCCCGAAAGAAGGTAGTCAACGGACTTGCAGTTTCCTCTGGTCATGCTTGGCTTGTCTATGTACGTGGTGCCATCGTATGTTGTGCCTTGTCTTTCCAACAAACGCACGAATAGGTCAACGAAAACACGCTGCTTGAGATTCTCCGGCGCTGACATCCTACGCGCTATTGGGAGGAAACGCCACTTCGTCCGCGTCCATCCAGAGACTCGGGGTCGTGGTGCTCATCTTGTTTCCATCTCGGTCGAAGGGTCATATTGCATCGCAGACTACGTGGCGGCTGGAACGTGATAGCCAAACGGGCACCGAAGGAGATACCCACTGTCCGGCAGTGTCGCCTACGCCTCCAAGTACCTCATCCACGAGTAGCCGACTGCAGCCGACCGAGGATTTGGGTCGGTGTGAGGCAGCGGAAGTCCGTCGTGTCCCTGACAAGGTTCAGCAGTACTCCTTTCAGATACTTCATGTCTGTTGTGATGAAGTGCGCAAGCTCCCAAGCAGCCTCTGGATCAGATATAAGAATGGGCCGGTCGGTCAATGGTATGGTTAGATCGGGCAGAAGACCGGATGTCGATTCCTCAAGGTTCCTCTGGAAAGCGGACAGTAGAGCCGAGAACTGAGGAGCCTCAATGCCATGGCGATACTCCCGTGCGCGGGATTCCATGATATCCCCGATGAGTTCGAATTCGCTGCGGCCTGGCGAGCGATCATAGTACTCTAACGAGGCAGCCAGCGTCAGGAGTTCGATGAGCGCACCTCTCGCGGCCTCGACCTGTCCTGCCTGCCACAGTACGTGGTTGGCCCAGAACGAGAAGAAGGCTCTGATCTCAAGGACTGAAACCTGTGTGAGGTCGCCGCTCGACAGCGGCGTACGACCGAGCGCCTTCCGGATGTCGCTCAGGAAGAGCTCCGTGTCCCCAATCACTATCGTAAGGACACAGAACTCCGCCTCGGACCGAGTAGATTCGAATCGCTCTGCCCTTATCAGAGCCATCGCCCGTTTGGTTGGTAGGATTCTCACCTACGGCGACTTTCTCCAAGGCGGCTTCAGGGACACGACCTATCTCGTTTTCGTCAAGGCGAGGCAGGTATCGGATTGCATCGGCCGGATATTAGTTCGGCGGCGGGCGGATGTCAAGCGAGCGCGCTTGGCGC
>CAZQZR010000198.1:0-5145 GCA_964597845.1 uncultured bacterium | reverse complement strand
CTTCAGTCCAAAGGAGATGGACACGTACCTGGTCTATCGAAGGGCTGATGGCCGACGACTCGGCCACGGCGTGCGGGTGATAGGCGTCGGTGTCGTTAGCGACAAGCGTCGTCTCCGCGCCCCTGACGTTGCCCTTGATGACCCACTTGCCGCTGACCTTCTCCTGCCAGCAGGTTACGCCAAGACCGGCGTACACCGAGTTGCCCTTCTCCGACGTGGCGCTGCCGCTCGGGTCGGCCTGAGCGGTCCAGTCTGGGAACATGCCGCCTGACAGGTCGCAGGTCGCACGTTTGATGGCGTAGTCGTCCTCGTCCTTGCCAGTCCAGACGCAGTTGAGGACGCTGCCGTCAAAGGCACTCATCGGATGATAACCATCCGCAGTCACGAGTTTCGGGCTGGACCACGCACCGGGCCGGCCGGTCGTGCCGGGTCCGTAATCAGCCAGCATCACGGAAAGAACCGAATCACCGTGTTGGAAGGTTGCCAGCAAAGTATCGGTTTTATAGAGACTTATGGAAGGCAAGCTGTCCCGCAGGTTGGCCACGCTCTCGATGGTGTCGAGCACGACTGCCGATGTGTCCACGCGGCCATACATGATCATACTGGACCCGCCCGCGGTGTCATAGACCGGGAACACGACACTGCCGACATAGCCCGAGGTGGCCTGCTCCGAGTAGCAGACGATTGATGGCTGCCCCGGCACGGCCGAGATGGAACCGCAGAATACGGGTTTGATGACCTCGTTGGCCAACTTACAGAATAACGTGTCACTTCGCAGATAAGCTATCCAGCGAGCCCCTGCGCCGTCTACCGCCAACGCCGGCTGGCTTCCGACATCCTGCATGACCGGTGTCAGCGCCGCCCCGTCAACCGAGCCCCCGATCACGTAAGGTTTCATCAGCGATGCGAACTGGACATTGCCGGCCGCATCGACAGTCACATTGCGTCCTGGGTTGGCTCCCCATGCTATACCCCAAGAAGATGACCAAAACGCCCACTTGCCCTTGGATGAGAAGAGGTGGCGCAACGCAGGATCAGTGGTGTAGCGCCTTGACCACACCCCGATGCCCTGCGGTACTGTATCGTCGCCCCAGGGGTCCATGGTGGCGACCGAGGGGTCGAAGTGGTTGTCAGTTGGCGTAGCGGGCGACAGCCACGGGTAGCGGTTCCAAAACCACTTTGGCGGGTCGTGCGCGGGGTAGTACTTCCCAAAGGCCGCCGTGACTGCGGACTGCGGCGGTGTTCCCGCTTTGTCGACTGCGCACAGCATGATTAGCGACTGCTTGCCGGAAGTCAGCTCGATGCTGGTGTTCGGGTGCGAGTACTTGGTAGGACCGCTGTAATCCAACGGGAGTTCGACGGGGTCCGTCCAACTGCTGCCACCGTCAGTCGACCACGTGTAGTATATGCGTGACTCGTTATCCCATGCCCTGGTCCAGCAGACAACGACGAGTTCGCCATCACGCGAGCACGCGATGCAGGGACTAGCGGCGCCGTCGTAGTGGTCGAGTACAACAGGATCGTTCACCCAAGACGCCCCGTGGCTGCCGCCTTTGCGGTAGATGATCGTGTCTTCGGGACCTTCCGTCCTCGGTGCCGACACGTATGCCAAGTGCAGGTCCCCGTTCGAGCCCTTGCAGATTGATGGGTTGAGCTGGTTCGGACCGTCAGGACCCATCTCTTCAGGGTCGACGATGAACACAAAGTTCTGTTCGGGCCAGTTGTCGCCGCCATCCGTGGTCCAGGTCGCCATCAGCCCCTCGTATTCCACTTCACCGGATAAGCGGCCAGCGGGGAGAACCGCGCACGCGTAATCGCCGTCTTCCATGACAACTGCTGAGGCCTGGTCGCCGTCCCAGTAGTTATAGCGGGACAGTCGCTCGAAGTTCGGCCAAGGTCGGTCTACGGTCGTCAGGTTGTCAGCGGCCACCCAGACGTAGTTGTTTTCGTCATCGTCGCAGAACGTAACCACCTTTCTGTCGCCGGCGGCTGCCACGCATACGTTGAAGTAATCGTCTCCATCATGATATCTGATGGTGGTAGTATCACTAAAGGTAAGGAAGTCGTCGTATTGGTGGGCAAATGCCCTCCAGTCATCCGCGTCATCGTCGGAGACGATGTTCACCCACACTTTGACTGGGGAACCGTACTTGGTCATTGACACGGCGTGGGCTCCGTTATTGGTCGTCAAGTACTCGTGGTTAAGGTTAAGCTGGCGGGGCAGTTCTTCCTCTGGTCCCCACTGCCAGTACCAATAGCCGATGCAGCTCGCGATTCCCATCGCTGGCACTGAAAAAAGCGCCAGCAGGAACACGGGAATCGCCAATCGGAGATTTCGCATTCTTCAACTCCTTGAGTCATTTGACTCAGTTCTCAAACTGACTACAATCACTTGGGCAGCGACAGAACGCAGGTTCTACCTGTTTATCTTGGCGGATGGCAGGCGCTGCCCTTTTCAGTGACTAGTACTGCTGTGGGACCAAAGTCAGCCCACGTGACACCTCCCAGATAGACCCTGCGAGACTTGCATCAATCCACCAAGAGAATCTTCGCGATGGTCCCGTCCGTGCAGGCTCGGAGGAAGTAGACGCCTGGCCGGCAGCCAGCCAGGCCGTGCAGCCCCGGTTTCAGATCGAGCACCTTGCGGCCGACCGCGTCCAGCAGGACCGATGGCTGCTGAATAACCAAGGGTGAACTTCTCGACACTATCGTAGGTCCCGCTGACTTATTCTGCACGGAGGGCAGAATCGCTTCCTCCACCCCGGGCGGGTCGGTCCGAATGACAGGAATGGAGCTGTAATTGCCGTTCACGTACACGCGGTGGTGCACCGGCACCGGGATGACCGTGCCGGCATAACTACACGCAAGCGAACCGACTATGCTATCAGTACGGCTGTCAATGAACGTGACTGCGCTGTCGCTTTCCTGACCGCAGCAGACCAGGCCACTGACGCTGTCGTAGCCGAGTGCCCGAGGCATGCTGAAGGGAATCCACGCGATGAACTCGCAGGAAACGGCATCGAGAACCTGCACGCTGCCGTGGGTGCCCACGCACGCGCAGTACACTTTCTCTGTTTCGGGAACGTACAGCAAAACCGTGGCGTTTCCGTCCATCCAGGGTATCGCTACCAACGGTGTATCGCCCTTAGCATCGAACACGAACAGCGAATCGTTGCCAGAGCAGTAGACTCTCTTGCCATCGCGGTCGCTGGCGAAAGCGTGAGTCTCTCGGGGGGAATAGCGGATCATGCTATCGAGGCGACAGTCGATGATCCAGATCGCGTCCATCCCATTGCAGTACAACTTGTCGTATGAGGCTGTGGACACGTAGCACATGTCCGACACATCCATCGGCTCGATTGTCTTCACCACCGAGTCATTCCTGCAGTCAATGACGGCTAACTCGTCGTTCCGACCGTGGAAGGCGTAGACCTTGTTCACGCGCGGAGCGCTGCACAGCGCATCGCCAGCCACCGCCAGAACCTTCGTCACCGTATCAGCCGTGGCGTCAATGATAGTGATATCGCTGCTGCTGCCGCAGTACACCCTGTTGGTCGGGGCGTGCCAAACAACGGACTTCGGGTACGGCCCGACCTGCGTATGCGCAACAGGTTGGTTTGTCGCGGCGTCAATGGCGCCGGCCTCGCCAAGAAGAGAGTAGCTAACATAGTACACCAAGTCGTCGGTCGAGTCGTAGCACATCAGGTTGGATGACCCACCGATCATGATGGTGCGAAGCAGGCTGTCGTTGCCGGTGTCAAAGACCGCCAACTCGGGCCCGCAGAGGTCGGAGCAATACACGAGGCCCCGCTTTGATTTCACCAGCAGTGCGCCCCGGTGGGGACCCGGTATCTTCGCGGCTATGGTGTCGGTGACACCGTCTATCACCACTAGCACATCGTCGCGGTTCCTCCACTCGCACGAGGCGTAGACCTTGCCGGTAGCGGTGTCGCAGGCTATGGAGTAGGGGTACAACTCCCCCCTGAGCCTGAGCCAGTTGACAAGCGTGTCGGCCGTGCAGTCGAAGACGCACAAATCTCTCCCGAGCATGTATAGCTTCTGAGTGCGCGAATTGAGGCACATCACGCCTCCTCCACTGGCAATCATCGTGTCTAGCACGATTCCAGTCGTGCCATCCAGCGCATGGTGTCCGCTCCGGTTGGACGCATAAACCCTGTTGGCAACGGCGTTCACCACCATGGGGCCGGACCACGTGTCGGCGTGGACCGCGACCACCGAGTCGCTCGCTCCATTAATCACCGTGAGTGCATTTCCTTCTTCCCAGTGTAACTCGTTTACGCAGAAGACCCGGTTGCTTGTCGGGTTATAGCACAAAGAGACCGGTTCCGTGTCGACGCGTATCGTCTTGATGATGCTGTCCGAAGAGCAATCGATGACCGACAGGTCATCACTGTCGTAGTTGGCGGAGTATACCTTGTCGTCGGTGCTGTTGTAGCACAGCGCAGTCGGCTTGGCGCCGGTAGGGACGGTCGCAACCACCTGATTGGTTGCGCACGATATCACGAAGACCTGGTTCCCGGCGTAGTCCGCAGCATAGACCTTGTTCTGGCGGGTGTTGGTGCAGACCGCAGAAATGAAGCAGGAAGGGACCTTGGCCACTCGGGTCCGAGCTTCGGCATCCACTACATAGACGCCCCCGCCTTGGCCACAGTAGCCTTCGTCCCCGATATAGACGTAACGTTCCGAAGTATCGGTTGTGAGACACGTGGGGTGGGTCGCCCCGCCAAGCGAGTCAGGCAAGACGATTTTGGTCTCCAGCCACTGCCCGCTGGCCGCCGTCAGCCAGCAGCACACGGCTAGTAGCACTGCTGAAAGGCTCATGGCCCGGTTGTGGTAATGAGTACTACGGTTGTTCGGAAGCCAAACGGCGAAAACTCGCACGCTTCTCCCCTATGCCTGGTTAGTTTTATTGGAACGTCCGAACGGGCAGCACCTGCGAGCGGAGAAGCACTGAATCATCTTGGGTCTCCGGATTCGCGTGTCAAGAAAAACCTGCGGGGCACAGGACGCGGCCCGTCGCCGCCGACTGCGCACAGGCGTAGCCATACAGCGCAGCTGTAAGTTGCCGAGTTACGGTAGTTCCGACACTCAACACGTGCACTAATCATTTAGCTGCCTCCATTC
>CAZQZR010000197.1:0-5155 GCA_964597845.1 uncultured bacterium | reverse complement strand
AGTCGTTCAAGAAGGTGATGGCGGCATACAAGCGGCCGAAGATGACCGAGGCGGATAAGCAGGAACGGAACCAGGCAATCAGCGAGGCGCTGAAGGTCGCGGCGGAGACACCTCTCCGGACGATGAAGCTCGCGCTGGACGTGCTGGAGCTTTGCCGGCCGATTGTCGAGTACGGCAACAAGAATTCGGTTACCGATGCCGGCGTCGGTACGATGAACCTCGATTCGTGCTTCCGCGGGGCCCGGCTGAACGTGCTCACCAACCTGGGCGGTATCAAGGACGAGGAATGGGTCGCGGAAAAGCGCGAAACGATGGACGAGATGGCGTCGGAGATGGATGCGATGGTCAAGGCGTACCTCGACACGGTCGCCAAGAGGATGGGCGACTGAGGGGATGACTAATTCCTAATTGCTAATTCCTAACGAATGAGGAAATGACGAAGCACCAATGCCAACGAGTTCGACACTCTGTCGTTCGGCATTGGGGTTTGACTGGTCATTAGTAATTGAGGCTTGGTAATTGGCCAGCGTCGGTCTTCCATCTGAGTTGAGACGGCGCTGATGACGTATTGCGAGAAGGTGGGCGAGAAGAGCCTTGGTCTCGTTGATCTTCACGCCCATACGGTCTTTTCCGACGGGCTGTTCACTCCCGAAGAGCTGGTCGCCGAGGCGGACCGGCTCAAACTGGCCGCGGTCGCGATTACCGACCACGACGCGGTCGGTGGCATCGACCGCGCGCTTGCCGCCGGCCGGAGCCACCAGATTGAAGTCGTGCCCGGCGTCGAGATGAGCTGTAACACCGGCGGCATTGACGTTCACATTCTTGCGTATTATATCGACTACCAGCACCCGGCGCTTCGGGATTTCTTTGAGATGGTGAGACAGAAGCGGGCCGAGCGGGCCGAAAAGATGGTGAAGAAGCTGAACGAGTTGGGCGTGAAGATAGAGTTGGACCGGGTGCGCGAGCTGGCGCAGGGCGCGGCAACCGGTCGTCCGCACGTGGCGCAGGCGCTGGTCGAGGCCGGCGCGGTCCGGACCGTTGATGAGGCATTCCAACGCTACATCGCGTACGAGGGTCCGGCGTATTTCCCCAAGATGCAACTGACGCCCGCGGACGCGATGACCTTCATCCACCGGTACAGCGGGGTCGCGGTTGTGGCGCATCCCGGGACCTACCATGACGACGGCGCGCTGTACTCGGCGATTGCGGCCGGGGCCGACGGCATCGAGGTCTGGCACCCGGACCACGGCAAGCGGAACGTTGACCACTACCGCGAGGTCGCGACCAAGAACGGGCTCTTGATGACCGGCGGCTCGGACTGCCACGGCGGCCGGAAACAAGGCAGGGTCTTCCTGGGCTCGGTTGCGGTGCCGTATGCCTGCCTGCAAGCGATCAAGGACCTCAGGGAGAAGCGGCTGAAGGGTTGACGACCGAAGGCAGAGGTCAGAATGAAGAAGGCAGAAGTCAGAATGCCGGTTCCCGGAACCCTCTTTGTGTCTTTGTGTTTTTGTGGTAAGGTCCTCGTCGCTTTGTCCCTTCTGTTCGGGATTGCCGGTGCTCAACTGCAGATTGCGCGCCTGAAGTACGAGGGTGGGGGAGACTGGTACAATGATCCGGACGCGGTTCCCAACCTGGCCAAGGAGTTGAACTCACGCACCAACATCCGCGTGTCCACCGATGAGGCACAGGTCGGCCTGCTTGATGAGAAGCTGTACCAGTATCCGTTTCTGTTCATGACCGGGCACGGCAACATCAGCTTCTCGGACGACGAGGTGAAGCGGCTGCGCCAGTTCCTTGAGACCGGCGGTTTCCTTTACGCCGACGACGACTACGGTATGGATCCGGCATTCCGACGTGAGATGGCGCGGGTGTTTCCTAACAGCCAGCTTGTTGAGCTCGGCTTCGACCACCCCATCTACCACCAAGTGTACCAGTTTCCGAACGGCCTGCCCAAGATTCACGAACATGCCGAAGGGCCGCCGCACGGGTACGGTATTTTTGTCGGCGGCCGGATGGTCGCGTTCTACACTTTCAACACCAACATTTCAGATGGCTGGACCGCGGCCCACAACGACCCACCGGAGGTGCGCGAACAGGCCTTCCGCATGGGCATTAACATCGTTTCGTACTTCCTGACCAACTGACGGCGTACTTGGGACACGATCCCAATTCCACGGCGGAATTGGGTCATGTCCCGCAAAGGTTTTGCGCCTCTCGCGTGTCTAATATGCGTCTAACAGAACAGCAAGGACGTGAATCAATGAGCAAACAGAGTTCCCGCCGGAAACTGGTAGTGATCCTAGTTGTGGTGCTGGTCGCGGCTGCGGTCGGCGTTTTCCTGCTGACGAGGCCGAAGAAGGCCAGGTACAAGACGTCGGTCGTCGCACGGGGCGACGTCAGCGTTTCGGTTTCCGCAACCGGGACGGTGAACCCCGTGAATCAGGTCACCGTGGGCAGCCAGGTGTCTGGTACCCTCGAGAAGGTCCTAGTTGACTTCAACGACCATGTCACCGCCGGCCAGGTCCTCGCCAGGATTGACCCCCGCAACTACCAATCGGCGCTTGAGCAGGCGAAGGCTAACCTCGCTTCGGCCCAGGCGTCGCTGACCCAGGCGCAGTTGACCAGCGCGCGCGCCGAAACACTCTATGCCTCCGGCCTGATGGCGTACAGCGACTACCTGCAGGCAAAGACCGACCTCGAGCTGGCCAAGGCCAAGCGCGACCAGGTTCATGCAAGCTACGACCAGGCCCAGACCAACCTTGCCTACACGACAATAACCGCGCCGATGTCCGGCATCGTCGTCGCGCGGGAGGTCGACGCCGGGCAGACAGTGGCCGCAAGCCTGCAGTCGCCGAACCTGTTTACGATTGCCGATTTGTCGGAGATGCAGGTCGAGGTGTCGATTGACGAGGCCGACGTGGGCAAGCTCGACACTGGGCTCACGGCGACGTTCAACGTCGACGCGTACCCGGAGAGCGCCTTCGCGGGCAAACTGGTGCAGGTGCGCAACCAGCCGGTGGTGAGCTCAAACGTCACCACCTACATCGGTATCGTGCGAGTGGCGAACCCGGGCATGCTTCTGAAGCCGGGAATGACTGCGAACGTGAAGATTATCGTCTGGGCAGTCGACAACGTGCTGACGGTGCCGAATGCCGCACTGGCTACGAAGCTCGCGTCGACGCTGGGGTTCTCCTCGGCCGCGCGGTCGCAGACTTCAGGCCAGTCAGGCGTGAACCGGCGGAACGCGACGGGTGCCGGGCAGCGCCGCGGATTCCGCCCCGGCGCAACGGCGGCGGGCGATTCATCCCGGCCGGGCGCCCGGCCGGATACTGCTGCGCGTGCGGCGGCCGTAACACCTGCGGTCACCAAGACGGTCTATGTTCTTCAGAACGGCAAGCCGGTCCCACGCGAAGTCGAGATTGGCATGGCCGACGGCGCCAATACCGAGGTCGTCCGGGGCCTGGAAGAAGGCGAGTTGGTTATTACCGGCCTGGGGCAGGGGAAGTCTCCGGCAACCGCGAACAGCCAGCAGAACCGCGTGCCGATGATTGGTGGGTTCGGCGGTCCGCCGCGGGGCGGCCACTAGGGTTCCAGCATGCCCGGCGACGTCATCCTTGTGAACTCGGTCAGCAAGACCTACAAGGTCGGGGAGACCGAGGTCAAGGCTTTGCGCGACGTCTCCATCAGCATCCCGAGCGGTCAGTTCGTGGCTATCATGGGACCTTCCGGTTCGGGCAAGTCTACATTCATGAACCTGCTCGGGTGCTTGGACCATCCGGACTCGGGTACGATACTTCTCGACGGGACCGACATCACGCACCTCGACCGGAACGAGCGGGCCGAAATCCGCAACAAGAAGATAGGCTTCGTGTTCCAGAACTTCAGCCTGCTGGCGCGTACCCCGGTGCTGGAGAACGTGGAACTGCCGCTCGTCTACGCCGGCGCCGACGCCAAGGAGAGGAAAGAACGGGCGCAGGACGCCCTGGCGCGTGTCGGACTGGCCGGGAAAATCAATAACCAGATAACCCAGTTGTCGGGCGGCGAGCAGCAGCGGGTGGCGATTGCCCGGTCGCTCGTGAACCGGCCGCCGCTCATCCTGGCCGACGAGCCGACCGGCAACCTCGACACCCGGACCAGCGTTGAAATCATGGCCATCTTGCAGCAGCTCAACCGCGACGGCATCTCAGTGGTGCTCGTCACCCACGAACCGGACATCGCCCACTACGCGATGCGCACCGTAACATTCCGCGACGGCCGGATAGTGATGGACGAACCGGTGGCGTCGCCGAGCGTGGCCGAAACCGACCTGGCCGGGATGAAGGCAGCATGATCGATTTCGGCATGACCGTCCGGATTGCCGTGCGTGCCCTCCGCGTGCACAAGCTCCGCTCGCTGCTGACGATGCTCGGTATCATCATCGGGGTCGGCGCGGTGGTCGCGATGGTTTCGGTCGGGCAGGGCGCGACGGCGCAGGTGACACAGCGCATCGCCTCGCTTGGGTCGAACGTGCTACAGGTCTTTCCCGGCTCATCATCTGCCGGCGGGGTCAGGGGCGGCGCGGGCTCGGTGACGTCCCTGACGCTCGAAGACGCCAGGGCGATTGCGGCCGCCTGCCCGGACGTGGCCGCGGTCGCGCCGATTGTCAGCCGCAACGCCCAGGTCGTGTACGGCAACCAGAATTGGTTCACCAGCGTGACCGGGACTTCGACCGAGTACCTGCAAGTGAGGAGCTGGGATATCGCCGACGGCAACATGTTCACCGACGACGACGTCGACGCCGGCACCAAGGTCTGCGTGCTCGGTCAGACCGTTGTCGACAACCTGTTTCCGGAAGAGGAGCCGGTCGGCGCAATCCTGCGTATCGGCAACGTGCCGTTCACGGTCACGGGCGTGCTCACGGTCAAGGGCAGCGACCAGGACGACATCATCCTGATACCGGTGGTCACCGCCATGCGCCGGCTGACCGGCCGCACTAGCATCAACCGGATAATGGTTTCGGCGGTCTCCCAGAAGCGCAGCGCTGCGGCGCAGGAAGAAGTAACCCAACTCCTGCGTGCCCGCCACAACATCCGGTCGAGCGCGGACGACGACTTCTCGGTGCGCAACATGGCCGACATCGCCTCGGCCGTCGCGTCGTCGTCGCGGGTGCTGACGC
>CAZQZR010000196.1:0-5180 GCA_964597845.1 uncultured bacterium | reverse complement strand
TCATCAGAACTCTCTCATCCCAAACAATCTGTTTACAGCTTTCGATTTCTCTGGCCGGTGGCCCGATTCCTTGACACCATTACGCACGGATGGTATTGTTTATTGAGGCTGGACCGGCCGGGGATTGTGATCCCGGCGCGCGTCCGCCTCGCGCGTGCCTGCGGGCGCGGTTGCAGACCACCGTCAGCGGACCGCGGGAAATTGGTCAGGCTCATTTCCGCACAGTCAGGAGGTTCGATGCGTACTTGCAGGTTCTTGGCAATCCTCACATTATTGGTCAGCGCTGCCTTTGCCGGCGCCGTCAACCCAGCCTGGATTCGGCACTATTCCGGCGTCACCCAGTCCCAGCTCAATGAGGCCGCGGACAGCTATCTCGACACGCTGACCGGTAACCTCTACGTCGTCGGCTCAGGCGAGCTTCCCACAAACCCCGGCGGAACTGACTTGCTCGTCGCCAAATACCGGCCGGATGGAACCCTGGCCTGGGTCAACGGGTTCAGCGGCAGCGACTTCAGCCCCGATGACATGGCCCAGTCGGTCGCCGTCGACTCAGTCGGCAATGTCTACATCGCGGGCACGGTCGACAACGTACCGGAGACCGACGACGCGGCCTGGGCCAAGTACGACTCGAATGGCGTCGAGATCTGGCACCGGACCTCAATGTGGGATGGGGAAGATGCCGCCTATGGCATCGCCATCGGCAACACCGGCGATGTCTACATCTGCGGCGCGGACGACGACGGCTCCCTTGACGAATACATGGTCGCGCGCATTGACCCGGTCGACGGCGACACGCTCTGGAAGCGCAGCTACGTACTCGACACCAATGCGTTCACCCGCAGGAACCCGGGCCGTGACCTGCATCCTGGTTACTTCGACGAATACGGTGGATGGAATAACGTCGCCGCCTCGATTGCCGCGTCCCCGGACGGCGGGGTCGTGACCACGGGCCATGGATCGAGCGACGCCCGGGAGTTCGAATGGTGGACCATGAAATTCGACGCCGCCGGCGACACGATGTGGACCAGGACCTACCACAATCCCGCCACCACCAATGATGGCGACGACGTCGCATTCGACGTAGCGGTGGCGCATAACGGCGACATCTATGCGGTCGGGTTTGACTACCATGAAACCGGCTCCAGCGACCAGGGCTACAACTTCGCCGTTGTCCACTACAGCTCGGCTGGTTCCCGGCTCGACTGGCGCAGCATTGACGTCGGGGCCGAGCACGACGACGACTACGCGTTCTCGGTCGCGCTCGACGACTCGGCCTCGCAGAACGTCTATGTCACCGGCAGCCTTGCCTACCCTGATCCACTGGACGACCAAATATCCACCATGAAGTTCAACGCCGCGCTCACGTCGCGATGGGGCACGGCCGGCGCCACCTACGGCGGCACGGACGTCGACTGCGGGTACTCCGTTTTCTACCGCAAGGGCCGGGTCTACGTGACCGGCCAGTGCGACGCAAACATTATCGCCCTCGGGTACAGCGCGGCCAACTCCACCAGCAAAGACACGCTCTGGACCTACCGGTACGACGGGCCGGACCACTCGACCGACTACGGCTCAACCATCTGCGCGTCCGACTCGGACCACGTCTTCGTCTCCGGTGAGGCCACGCACCCCGACACGCTAGGTGCTTGGACCAGCCTCTACACCGCGCGGCTCCGTTACGGCCATCCCGACATGGCCGTAACCTCGATTCTCGCCCCGCAGGGCCAATACGACCACTACGACACCGTCATCCCTCGGGCCGTGGTCAGAAACTACGGCGACGTCACGTCGAGAACCAACGCCTTCATGTACATCGGCCTGGCCTACGGCGACACGGTTCAGGTCACCGACGCCCCGGAACCGGGCGACTCCGTCGTGGTCGCATTCAAGCCGTGGCCGGCCCATCCGACCGGGCTCGTGCCGGTGCGCTGCAGCCTCGAAACCGACGGCGACCTCAATCCGGCCAACGATTTCCTCATCGACACGGTCCAGGTACGGACGGCCGACGTCGGCTGCCGGCTGATTCTATCGCCGACCGGGCTCGTAGACTCGGGCATGTTCGTTATGCCGGTCGCGCGGTACAAGAACTATGGCGTCTCGCCGCACACCTTCCCGGTCTGGTTCGAAATCGATGCGCCGGTCCCGATGCCAGCCGAATGGCCGGGAGGCATAGTGAAGAATGGTGCGCTGGGCAGCCGGACCTCGCCAACAATCTCTCGACCTCTAGACGGCCCGACTGCCGGGCCGCTGGTCGTGGTGTACGATGACTCGGCCACCATCACGCTGGGCGCGCAGGAGAGCATGGACGTTTCCTTCGATCTCTGGCAGGCCTATCCGGTCGACACCTACCAACTAAGGGCATTCACCGCGCTCGCCGACGATGACAACCGGGCCAACGACACGGTCAGGGCGCAACTCGTCGTGCGCCACCCGCTCCATGACGTCGGCGTGTCAGCGATACTGGCACCGCCCGACACTCTTGACACCGGCGCGGTCGTGGTCCCGCGTGCCGTCATCCGGAACTTCGGCGGCGTCCAGGAGAACTTCCGGATCCGGTTCACCATCGGCACGTTCTTCACCAGCGAGACGGCAATGACGCTGCCGGCCGGCGTGTCCGACACAGCCGAGTTCTCCCCTTGGACGGCGAATCAGGTCGGTACCCACACGGCCCGATGCACGACGATGCTTGCCGCCGACACTTTCCCGCTCAACGACTTCCGGCAGAAGCAGGTTATCGTCCTCCCGACGCCGGGCATCGAAAGCCCCGAGAACCTGTCCGGCATCCCGCGCGAGTACGCCCTTGGCTCGCCCCATCCCAACCCCTTCACCGGCCGCATGCTTGTTCGCTATGCGCTGCCGACAAGATCACAAGTCTCGCTCAGAATCTACAACGCCGGGGGCGTGCTGATCCGCACCCTGACCGCAGCGGAATTGCCGGCCGGATACCACAGCGCTCTCTGGAACGGAACCGACGACCGCGGCCAGCGGGTCCAGCCCGGGACCTACTTCTGTCGCTTCCAGACACCCGGCTTCACCCGCATCGCCAAACTCATCATGACCGACTGATTCCTTCGGTCCGGTTTCGGGCGGCCTGACTCGTTTCAGGCCGCCCGCGTTTCGAACGGCTCCGCCCTGACCTCGCATGCCCGCGTCGCTTGCGGCCCCGGCCTGAGTCGCTAGAATCGTGCGGTGAGTAAGAGACGCACAAGCCCGGAACGGCAGGACGCGGGGTCGAAGCGCATCGCCCGTCGCCATGTCTTCGGCTTCCGTGGCCCGATTCTGTTTGAGGAAACTGCGGTGCGCGAACTGTGCCGTCTCGCCCGCAAGGGCTACGAGGCCTCTTTCAAGAAAGAGACATACGGTTTCCTGTTCGGCAGTCTTGATCGCGGCCGCCGGTTCACGGTCCGGCGGTCCTGCTTCTACCGCGGCGGGAACAGAACCCGCACCGGCGTCACCTTCAAAGACTGGGCCACCATCCTTCGCCTCGCCCGGCGCCGCCGGGAATTGGCCCGTAAGATGCGCATGCGGTTCGCGGGCAGCTTCCATTCACACGTGGAGATTGCCGGCGGCGTGTTCAAGGGCCTGTCCGACCCCGACCGCGAGTCGTTCCGCGCCGACCCAATGTCAACCCTGGAGGTTATCGTCTTCATCTGGAAGAGCAGCAACCGCCGGGCCGAGCGCTCGCCCCGCGACATCGTTGCTTTCGAGCCCACGTCCCGGTACAACTACCGCATCCGCTGCCATGCCAAGCGCGCGAGCGGCATCCGGCAGGTAGCACTCAAGGTCGTCAGTTCGGACGTGGTCGTGGTCTTCTAGACCAGGCGACAGACTTCAAAACCCTGACCCTGGACCCGAATTGGACCCGACAAGCGGAACGGGGCCCGAAGGCCCCGTCCGATCATTCGTCCCAGTAACTCAGGACTTCGTCATTTCCCCTTCGGACTTTTTCATTTCCCCTTTGAACCTTCCACTTCTCCTCACGTTCCCTGCTGCCAACTGGAAATGTACGCAGCCTGCTCCGGCGTCAGTTTGTCTATCTTGATGCCAAGCGTCTGCAACTTGACTTCGGCGATATTCTTGTCGAGATGCTCGGGCAGCTTGTAGACGCGGTTTTCGAGCTTGCCTTTGCTCTTCAGGATGTACTCGGCAGCCAGCGCCTGGTTGGCAAAGGACATGTCCATGACCATTGCCGGGTGCCCTTCGGCCGCGGACAGGTTCACGAGCCTGCCTTCGGCGAGCAGGATGAGCCGCTTGCCGTTGATGAGCACGTGTTCGACGCAGAACTTCCGCAGCTCGCGGCTGGACTTCGTTATCTTGTCCAGCGCGGCCTTGTTGATTTCCGCGTCGAAGTGACCGGAGTTGCAGACGATTGCGCCGTCCTTCATCGCCAGCATGTGTTGCTTGTCAATCACGTTGATGTCGCCCGTGACGGTGATGAACACGTCGCCGACCTTGCAGGCGTCGGCGAGTCGCATCACCCGGAACCCGTCCATCCGCGCCTCCAGCGCGCGCACCGGGTTCACCTCAGTGACGATTACGTCCGAGCCCATTCCCTTGGCGCGAGACGCGACGCCCCGGCCACACCAGCCGTAACCGCAGACGACAAAGGTCGCGCCGGCAAAAAGGATGTTGGTGGCACGCAGGATGCCGTCGAGGGAGGACTGGCCGGTCCCGTACCGGTTGTCGAACATGAACTTGGTCTCGGAGTCGTTGACCGCAATTACGGGGAAAGCAAGCACCCCGTCCTTCTCCATGCTGCGCAGACGGATGACGCCGGTCGTCGTCTCCTCGGTGCCGCCGAGCACCGCGGCAAGCCGCTTGCCCTTCTCCTTATGCAGAGTCGAAATCAGGTCAGCGCCGTCGTCCGTCGTAATCATCGGCCCGTGGGAAAGCGCCTGCTCGATGTGCCGGAAGTACTGGTCCCGGTTCTCGCCCTTGATGGCGAACGTCGGGATACGATAGTCCTTGACCAGCGAGGCCGCGACTTCGTCCTGGGTCGAGAGCGGGTTGGACGCGCAAAGCCGTACGCTCGCGCCCCCGGCCGCCAGCGTCCGCACCAGGTTCGCGGTCTCGGAAGTCACGTGCAGGCAGCAGCTCATCCGCACGCCCTTGAGCGGCTGCTGCTTCTCGAACCGCTTCCGAATCTCGGCCAGCACCGGCATGAACCGCCCGGCCCACTC
>CAZQZR010000195.1:0-5430 GCA_964597845.1 uncultured bacterium | reverse complement strand
TCGGAGGGCTCGCCACGTTCTCTCGCGTCCCGTCATCAGTACCAAGTGCCGCGGGTTGCAGCACGGACGACCGGCGAGCTTGTGGACGACCATCATTCCCCTGGGGATCGGCCCATGCTCACGTTCGTATATCAGCCGGTGGACATATCGGCTGCCAGGGCCGAGAACCCCGTAGCCGTCGGACTTGTGGCCCAACCAAGACCAGCACTCGTCATCACCACGCGCGTCAATCAGTGCGACGAGCCTGTCGATGCCCGAGCGCATCGCTGAGCAGAACGCACGCTCCGCCCTGAGGCCGTAGCCGGTTACACGGCCCTGCCTCGTGTTGACTGGCTTGTGGGGCAGATGGACCTTCAGTTGACGGATGCGTTCACGCGTCACGCCGACAACCCGGGCAAGCTCAGCTTCGGTATATCGGGATGCCTTCCCGCCCAACGCGAGTATCCGGTCGAGCGCTAATGGGGCTTGTCTATTCATTCCTCGGGAAAAGAGGAACATTTCCCGTGTCTCGAGCCTCCGTCAATGCCGGGAAAAACTCAGTCTCCATCATTGGTGGATTCCGGAACTCGCGGGCGGGCGTGTCAAATGGGCGGGCCGAGATGCGCTTACGAATGATCGATTCAGGTCGGCGCCACCGGTTATCACAGCGGTCGCCGTTCCTTGTGGTCCGGGGGCTGGTCGAACATGCCGGTCTGTTTCGGATGTCCATGGCCCACTCGGGCACGATCTTTCCGTTCCCAATCCGCGATTCTAGTGGCGAAGTACGCCGCTAGCTCACGCCTGATAGCACAGTAGTGTATGCTGTAGGTGTCGCTGCCGGTCTTTTCTGCCTTCCCGATGTTGACGAACATCTCCAGCGCGTCGCGAATCCAAGCTTCGTCCGGCATGGCCGTGTCTCGCTCGTCTTTGGCCTCGCAGCCGTAGAAGCTTTGCACCAGTTTGGTTAGCTCAGCCACGTTAACAGGTATGTCGATGCCAAGTCCCCCAGCGGGACCACCCCTCATCCGGTCCCTGAGCAGGAGCATGAAGACATGGTCCCACAGTATGAGCATCGTATGCAAGGGTGAGTCGGGTGGCGCATCACAGAAGCGCAGCTGGCCCAGCTTGGAGGCCAGCGTGTAGTCAGATCCGACCGTGATTCCTCTACGAAGCTTCGCGTCCCATTCGTGATCTGCCACGGAGCCTCTGAACTCCATCATGAACACGCTCTCGGACACTTGGGATCGCCGGACTGTGGCAACGATGACGACCTCGGACCGCAGCCCGTCAGTCTGCGCAAGTTGATCCAGAAGGTCCTTCAGGACCTGAGCCCGGTTGATGTCGCAGATGAGCACAACGTCCTGTCGGCTGACGCCGCCCATCCGAGTGAACCAGCCGACAAGTGGGTCATCATACGTCAGGACTTGCTTACGGATGTCCTCGCGCCGATGCTTGGGAATCACCCCATCGGCCGGGACAGCGATGTTGGTCTTGACCTCGCATACAAGACCATAAGCCGGCGACCGCTGTACAACTGCGTCTGGCGTGACTGTTGATGCTGGGCTAATCCTGTTGGCGGCCGACGTCGTCATTCTTCTTCCGATGGCATACCGAGCATCGGCTAGCTTATCCCCTCGCTTCGTGTCCCACGTGGACTCGTGAATGAAAGCAACCAGGGTCGCAACGGTGTTGACGTAGTTATCGACGCCCTCAAGTAGCGCTTTGACTCTAGGCTTTGCCATCTATGTTGCCGGCGTCGGCGACAGCGCCCTCGGCGAAGCGAACGGCAATCCCCGCTAGCAGTCGGTCAAGCGAGCTCGGACTAGCCTCGATCTGGGGGACCACGAGCACACTGGATTCCTCAAGCACAAACAGCTCGTACGAAGAGCCGTCCGTGTAGTCAGTCAGGAGCATATGGACATGCGGATTCGCGTGAATGACGGCGTGCCCGAAGCCGTGAGTGCCGCTGGCGGCGGCAATCAGCCGTGCGTTGTTCTTCTTGTCACGGAAGTACGGTTCATCGAACTTAATGAGCAGGGGCCTTGGCGCGTGCTCTGGAGTGGTCATTCTTGAGCGACCCGTCAGACTCATGTACCTCTCACGCGCTATGCTGGTCATGAGTGGTGCGAGTTGGGAGAAAAGCTCGGGAAATGCGGTGTACGCCTGAACAAAGCCCAGCCGATGTACGCGAGAGGTGATGCCGGTCGGCACATCGGGCCCGACGGAGACCTTTCGCAGCAACTCGACCTCTATGCTGTTGTACCATTTCCGCTCAGACGCGGCCTCATGGAACGCTTCCTCTACGCTCAAGTCCTCCCAGTCGACCCGCGCGGCAATGCCACGCCTTCGCGAACTCGTACGGATCCACCGCCTGGATGAGGTCGCCCTCACCCTGAGTCGCATGCCCGATAGCCTCGCGTCAAGTTGCGAGAGGAGATCCCACATGGCTTGCTGCGTCAAGCTCGGTTTGGCAACGGGTGATGATCGTTCGGCCAGACGCGACATCACTTGTCGATACCAGACTTGCGTGGGACACAATCCGATCAGCAGGACGCTGCCGCTGGGCTGGGGCCATACAACAACTACTCCAGTCTTACGTTCCGGCGGAAGCGAATGGCTGGTTAGCTCGAGTTTCGCCAGCATGCGTCCTTCCTTCACTTGAACCGCGGCGGCCTTCCGGACTACGTCGGCGACTTCGGGCATAGAGACGACGTAGCCGGACTGAAACAGCGGGCACATATATAGTGCTAGTGGCCTTGGGATAGAAACGTTCCGCAGCATCCACGCAAACTGCTCAAGATTCTGTGCTGATTCCCAGATGGTGGCGAAGTCAGAAAGCGTACGCGCTGTGGTACTCACCCTGCACGGCCCTTCCGAGAGACTACCCATGCCGTAGACTCACCAGCTCTCAGGTGGCGGAGTTTCGGAACAGTGAATTTCGGAGACATGCTGCTCATCTGGGATAGAGACGGACACTCCACGACTTCCCGTCGGAAGTGCGTCAAGGTTCGACCCAGCTCGGTCAACAGAAAAAAGGAATCTAGGGGTCGAGGATTCCAGGAATCCGGTGGAAGGTGGTGGGCAGTGGACAGCAGGCAGTAGACAGGACGCCGAGAACGACTGACGGACGTGCGTCTCGTCCTACCCATCCTGCCAGGAACTGACCCGGTCACGGGCAGGATTCTAAGATTCGAGGTGGGGGGTGTCAAGGGAAAGAAAGAGAGAAGGAAAGAGGTGTCCAGGATTCAAGGATTCCAGGGGTCCAGTGCACGGAGGTGGCCGGAGCCGCGTAGGTATCAGTTGCCAAGTTCCAGTGACCAGTTATGGGGCGGAGCGTGGCGAGTAGCTCATCGTGTCGGTTCAGGCGTTCTTCTCGGCTTCCGCAAGAATCAGTGTGCTTGAGTGCAGCTTGGCCAGGTACTCGTAGTCCATGAAACGCACTCGGTTTCTGATTGGCTCGTACACAGTTCGCCCGAGGACGTCTTCGAACTGGCGTTGGCGGGCGGCGTGACCAACTGCTATCATGGCGACACGGAAATCGATCAACTCCGAGAACTTCTCGAACGCTCCCCGGAAATCCGTGGTATGTTCGATCTCGATGACGCTATCGGGGAACCCGCGCGAGTTGAACCATATCGCATCGATCATCCGGACGGAGCGCAGGACGCGGTCGTACGTGAATGCCGGGATGCTCGTCGTGTCGGCGATTTCCCTCAATGGGCGACCGGCACAGAGTCGGTTTCCGTCCTGAGCGGGAACGTAGGTCTGGAGCCCCTTGAGGTGGCCGAGTTCCAGCGCAAGTCCCTGGTAATAGGAATGAGACAGTTCTGCGCCCTGTGCGCTCTTGCCTTCCGGGTCCTTGATCATCTCCTTGATGTCCAGCGGCAAGCGGTCGCGGTAATCGCTTAGAGCCCAGAGGCCGGGTTTGACCTTGAAGAACAAGTCGGACTGCTGCACTATGCGCCGCATGGACGCAAACGGTGTCTTGGTCTTCCACTTCACGTCCTCTATCTCCAGAGCGTGCTCATAGAGGTATCGCAACGTAGCGAACCCGCCATTGCGCCTCATTGCCTCAGCTACGGCGTCGATCTGCGTCTTCATCGGGCCTCCGTTCCGGCCAGCCCTCGAACCTGTGTCTCGGCCACGGTCAAATCTAGGCCGAGAACGCGAACAGTCAAGCTAAGCGCGAAAGGAGGTCCGCAGTCACCCTAGCCCCGTCATCGGGCATCGGGATTTGGTCCGGCAGTCCCTGTGGGAGTTCGACAAAACCGAGGCAGTCCACGCAGGAGTATCCGCGTTCGAGCCAGTTGGCCCGCCCCGTTGTCTTCCACGAGTAGATGCTGGTGCAGTTCCTGCGCGCCGCGCTGCGCGCCAGCCGCCACTCCTCCAGGTGGTAGAAGTCGGTTGTGACGATGGGTTCCAAGGCTACCCGCATCACGTCTGCGCCCCCTGACGTTGGTATGCAGCATCCAGGCTGAACTCGGCCCGACTGGCCGCGAAGCCACGGGCAAGTTCGTAGCAGTAGACCTCGTCGAACGTCGTGTCGCGCAGCCACGGGTTCTCTTCGGCCAGACGTTCGAACGCGGCCGAGGCGTGTGGGCCGGAGGCGATTCCGAGCATCTGGACGTTCTCAACGTCCGGCATGGCGGACTCGGAACCGGGCTGATACGTGTACCCCTCGAATGTAAGGAAGATGAAGGCTCGTTCAGGTGTGCTCACGGTTGTTCTTCTTTCGTCCACTGAAAGCTGAGTCTGGCGCATTGGCTCAGACGGAGTATTCGTACCTGTGCGTCCGCAGGACGCGCTCGATGGCGGCGATCGCTCTTTGGGCTTCTTCCTCAGATAGGTCACACCAACCGTGTTCCTCGGCAACGGGTTCTATGTCCCAGCCGAAACCATTCATGCTGTTGTAGGCGCTCCACCGGCAGGTCGTGGAACC
Organism: uncultured bacterium; assembly: GCA_964597845.1. Lineage (GTDB taxonomy): Bacteria > Hydrothermota > Tepidihabitantia > Tepidihabitantales > Tepidihabitantaceae > UBA2258. The sequence continues at coordinate 512 of CAZQZR010000195.1, read as the reverse complement.
GACCCGCAACTCTCCTCCGCCGAGCCAGTCATCAAACTGCTCTCTATGATACAGGGACTCCACGACCACGGTTCCATGCATGCATTCTCCTTTGCGTATAGGCACGCCGGGATCATGCCACGAGACAGCTCAGAAGTCAACACTATAGAAGTAGCATACGCAGAGGACTGCAAGTCAAAGGTCAAAAGGCAAAAGCCAAAAGGCAAAACGGGGCAACGAATTCGGAGAGCGGAAGGCAGACGCGGGCGCGGAGCGCCGCGAGGGGTCCAGGGGTCAAGGATTCAAGTGCAAGGAGAGGAATCGAGGGGCGGCTGCGACCTGCGGTCGCCAAGTCAAAGTGCAGAATGCAAATATCAAAATGCAGAATGAAGGACGGAAACGAGGCCAGAGGAGAAAAGCGTGAGGCGAGAGCGCGGAGCCCAGTCAGCGGCGGGGGCCGCTGTGGAGGTACTTCTCAAGTGACCGGTAGAGTTGCTCGATTTCGACCAGCTTTCGTACTCGCTCAACCGCGA
>CAZQZR010000194.1:0-5494 GCA_964597845.1 uncultured bacterium | reverse complement strand
ATCTGGCCGGAGTTGGCCGCGACCGCGAGGTCGGCGATGAAGTGGTCGCTCGTTTCGCCGGAACGGTGCGAGATAACCGTGCGATACCCGGAGTCGGTCGCGACCTTGACGCAGTCCAGAGTTTCACTGACCGTCCCGACCTGGTTCGGCTTGATGAGCACCGCATTGGCGATACCGTCGCGGATGCCCTGCTTCAGCCGGCTGGTGTTGGTCACGAAGATGTCATCGCCGACGAGCTGGATCCGGCTGCCGAGCCTCTCCGTCATCTTCTTCCAGCCGGTCCGGTCGTTCTGGGCCAGCCCGTCCTCGATGGATATGATCGGGAACTTCTTGATCCACTTCTCATACAGGTCGATGAGTTCGCCGGAAGTCATACTGTGAGGCTTCGGAGTGCGGAAGTGGTACTGGCCTTTGCGGTAAAACTCACTTGATGCGGGGTCGAGGGCGATGAAGATCTGGTCGCCGAGCCGGTAACCGGCATTCGTAACCGCCCGCTCGATGTACTCGAGAGGCTCCTCGTGGTCGCGGAACATCGGAGCGAAGCCGCCCTCGTCGCCGACCGAGGTCGGTTTTCCGGCGCTGTGGATGAGTTTCTTGAGGTGATGGTAGGTCTCCGCCGCGGCGCGCAGCGCCTCGTGGAAGGTGGGGAACCCGGCCGGCACGATCATGTATTCCTGGATGTCGAGGTTGTTGGAGGCGTGAACCCCGCCGTTGACTACGTTCAGCATCGGAGTGGGCAGCACCATGGTGCCGGCGCCACCGAGGAAACGATAGATGCAGATGCCGGCCGTGATGGACGCCGCGCGGCAGACCGCCAGCGAGACACCGAGGATGGCATTGGCCCCGAGCTTTCCTTTGTTCGAGGTCGGGTCCAGTTCGTTCAGCGCCTGGTCAATCCGGTACTGGTTGGTCGCAATCATCCCGACGAGGCGACGACGAATCGTCGTGTTCACGTTCTTTGCTGCCTTGAGAACGCCCTGACCCAGGAACCGTTTCGGGTCGCCATCACGGAGTTCGCAGGCCTCGTACTTGCCGGTCGAGGCGCCGGATGGGACCGAGGCGCGGCCCATGGTGCCGTCGGAAAGGACGCAATCGACTTCAAGCGTCGGGTTGCCGCGCGAGTCGAGGATCTCGCGGGCTGAGAGGTCGGCAATCAGTGGCGCCGGCATCGCTTACTCCCCCGCCGGAATTGGCGACTGACAATTGACAATTGACGATTGGCAATCGGCAATCCCAGTCAGCGCCCGGTATTCGGCCCGGCGCTCGGCATACAGCGGGAACCCTTTGACCAGTTCGCCGACTTCGGCCTTCACTTTGTCGAGTTCGGCCGCGTTGTCCCGCGCCGCGACTGCCCGGTCGATCAGCCCGGCAATCGTCTTCATCTCCGGTTCCTTCATATTGCGGGTCGTGAGCGCGGGCGTGCCGAGCCGGATGCCCGAGGCGATGAACGGCTTCTCCGGGTCGTAGGGAATCGTGTTCCGGTTCACTGTGATGCGGACCTTGCCGAGCACGCGCTCGGCGTCGCGGCCGGTAATCTTCTTAGGCCTCAGGTCAACCATCATCAGGTGGTTGTCGGTGCCGCCGGAAACGATGCGGAACCCGCACGCGGTCAGCGACTCAGCTAATGCCTTGGCGTTGGCGAGCACCTGCTGCTGGTAGGCCTTGAAATCGTCGGACAGGGCTTCCTTGAACGCGACCGCCTTGGCCGCGATGCAGTGTTCGAGCGGGCCGCCCTGGGTGCCGGGGAAGACCATCCTGTCGAGGTCCTCGGCGTACTTCTGCTTGCACATCACGATGGCGCCGCGCGGGCCGCGCAGGGTCTTGTGGGTCGTCGTGGTGACAATGTCCGCGTGGGGGACCGGCGACGGATGGAGGCCGGCCACGACCAGTCCCGCGATGTGGGCGATGTCGGCAAGCTGGGCGGCGCCGACCTCGTCGGCAATCTCCTGGAATTTGTCGAAGTGAATCGTGCGCGGGTAGGCGGACGCGCCGGACACGATGACGCGCGGCTTGTGCTCCAGCGCAAGGGCGCGGATGGCGGCGTAGTCGAGCGTCTCGGTTTCCTTGTCCACCATGTACGGAACGACTTTGAAGTAACGGCCGGAGAAGTTGAGCGGATGTCCGTGCGAGAGGTGGCCCCCGTGGCTCAGGCTCAGGCCGAGGATGGTGTCGCCGGGCTTGGCCAGGGTCAGGTACGCGGCGATATTGGCCGAGGTGCCGGAATGGGGCTGGACGTTCGCGTGGTCGCACCCGAAGAGCTGCTTCGCGCGCGCAATGGCCAGGTTCTCGCCGACGTCAACCCACTTGCACCCGCCGTAGTAGCGCTTGCCCGGGTAGCCTTCGGCGTACTTGTTGGTCAGGACCGAGCCCAGTGCCGCCAAGACCGCCTCGGAGCAGAAATTCTCGGAGGCGATGAGTTCGAGGTTGTTGTGCTCCCGGTTAGTTTCCTTGCTGATTGCTTCGAACACTTCCGGGTCGGTTTTCGCTAACAGGTCAGATTTCATTAAATGGTCTCCTTGAAACTTATGCGGCCGGCGGTCGAAGACGGCGGGAGGCAGTAGAGCTGATTGTATTTCGGTATCTTCGACGCGCGGCCCGCTAACATCAGGGTAAAAGGTATCGCAGCGCGCGGAAAAGTCAAGGAGAGAGGAGAGGGGTCCAGGAATCAAGGGGTCAAGGATTCCAGTCTCGGAAGCCGGGTACTCGAATCCTCGAATCCTTGAATCCTCGAATCCTGTCCGGTAGACTCGGGCATGTTTTCCGAACTGATGGAAGTCATTCGCCTTCTGCGCTGCCGCTGTCCGTGGGACCGGAAGCAGACCCTGGCCTCGACCCGGCCGCTCATCCTCAACGAGACCTTTGAACTGGACGAGGCTTTGCGGGAGCGCGACAAGGCCGCGATTGCCGAGGAACTCGGCGACTACCTGTTTATGGGCCTGTTCCTTGCCGACGTTGCCGGCAAGGAACTCGGCATCACGCTTGAGGATTCCCTCAAAGGGATTGTCGCCAAGCTCAAGCAGCGCCACCCGCACATCTACGGCACGACCAAAGTGCGCGACGCCGAGGAGGTACTGGCTAACTGGGAGCAGATCAAGCGGAAGCACAAGAAGACCGGCGGACTGCTCTCAAGCATCCCGGTCGCCATGCCCGCCCTGCAGCAGGCCCAGCTCATTCAGGAGCGGTGCCGGAGGGTCGGGTTTGACTGGGACCGGCCGGAGGCCGTTCTCGACAAGGTCGAAGAGGAGATTGCCGAGCTACGGCAGGAACTCAAGCGCGGCAGGAAGAGCCGCCCGCGAATCAAAGAGGAACTCGGCGACCTGTTCCTCGCGCTGGTGAACCTCGCCCGTCACCTCAACGTTGACGCCGAAGGCACGCTCAAGGACGCGAACGCCAAGTTCAGGAAACGGTTCCGGTACGTCGAGGAACATTTCAGGGTCCGGGGCCGGGAACTGGGTCAAGTCAGCCTGGATGAAATGGAAGAGGTGTGGCAGGAGGCGAAGTTAGGGAAGGGGAAAGGGGAAATGGCAAAGTCGGAGAAGGGGAGAGGACGAAAGGCCAAGCCAGGGCCGAAATGAGGACGGAGATTCGACTCCGTACTCCGGCCTTTGGAATTCTGACTTGGAACTTGTGACTTTCCCCGAGCGCCTACTCGTCGTCGAGGTTGATTTTCAGGTCGTCCGAGTCGTCTGAGTCCTTGTCCTCTTTCAGGTCTTCTTCATCAACTTCGGTGTCCTCGTCGTAGGTGCGCGTCGTGTCCACGCTGCCGCAGACCGGGCACTCTGCTTCGAGTTCTTCGTCCTCGTCATCCGAGGACGTATAGACCTCAAATGTGTGGCCACATTCGAGGCACATCAGTTCGCGATTAGCCATTTTCGATATACTCCTGTATCCTTTTAGCGGACAGATTTGGATTGTCAAGAACAATCTTGTGCCCGGAATTGCGCGCAAGCGCGGGTTACACGGTGAGAAGCCGCGACTGAAGGGTCGGAAACCGAGGTGGAATCGCCAAGAAGGAGAGGACATCCGCAGATTTCGCAGATTACGCAGATGCAGGAGCCGTCATCTCCGACTTCCGCTACTGCAGACTGCAAACTGGAAACTCGCGGCGCAGCCGCGCGCGGTTTGACTCCTGCCTGTGCGAGAATATCCTACTAGCAACGTAAATGACCGACGTGAATGAACCCAACCCGACCGCGGCCCGCGCGCGGAACTCCAGGCTTACCGTCGTCAGGGTGCTTGTCCTCCTGTTGCTGTACTCGACCGTGGCCAGTTTCACGGTTTCCGAGTTCGTTCGTTACCCGGGCCTCGCCAACATGAAGCCGGGCATGGGCGGAGAGGACTTCTTCGGCGACATGGTCTACGGTCGCGCGCCTCAGCCGTTCGTAACCCGCGTGCTCGTGCCCTGGCTGATACGGGCGGCAGTCGCCGTGACATCGCCGACGGCAAGGGCCCAGATAGAGGAGAGCGTTCGGCGTTCGCTGACGAGCGACGGCAAACCGCTCTGGCTTTACCAGTATCCTTTCGAGTTCACCGTCGCCAAGAACATCCTGGTGCTGTTTGTCATCGGGTTTGCGTTCGCCCTCTGGTGGCTCGCGCGGCTGACACTCGACGTGCCCGCCCCGGGTTTGGACGTGATCCCGGTCGTTGCCCTGTTCGCCCTGCCCGGGTTCTACGGCTACGGCAGCATGCTCTACGACCTGCCCGCGTTGTCCCTGTTCACGCTCGGGCTCGCGCTCATCGCCGCGCGCCGTGTTTGGGCCTACACGCTGGTATTTGCGGTCTGCGTGCTGAACAAAGAGACCGCGCTGCTGCTGACATTGGTCTGGGCGGTTTCAGAAGCGCACAAGCGCAAGCCCAGGCAGTTGGTCGTGGGCATCGGACTGCAGGTCGGCTTCTGGCTGGTTGTGCGGGGCCTCCTGCTCTGGTCGTTCAGGAACAACCCGGGCGAGCCGATAGCGCTCCACCTCTTCCGCAACGCGCAGGTCATCGGCGTGCCGGGCAACTGGTTCCGGTTCCGGTCGGTGACCGACTGGCTGGTCCTGCCGATGGGATTCAACCTGCTCTACGTCCTCGGCTTCGTCGCCTCCCTGTTCGCGCTCAAGAAGGCCCCTCAGTTCCTGAAGGACGCGTTCTGGATTGCAGTTCCGCTCTTCGTGCTCACGTGGCTATTCGGCAACGTGGACGAGATGCGCGTCTACTACGAACTCCTGCCGATTGCCGTGCTGGTCCTGTTCGGTGGCCTGTACCGGCTGATGGGCTACGACCGCGGGCAGCTCATGCCCGGCGGCTAGCCGCTCCGTGCAACCGCCGGCCGCAAACCCCCTCGTGGAAAGTTCTTTCCGAAGCTCGCCGCAAGGCTTCCTTCAAAGCTCCATAGAAAGCTCCCTCAAGAGCTTGTTTCAGGGCGCAGGCGAAAGCTCGGGCCAAAGCTCGTTCAACAGCTTCCGCCATCGCTTCGCGACAAGCTTCGATACAAGCTCGGGTCAAAGCTCGC
>CAZQZR010000193.1:0-5591 GCA_964597845.1 uncultured bacterium | reverse complement strand
CGAGCAGTTCGGCAGCAACCTGATTGCACCACCGTTCCACCTCGTGATCCGGCAATAGGGCCGCCTGCGCGTCAGAAAGGGCCGACTGGCCCAGCCAGATATGCACCAGCTCGTGCGCCAACGTGAACATCTGCGCGGCCTTACTATCGGCGCCGTTGATGAAGACAAGCGGGGCGACTCTGTCGGACAGGGCGAACCCGCGAAACTCCTGCGGGTCGAGCTTGCGCCGGTTGTTGCTGCCCACGACGCCGCTCACCATCACCAGCACCCCAAGGTCGTCGGCCTGTTCTATGAAGCGACGCAGCGCGTCGGTCCACGTTGTCAGCCGTCTGCGTTCCTCAACGTCGAACCCGAGTATGTGACGGATTCGTGCCGCGGTCCGGACCGCGTCCTGCTTGACCGTGACCGAACCGACAAACGCCAGCGGCGTACCACCCATTGCCCGCTCGAAATCTTTGTACCACTCCTGGCGCTGCTGGCAGATGTAGAGAGTGTCGAGCAGGTCCGGGCTTGGGCGTCTTACCTGCGCGTTGGCGACCGTGCGGAAATCCGGAATCGGCACGGTCTCGGCCGGCCGCTCTTGCAGAAACAGGAAACCGAGAGGCGCGTGAGTTGCCCTGGCGAAGCCCTCAAGCTGCCTCAGCGTCGGCTGCAAGTCGCCGCGCACCCATGCCGGAAGCTGAGGGATGCGGTGGGCCAGCTCTCCGACAGTGAAGCCGGCTCGCTCACACGCCCAGTTCAACAGCGCCGGGGCAACCTGCACTCTAGTCATGCTTGGATTCTAGGACTCGCGGGCGGGGATGTCAATCTCAGGCGGGGCAGACGAATTCAGAAGTCAGAATGCAGATATCGGAAGTCAGAAGCGGGGGTGCGGCGGACGACTGACCGCGGCCGCCGGCTCAGGGCTTGAAGCTTGCGGCTTGGGGCTTGAGCTGCGACGCAGTCGCGAATGGCGGGCGGAATCTGCCAAGATGTCCCGAAGCTTACCGGAACTAGGTGCTTGTCCCTAGTCATCTCCCGTATGAAGCTCGAGTCTCTTGAGAGCGTCCCTTAGTGTCAGTGGCGTGAGGTACACATATTCGAGGACCCTGCGGAGGATGTCGTCGATTGTCCAGGCGTCCTCGGCCGTCACTCTGTCTGTCTTGCCATGGGCCCCGATGTTCCCTAGTTCACGAAGCACGTGAGACATGCCCGCAAAAGTCGGAGGGAGGTTCCCTTGGTCGCTCAGGGACTTCAGTCTCGCGGCGAGGTTCCTGCCGTTCGCATTCTTGTCAGTACAAAGCGCCTCCAGTGTTTTCCTGGCCATGACCGCGAACGCAGGTGGCGACTTTCCCCGTACTGACAAGGCCTCCCGGTAGCACTCGGCGACTGTCTTAGGCAGAGCATGTTCATCCAGTGGAGGTACGGGCCAGACTCTGTCGGCAAAGGTGAATGGTGAGTCACGTCCATCGTGCGTACCCAGCCATCCTGAATACAGACAAACGTCGCCGCACGTTTCGCATACGGCCAAGTAGTAGTCCAGTTCTAGTCGCACATCCCTGCCTTCTGCGTCGAGATAGGCCGTTGCTTCGCACTCATGCCGAAAAGCGAGCCGAAGATGAGTGTCGTTGTCACAGTGAGGACAGTGGCCGACGTAACGCTTAGCTCTTGTAGTGTTCGTCTTTCGAGCCATAGTAGGGGAGGAGTGGTGGCGCCGCGACAATCTGGAGCGCCGTCGAATCGGGCAACGTATCGATCATGACTGGATTGTAGGATTCGCGGGCGGGGATGTCAAATCGGCGGGCGGAAGCTGCCAAGATGTCCCGAAGCTTCCCGAAGTATGGTGCCTGTTCCTGATTCTCTCGGAGATGCTCCTCATTGTCACCAACCGGGCCATGTGTACGTGTTGTGGCAGTTGTTTCGCGAGCCGATCATCAGGCAGGCCGCTATCACCACAGCGAGAAACCCAACCGACCAACCCCAAACACGAGGTCTGCTCACGGACCGGCAGAAGTAGCGCCCTATCTTCTCTCGCCATGAGCGACCTGAGGGTGGCTCGTCAGCAGTAGTCGGTGTGTCGGGCGCGCTCCCCGTCAGCACGGCCGTCTCAATCAGAAGTTCGTAGTGCTTTATGTCGTCCAGCTTACTCTCGACTCCCATCCGTTCATACACGGCGACCGCGAAGGCAAAAAGGACTAGGACGACTGGAGGCCCGAAGAGCCAGAATCCAATGCTCGGTTGAGTTGCCAGGGCAGCGAAGTAGACGAATGTAGCGGCGACGACCCAATTCTGCGTCGACGCAACGTGGTCATTGTATCGCTGGATCTCGTGGCGGGACTCATCCAATCTGCGTAGGTATAGTGTCAGGCGCATCTCCAGCGTTGTCCCACCAGAAGTAGGCACGGGACGGTCAATCACGGCCGTATTCTAGGACTCGCGGGTTGAGAAGTCAAGGCGGTGGGTTTGGACTGCCTACGGCTTACGGCTCACGGCTTGCGCTGATGGCAGGGGAGACACCGCCTGCGTCAATAGTCTTTTGGTGCGTCCCAGGAATTATTCCCTTCCGGCACTGTCTTCTCCTGGCCGAGGCTGTCACTCGCCATCGTCATCGTCCTGGGGTTGAACCCCAGCCGCATGCGCTGGCGGCTCAACCAGCCATCTCTGCTGAACCCAGTTGAGGATCTTCTTGCGGCGCTTCTGTACCGCCGACGGGGTCCAGTCTCGGTAACTGCACAGTTCGCGCTCCATGAAGAGAGGGCTGTTCGCGTAGCACCTGCCTTTTTGGTCTACGCTGCCTTTCTTGGCGGGGAATGGCTTATTCGAGTAGCTACTGTTGTCGTAGGTGAGGGACAGGTTGCCTATGTCGTGCGTGCAGTCCCGACGCGCTTCAGCGTCGAAAAGCTCCCTCCAGTACGGATCTCTTGGGTTCTGCGGTAGGATGTGCTCCACTGTCTCCTTGCGGCCATCAGAGACGTCAGCCCAGTTCACCTGCAACGGGCGGCCACCAGCTAGGTGCTCCTCGTACTCGAAAAGCATGTACCTCAGCGGCACGGTCCAATACGTGTACCAATCGTTATCGCGGATGAACTTTCCTTCTTCTTCCATTGCGGCATCTGGACTGTAGAGGTGGATAAGAGCAATCAGCGCCTCGTGTGCCTCCTTGAGGCTGATCTCTTTGACGTACAGCTGATGTCCTATGCGATGGAGGCTCGTCCTGCCGGTGTGAGACCGGTGGTCCAGATAGCCGTAAACACGAAAGGCGTACTTCTCACACAGGTCCAGAGTCCGTAGCAGCCCCTCGCCATCGTTGGGATACCTGAGTCTTGCAGCAGCCAGAAGTGGGTAGAAGTGCGCCCTGACGCTACCGCCGCTTGCTCGCCTCAACTTCTCACCTGTCCGAACGAGCTTGGCTCTGAGGGGTGAATCGTCGGCGAAGTTCGCGTAGGCCTTGTCACGTGTTGGATTCGTGGTGTCACAATATGCAATGGCTACCTGCTCGAGAGTGTCGACATAGTTGGTGAGGCCCTTCAGCAACTGCCGGTGCTTACCCCGGTACTTGCGTAGGTGGAACTCCTTCTTTACAGAATTGCATCCCTTCCAACTGCGGCTGTCACTATCATAGGCCATCAGCCATTGTGTGCGCAGCACAGCATCCTCGTCGTCCGCGGACGTGAGGTCACTTGCCATCAGCTCCTCGAGAAGCTTCGTCCACGAGTCGTTGATGCGGTCGGGTAGACTCGGCGGCCCTGGAAGGTCGAGCTTCGTGCAGGCATAAAGGAGGTGGTTCTTGACCTTGTCGAGTTCTGAGATGGGCAGGCCCCGGTTGTTCATGACCTCGAATATCACGCCCACCTCGGCACTGTCGTCCACGCTATACACATTGTGTGCGAGTCGTTGTGTCACCTTCTCTCGGAGTGCGAGAAGCCACTGCGGGTATTCCTTGTCTCGGCTACTGCGTTCGTTCGCCAAGTATCTCTCGAAGTATCGACGTGCGTCCTGCAGATTCTGATGAGACCGTACGGTCACTCCGCCGAGTTCGACCTCGTCCCTCAGAATGTATCGAAAGAAAAAATCATGGATGTTTCGGTTGAGCGTCAGTTTGGGTATCGGTTCACCGTTGGGGCCTGCAACATAGAGGTACCTGTCTACAAGACCTGCCGCGAGGTCTTTCTTGCCGAGGGATTCCAGCTCTCGGCGTACGGCGTCAAGCAGCAGGACAATCGTGGTCAGGCGCTGTTGGCCGTCGACAACGTCGTACGAAGTGTAGGAGGTGCCTCGCGTGTCGGTTATTCTGTGCCTTCCGTCGGGCTGATGGAGAACAAGCGTCCCCGTATAGTGCTGCTTGCCCTCGGGAAGCAGCTCCAAGTCTTCCATCAGTTCTTCCCACTGCTGTATTCCCCAAGCGTAGCCTCGTTGGTAGTCCGGGACTTTGAATACCGAGTTAGCAAACAGGTCCTCAGGGCATGGTAAGGTCGCCTTAGCGCGCCAATCACTCATGTGATTCTCCTCTCACTGCCGTACGTACTCGACGTTCGCGGATTGTCAGGGAAGTAAACTACCCCACCGGTATCCGTCATGGCCGAGGGTGCAGGGTTCTCCATCAGGCGAATACTACTTCCGCCGGCCGGAAAGTCAAGGCGGCGGGTCGTCGTCGGGCGGCGGGGGGTCGTCCGGGTCGGGGGCGTAGTGCGTCTCAGCCTCGACCTGAGCCTCGACCTCGCTGAGGTCCTGCTTCATCTTCCGCAGGTAGTCGTCTTGTAACATGACGGGATGCCAGCGGTTTCCTTGGGGCATCGTCAGCGTTCCTCTAGGAACTTCCTCATTGCAGAGGCAGGGATGCAGCTCGTCATGGACCTCGGGGACACGACAATTAACTCCACATCCGTCAAGCACGGTCTTCGGCAAATCTCCATCGACAGTGAAGATACGCGGGTCCAGGTCAGAGTTAGGCAGCGCAATTGCGCCGTTCGTCGGCTTGGGCTGTGAACTAGTCAAAGAGCTTGACCAAGAGCTGGACAGAGAGCCTGACCAAGAGCCGGTCAGAGAACCTGACCAAGAGCGGGTCAGAGAGTCTGACCAAGAGCGGGTCAGAGAGCCTGACCAAGAGCGGGTCAGAGAACCTGACCAAGAGCGGGTCAGAGAACTTGACCAAGAGCGGGTCAGAGAGTCTGACCAAGAGCGGGTCAGAGAGCCTGTCCAAGAGTCCCCCCAATGCACCGGGGGACGGTGACTCAGGGCACGGGGGGCGGTCATCTAGAGGACCGAACGAAGTCAGAAGTCAGATGTCAGATGCGAGACGTAAGATGAGAGACGTGAGATGTCAAAGGGCATGCGCAGCCGGATGCCGCGAGTTTGCAGTTGGCAGGTTGCAGTTTTCAGTGACGGAAGTCGGCCTTGGCGGCCTTGGCGTGCTTGGCGGTTGTCCAGTCGGCAATCGGGCGCGGCGGGAAGTTGGCACGGGACAATCGATGAGGGTCGTAGCGAGACACGTTGCGGAACGAGTGACGGTACATGTAACTGGTATCGTGATTGCTCAAGTTGCGGTAGCCGTTACGGTAGTGTCGTTTGCCATTGAAAACTGACCCCTTTGTGCCACTGAAATCTGACCCCCC
>CAZQZR010000192.1:0-5671 GCA_964597845.1 uncultured bacterium | reverse complement strand
TCGCGTCAATGCCGCTTTCACATCGAATCTACGATCCTATGTCGGGATTCGGGGCCGAGATCGCAGTCGAGAACTGAGGGTCAAGTTCGGGATCCATGTTTTGAAGGGCTAGAGCTTCGATCATGCTGACGGCCTTTTCGATGCGCTGTACGTTAAGCCGAATCTGCTGGTCTACTGACCGGTCTCCTACCACACAACGGCCGAAGTTCCTTGCCAAGCTCACCACGGCCTCCAAGTGCGATCTGAACTGAATCCTCAGGAATCGAACCCGCCGTTCCTGCTGTATCCGCACAGTGAGCACGTGCACGAGGAAGAAACCAAGCACCACGGATGTAACGCTACCCAAGAACTTCAGGTATTCCTCAATGAACCTCGACGGATCTGTCGCAACTACCCTCAAGTTGAGCAAGTAGCCTGTGATTGGTGGCGCGAGCAGGACGATTGCCAAGGCTGCGATGATGAACCGAGCCAAGCCGCCGATTCGCATTGGACTACTAGATGGTCCAGAACCGACGCGGCGTTTTGGCAGGGGCGTTGTCCTTGTGTACGTGCTGAACGAATGACAACACTACCACCACACCATCGGCTTGATCAGCTTGAAGAACTCGAAGTCTTGTTTGGTCAAATCGATGACTGTGCCGTCCTCGAACTCAACCGAGTCGGGTTTGATGCGCCGGATGCGCTTGCCGGTCAGGTTCGAGAGCGTCTCGGGCACGTCGATACCCTTGTACAGCCGCGAAAGGTCAACTACTACCTTGTTCTTCTTGGTATTGACCTTGACCGCGTCGAGCAGCTTCTTCGGGGCTTAGGCCTGCTGCCCGGTTCGCCACAACGGACACAGACTATCACTTCTCAAGTTTGGACGCCTTGGCGATGACCGCCTGCGCAAGTCGCGCCGGTTCGACGCGGAACTTGTCGAACTGACTGATGTTCTTCTCAGTGACGCCGATTTGATACTCGATTCCGCCGCGGTGTTGGTGACTGAGATAGGGGTTCTCTCTGATTTCCGCGCGCGATAGCGCCCAATAGACAATGCTGTCAACCCAAACGCCGATGAAGACGAAAACCTGTGCCGCATCGGGCTTGATCTGCTGGAAGTTCATCCAGAAGGGTTCTACTGAACTCACCGACAAGGCCTTAGACGACAGGCTCCCGCGTATCCTTGTGTTGATCGCTCTTGCTGCTTTGATCTCGACTTTGACTTCGTCCAGTCTGAGATCGTACTCCCCGCTGTAAGTCGGGTCAAGCGACTTGTCCGGTTTTCGAAATCGCGAGTCGAGGTCCCGGATATGTCCATGCGCCCAGATTTCCCCGAATACGCGAGGCGACAAACCAAATAGCTCAAGGTAGCGATTGGTAGCGACATAGTCGGCACGCAGTTTCTCGTACGTCTCGAACTTGATGACCTGCTTATCGAGCAGGAACATCAGCATGTACTCGTACTCGCTGAACGGGAAAGCCGAGGCCAGCCCGGAGAGTCGAGCTGTCAGGATACGCTTCTGCTCTCCGTTCAAGGACTCTGCCAACTTCTCGATCTTGCCTTTCAACTGGTTCAGATCCACCTTGCAGTTCCTCCGGGTGATTCGAGTTCCGGGAACGGACTGTGCCACTGCCAACCGGTCTTGCCGGTCGCGCGGTAGCGCTCCAAGCGCCGAATCGTAATCTCAGCGAAGATCGGATCTATGTCCATCGTGTAGACCCGTCGTCCCAAGCGTTCTCCGGCCAGTAACGTCGTTCCCGAGTGAGCGAAGAAGTCGGCGACCAATTCGCCGGCGTTGGTGCTCGCCTGCACGATTCGCTCAGTTGCTTTCAGCGGTTTCTGCGCATAGCAGCCAGGGACGTTTTCCTCTAGGCGATAGAACACTTGCTGGACGTCAACCCAGACGTTTCCGGCCCGGATGAACTGCGATTTGCTGCGCTCGCCGTTTTCGGTTGTCTTGCCATTGACGGTCTTGTAGTACCCGCGCAGAATTCTCGGAATGTCCGTGTATTCGGCTTCTACGTTGAACCCTGGCTGGCCGCGAGTGTAGTAAAGAAGCTCCTGACGGACCCACATCCAGTTGCGTTGAGTTCCATACCCCCGCTGGTTTCGCAGTGTGATGACGTTCCTCGGGTCGAGGTCGGCAAAGTGACGCATCAACAACATAAAGTCAGGCAGAGGCTGGAAGCCATCCCGGTAGTCCGCTCCCATCCAGATGTAGAGATGAGAATCGCGGTCCATTATCGTGCGCGCGTTTCGGACCCACTTCTCGGAGAAGCTCATGTAGTCACACAGGTCAACCTTCGGCAGGCGCGGAGTGTTTGCGTTGCCAACGACAATGTTGTAGGGCGGGTCGTTGACGACCAGCCGCGCCCGCTCGTCGCCAAGCAGCAATCGAATATCGTCGGCCTTGGTAGCGTCAAGGACTCCGACTTTGTGCCCAGTCACGTCGTCTCGCCAGACCTCGCCGTTCTTGAGCCGACAAAGCGGTGCCAACGTCTTCTGCAAATCCCCGTGGACATCCAGACGCTGCAATCGTTCTGTCGAACTCCCCTTGGAGAGGACGCGGTGCGCCTCATGCGGCTCGGTCGGGAAGAGAGTTTCAGTTCTCATCATAATGCGCTGTTGGACAGCCGGTCGGTCTTGACGTAGTAGAGCATGTGGGTCTTCCAGAAGAGCACAACGTCTCGGTCGTCGGTGTATACCTTCTCGTAGATGTTCTTGTGGGCCGGGGTGTGCTGGAAGTAGATTGACCCGCTCGGACTGAAATAGCGGTGGAAGAAGTCGTAGAGCTTGTCGAACAGCTCCTGCCGGAAGCCGGGGAAGGGCTTGAGCGCCTGGTAGATGTCCTTCTGGAGCTTCGGGAATACACCGTCGGTGTAGTACCGCGAATTGATCCGCATCAGGTTGATGAAACCCGGCTGGCCCTCAACCTTCGCGCCGACGAACAGGTCGGTCAGGGCGTCATAGAAACGCTCCTGGCTCTTGTCCGCCTTGGCCGCCGCGTTCACTGCCATGGCAGGCCTCCAACAAGGTGTAGCGACATGCGTCAGAATGTTAGTCTTGCGCCGTCCATAGTCAAGCATGCGATGCATGGGTCATAAGCAACGTTAAAGAAAGGCACAGGCGCAGGACTGAGGGCTGTTGCAGGGGCTGGAGCGATGGCTGTTACGAGACGAAGGCCGGGTGCTGTTGCAGGCGCTGGGACAAGGGCTGGAACGATGGCTGTTACGAGACGAGGGCCGGGTGCTGTTGCGGGTGCTGGGACGAGGGCTGGAGCGATGGCTGTTACGAGAGGAAGGCCGGGGGCTGTTGCAGGCGCTGGAGCAAGGGCTGGAGCGGTGGCTGTTGCGAGACGAGGGCCGGGTGCTGTTACGGGTGCCGGGACAAGGGCTGGAGCGAAGGCTGTTGCGAGACGAAGGCCGGGTGATGTTACGGACGCTGGGACAAGGGCTGCATAGAGGGAAAGGCTTCCCCGAACTACCCGGAGGACGGCCAAAGAGGAAGGGATGAAGGGAAAGAGGGATGAGGGAGCAGAGGGAGTAAGTGGAGAATAACGCAGCAGTTACAGGAAGACCGGGGTCAGCGCAGTGTCGGCTGGGCTTGATACAGATTCTTATCATTCCTAGACCTGACAGGTCAGTGGAAGGCGACCACCGACGTAACGTTCTCCCTTCCTGGAGGTTAGGCTCTGTCGGGTCTCGGGGAATTCAAGGACAGGGGTCGGGGTGGTCTATATGTAGTGCCCGATGACGAGCGGAACCACAGTTTCCCCGTAGGGGGTACGGACTGGAGACCGCCCCCCCGGCTGCTTTCAAGCGAGCTTTTGAACGAGCTTTGAACCGAGCTTTTGGCCGAGCTTTGAGTCGTGCTTTGAATTGAGCTTTCAAACGAGCTTTTGGCTGAGCTTTTCCGCGAGCTTTGAAATGAGCTTTGCGAAGAGCTTTGAAGTGAGCTTTTAATCGAGCTTTGAAAAGTGCTTTGAAGTGAGCTTTCAAATGAGCTTTTTGAGAAGCTCTTGAATGAGCTTTGGCCTGAGCTTTCCGGCGAGCTTTGCAGCGAGCTTTCCATCGAGCTTTGTGGAAAGCTGTTGCGGGTTGCGGGCTACGAGTTGCGAGAGGCGGAGAGCGGCGGACGACTGGCGGCGCGAGGTCAGGGTTGACAGGGAGGCCGGCCTGTCTTACATTGTATTACATATGAAATCAAGCACTCTCACCATCCGGCTGGATCCGGACCTCGACCGGCTGCTGACCAAGGCCAGCCGCCGGTCCGGCAGGAACCGCAGCCAGGTCGCACGGGAAGCCCTGCGCCGCCAGCTCCGCATCAGCCAGTTCGAGCGGCTGCGCCAGCGGGTGATGCCTTTTGCCGAGGCGCGCGGCTACCTGACCGACGAGGATGTGTTCGCCGACGTTTCGTGAAGGTCTTCGTCGACACCAACGTGCTGGTCGCCGCCGTTGCAACGCGCGGCCTGTGCGCTGACGTCCTGCGCACGATTCTCGCTTCGCACGACCTGGTGGTTTCGCAGCAGGTATTGGATGAGGTCAGGCGCGTCCTTCGGATGAAGCTGGGCACGAGCCCGGGCGCGGTTGCCGACTTCATCCGGCTGCTCGAGCAGGAGGCCGAGGTCGCGCCGCCCGCCCGACTTCCCGGAATCGAGTTGAGTGACCGTGACGACCTGCCGATACTGGGGGCCGCGGTCGCGGCCCGGGCCGAGGTGTTCGTCACGGGCGACCGGGAGCTGGTGGAGCTGGGGACGGTCGAGGGCATGCGGGTCGCGTCGCCTCGCCAGTTCTGGGAAGGGCTGAAGTCGCGTCGGCCGTGCCGCGGCCGGGGAAGATAGCAGACAGCCAGCGGCGAACAGCGTCGTGCGGAAGTCGGGACACCGGGGCGGCTGAGAAACCCAATTCATGTCACCCCTTCGACAGGGTGTGGCTTCGCCACCGTAGAAACGAGCAGAGCAAGCTCTGAACGAGGTGGGGAGTCTCCGGAGTCAAAGACTCTTCGCTGCGCTCAGAATGATGCCTTTCCCTGGTATCGGTCGGTTGTCAAGAAGCCTCGGTTACACCATACAGGCGGCGTCAGGCAGCAAGGCAGTCCGGGACTTCGTGTCTTGGTGTCTTGGTGGTGAAGTCCGGCCCGGACTTGGCGGTTCTCATATCTGCGTAATCTGCGGACGACTTCGGCGCGCCCGGTTTGCCGGCGGTTGATAGCGGGCTGATTGTTGGTATCCTTGTGACGATATGGAAGGTTCTGCGTCCCGCGCCGGCGGTGCCGGCAGCCTGGCCGCGTTGCCGGGCGCTGGGCGGAGCTGACTGAAGGAGGAAGCGTGAGACTTATCATCCGGTGGCTGATTTCGGCGCTGGCCCTGTTCCTTGCCGTTTGGATTGTACGAGGCATCGAGGTCGCGCCCAATGCGTGGTGGATTTACGCGGTGATGGCCGTCATCCTCGGCCTCGTGAACGCGCTCGTAAGGCCGGTGTTGAAACTGCTTTCCTGCGGGCTCATCATCTTGACGCTCGGCCTTTTCACGCTGGTCATCAACGGCCTGACGCTGTGGCTCTCTTCATCCATTGCGGTCCATTGGTTTCACGTCGGCTTTTACGTGCGCGGGTTCTGGGCCGCGTTCTGGGGCGCGCTCATCGTCAGCATCGCCACGGTCATCATGTCGGCGTTGTTCAAGGACAAGGGAGA
>CAZQZR010000191.1:5146-5695 GCA_964597845.1 uncultured bacterium | reverse complement strand
CCTGTTTGTTGTCCATGTCCCAGCCGAGCGCGGTGAAGAAGGGGTTGAGGAACTCTAGGCATAGTTGTTCTTCTTTGTAGTCGCCGGAGAGGAAAACCTTGCGGTCTTGGTCGAAGCGGACAACTAGGCGCAGAAGAGCGTCAGGGGGCGTACCCACAGGCGAGAGGATAGCAGGGACATGTGAGGAGTCAAGTCAAAGGTCAAAAGGCAAAAGCCAAAAGGCAAAACCGCAGACCGGAGCGGAAGTCGGACGACGGAGGACGGAAATCGGTGAGGCGGAGGAGTCAAGTCAAAAGGCAGAAGGCAAATCTGCGGGCGGGCGAAGGCAAGCGCGGCGGGGAGTTGCGTTGGCGGTCGTGCTGTTGCAGGCGCCGGAGCGAGGGCTGGGGCGATGGCTGTTGGTTGACCTGTTGCAGGGGTTGAAGCAAGCGCCGTTGCAGCGGTAGGAACAGATGCTGTTCTCGGTGCCGGGACAAGGGCTGGAGCGATGGCTGTTACGAGACGAGGGCCGGGGGTTGTTGCGGGTGCTGGGACAGGGGCTGGAGCGAT
>CAZQZR010000191.1:0-5046 GCA_964597845.1 uncultured bacterium | reverse complement strand
GGCTGTTACGAGGCGAGGGCCGGGCGCTGTTACGGGCGCTGGGACAGGGGCTGGAGCGATGGCTGTTACGAGGCGAGGGCCGGGCGCTGTTACGGGCGCTGGGACAGGGGCTGGAACGGCGGCTGTTGCGAGGCGAGGGCCGGGTGCTGTTACGGGTGCTGAGACAAGGGCTGGAGCGATGGCTGTTACGAGGCAAGGACCGGGTGCTGTTGCGGGTGCTGGGACAAGGGCTGGAGCGATGGCTGTTACGAGGCGAGGGCCGGGCGCTGTTACGGACGCTGGGACAGGGGCTGTATAGAGGGCTGGGACTCCCCGAATTGTCGGGGGGACAGCCACTTGCAGGGAATGAAAGAAGAAAGGGATGAGGGAGTAGAGGGAGTAAGTGGAGAATGACACAGTGGTTACAGGAAGACCTGACGCAGTGTCAGGCTGGGTCGGGGCTTGAGACAGATTCGTATCATTCCCAGAACTGACAAGCCAGCGGGAGGCGACCACCCGACGTAACGTCCTCACCACCTTGAGGTTAAGTGCTGTCGGGTCGCGGATAATTCGAGGATAGGGGTCGTGTCCCCCGTGGTGTCCCAAGTCGGAGTTGCCGTCACGGCTTGCGCCGTGATGGCGGTCGTGTCCGAGATTGCGTCTATGACCGTGACCGACGCCATGTCGGCGACTGTGATGGATACCATGATGACTGCCATGACCCAGACCGCGGTTCGTGCGATGAGCCATGCAATGATGCGCGCTGGGCAAGCGGCCGTGAGCGGAACCGCGATGAAGGTCGCGGTTGGAACCACGATGGGGGCTGCGATGACGGCCGTGATGAAAGCCACGATAGCGGCCATGATGACGACTGCGATGACTGCTGCGTTGAACAACCACCGAGGCCACCGAGCGCACAGAGTCAACCGGATGCAACAGCTCAAGACATCACCCGTCGGGCGACCATGAATAGCCTGCTTCTGTCTTCGTGCTCTCCGTGTTCTCTGTGGTTCCACATCGGATTCGGGAACGGAGAATCCGCTTGACACTGACAACGGACTCGGTAAAATCCTGTGATCGAATACAAAGGAGGAACCGTATGCGTCGTTCTCTGCTTGGCCTTCTGACCGTTGTCGCAGTTGCCGGCCTGCTAATCATGGCCGGGTGTGAACGTTCCAGCGTGCTCCGCGTGGTCTCGGTGAACCACGGACGCACGCTCGAGTCGGATGTCGCCGACTGGGGCATCTGGACAGACCCGATGGACCCCGAGGCCACACCCGAACTCGTGTATACCGTCAGGGCCGATTCTGCTGAAATTGAGCTGCAGTACGTCGAAATCGGCGCGGGGCTGCCGACTTGGACTCCGTTTGAAGCCATCATTAACAGGGCCACCATCACTTACAAGAGCCAGATGGACCCGGAAATCATCTACGACCCTGTGGTCGTCCCGATGACCGCTTATATCATGTCCGACCCCACAGGCAAGAAGACCACCAAGTTCGTGACGACCGTTTTGCCGGTGTGGTGGAAAATCCAGTACTTTGACGGCGATGTATCCGACCCGCCGGACTACGACCTCTTGGACGTCGTTGAGGCAACCATCAGGTTCGCCGGCTGGGACTCGGTGTCCCTCCGCAATGTGGAGGCCACCGGCAAGCTCCAGATAGAGATCGGCAACTTCTACGACAACGAGCATGCGTTCGGAAATTAGGATCTGAGCGGCCACCTGACACACCGGCGCCGGGTTTGAGCCTGGAAATCGCCTAGACGATACGGTTCGGTAAGTCAAGCAGGCCACCAGCAACGCTGGTGGCCTGCTTCATGTTCGCCCGCGCCGGGACTCGCCCGGAGTCCCCGTGACCTCCACAGTTGGCTCCATCCCGGTTGTCAGGCTCCGGCCGAGACTTGACTTTGCCGACGTCAATCGCTAGATTACTGGTGAGACACGGATGTTCAGAACCATGTCCAAGATACTTCTGCTGGTCCTGGTTGTCTCCTGTGGTTGCGGCTGGTTGGTGAAACCAGCCGAGGTCGAACTGGTCGGGCTGGCGTTTCCGAACGAAGACGTGGTGGACATCACTGTGCTGGTACGCAACCGCAACTCGTTCTCGGCGAAGGCATCGGACATGGAGTACCGGGTAAGCATCGGCGGTGAGGTGATAGGCCGGGGCCGCACTGCTCAGGTCCTGTCCATTGGCGGCCGGGATTCACTGGTGACCCACTTCCCAATGAACTACGACATAGCCGCGCTGTCGCGCGCCCTGCCCCAGATTCTACAGGATACCGTCGTGGTTCGGGTTGACGGCACCTACCGGTTGCAGTCGGTGCTCTCGAAACCGAAGCTCTCGTTCTCCACCGAGCGCCGCATCCCGGTCAAAGCGAGACTGGGAGGGATTTTCAAGAGCCTCCTCGGCAGCGAGACGGGAAAGGAAAAGTGAGGAATTGACCCGAAGTATGGGCGGCGAGATACGAAGAGTGCCGCGTGACGGCCGCTTGACTTCGCTGCCGCTGGTCGCTAGATTGTCAATGTCATGATGAGTAGATTCCGCCCGGAAATCCGTCGCGTCCGCCCGATAGCGGCCGCGAGGGCCCTGACGGAGGATGCAGGATGCTCGCAGTGAAACAGTCGATCTACATTGCGTGTGGAGACCCCCCGACGACGGCGGCGCTGGACAAGGTGCTGACCGGGGGCGGGTATGCGTGCGAGTCGTTCTCGAACGGACGGAGCGTGCTCGCCGCGATTAAGGCCAAACTGCCGGACCTCCTGGCTCTCGACCTCGTACTCCCGGATGCAAGCGGCATTGAGGTACTCAAGAAGGTCCGCCGCATCGGCCCGTCCCTGCCGGTAATCATGATGGCAGAGAGAGTCTCGGTCACGACCGCCGTAGCGGCGCTGAAGCTCGGGGCGACCGATTTCCTGGAGTCGCCGCACGACCCTGGACGCGTGCTGGTGGCGGCCAGGCACGCTCTCGAGACCACGGAACTCCAGCGACAACTCGTGCACCTGAGAGACGAGCTCCAGGAGCGGTACAAGATGGTCGGCGAATCGGCCGCGATGAAGCGGATCTGGAGCCTCATCCGGCGGGTCGCGCCGACCCCGGCGAGCGTGCTCATTACCGGCGAGAGCGGCGTGGGCAAGGAGCTGGTCGCCCGCGCGATTCACCTGCAGAGTCCCCGCGCGGCCCGGCCTTTCATCCCCCTGAACTGCGCGGCCATTCCCAAGGAACTCATCGAGAGTGAACTCTTCGGCCATGAAAAGGGCGCGTTCACCGGTGCCGGGACGGCCCGTGTCGGCAAGATACAGGAAGCTGACGCGGGCACCCTTTTCCTCGACGAAATTGGTGACTTGAGCCTGTCAGCTCAGGCGAAGCTGCTGCGCTTCCTGAACGACTCGGAAATTCAGCGGGTCGGCGGCAGCGCCGTCATTCACATGGACGCGAGGATAGTCGCCGCGACCAACAAAGACCTGCAGGAACTCATCAAACAGAACCTTTACCGGGACGACTTCTACCACCGCCTCAATGTCGTGACCATCGAGGTACCGCCGCTACGGGAGCGGGCGGCGGACATCGAGCTGCTCACCAACTACTTTCTTGACCATTTCTGTACGGACTATGGCCGGATTGTTAGTTTCGCTCCCGAGAGCTGGCTTGCATTGAAGGAATACACGTGGCCCGGCAATATCCGCGAACTGCGGAACCTCATCGAGCGCGTAGTCATCCTGGCGGAGACGAACCCGGTCGAGGCCGAGGAACTGCGCTCGTTTCTCGGCGCCGAGGCCAAGGTCCCCACGGACGGAACGCTCAAAGTCGCCATCGAGCGCGCCGAGCGCGATGCCGTCGAGCGAGTGATGGCGCAGACCCAGAACAACGTTGCCGAGGCGGCCGCCATACTGGGTATCGTGCGTCCCAGCCTCTACCGCATCATGAGGCGGTACGGAATCGCTTCTCCTACCCGGCCCCAGCCCAAGAGCTAGCCCTCCCCGCGTCACGACCGAATCTGTCTCCTCCGGGATACTAGCGAATCTCCCAAAGGAGACAAACCAGTTTCATTTTGACATTCCACCCCTGCCGGACGGCAGAGCGGCCTTCGCCGGGATACGGGCACGTCTGACTGGGCGGCATTCCCGGCACAGCACGGAAACGGGGGCGGCGGCTTCCCTTCGCCCTCGTGGCATGGTTAGTGCATCAGGCAAGCTCCAAGAAGTAAAAGAGCCGGGGTGTAGCGGCGGCACGTCCGGCCGGGTTACACGAACGGGCTGCCGCTGATTGCTGGAGTTATGGGCGCGCTAGCCTCCGGCGGTCGAAACGGGGTCGGCAGCAGTCGGGTGCGCGCAAGCTCCCTGACCGACGGCAGCACGACCCCACTTATACTGCTGGTCATCCCTGAACGGGTCCTGAATTGAGAGGAGATAAGTGTGCCGAATCCTGCAGGTCGTGAGAACAGGAGCGGCCGCGCCGGAGGCGGCAGGCACGGCCGCTCATTCGAGGCGGCCCGAGCATTAGGCCCGAAGTCAGACTGGGCCTGCGAAGGGCGGGCGCGCCTTGCGTCCCGGGAGCGGAGCGACTCGGAATGTCGTACTGAACACACTCACTTTGAAGCAATATCACATACGTAATCTGAAACGGTGGAGTATCCCGACGGTCATGCTGCTGCCGGCCGGGAGAGCAGCGCTATTGTGTTGAAGTCGCCGGGAGCACGACAAGGGTGAAAGACCTTCTGGCTGGGGCTACCCGCGCACTGCTTGTCCAGCCGCGGTTCTCCGTACGGAGCTTCTGGAACTACGCTGAAACGTGCCGGCTGACCGGCGCCAGGTATTCATCCCCGCCGCTGGGGCTGATGACCGTTGCCTCGCTGCTTCCCGAACGTTGGCAGTTGAGGCTCGTCGACGAGAACGTCAGACCCCTTGCCCGCAACGACCTGGACTGGGCGGACGTCGTGTTCACCGGCGGCATGTTGCCCCAGCAGGCGGCGACGCTCGCGGTCATGGAAAAGACGCACGCAGCAGGCAGGCCGGTCGTGCTGGGCGGGCCCGACCCTTCCCAGCAGCCGGGCATCTACCGGGAC
>CAZQZR010000190.1:0-5718 GCA_964597845.1 uncultured bacterium | reverse complement strand
GCCGGCTGTCGGATGAGATGAAGAAGAGCCGCGAGCTTTCGTGGGAAGAGAAGCAGGCGCTGGAAAAGGTGCTGGGCGGACAGGAAGGCTTGATGCAGCAGGTCTCGGATCTGAAGCAGGAAGTCACGGACATGATGAAGGAGATGTCGCAGGGCATGACCCTTGACCAGCAGACGATGGAACGGATGGGCCAGCTACAGCAATTGCTCTCCGAACTCCTGCCGCGCGAGCTGCAGCAGTCCCTGGCCCAGTTGCGCGACAAGCTGGAGCAGCAGTCGCCGGACGTGAAGCGGGCGCTGGAGAAGTTCGAGCTCGACCAGGAGAAGATGAAGCAGGCGATTGACCGGGCGCTGGAGCTGCTGAAGAAGGTGATGGAGGAGCAGCGGCTGGAGGCACTGGCCAAGAAGGCGGAGGAACTGGCCAAGGCGCAGGAGGAGCTGACCGACAAGCTGGGCAACGAGCCGGGCGAGCGCTCGGCCCAGACGGAGCAGGAGTTGAAGGACGCGCTGGACAGCTTGCAGAAGGAGATGCAGAGCCTGGCCGACTCGATGTCGGACAAGGAGATTGGTGACTCGCTGTCGAAGCTGGCCCAGCAGGCCGAGCAGGACAAGCTGTCCGAGATGGCGCAGGAACTCGCGAACCAGATGCAGCAGGGCAAGCCCGGCGAGGCGAAGCCGGGGAGCGGGAAGCTGGCCCAAAGCCTGAAGCAGATGAGCCTGTCACTGAACTCCCTGAGCAAGCAGTTGAAGGCGAAGCGGTCGTCCGATGTGACGCAGAAGCTGAAGGACGCGGCCCAGGACCTGTTAATGGTGTCGGATGAGCAGGAGAAACTGGAGCAGACCACGGCCGGAATGGCCGACCTGACCGCAAGCGCGGAACCGGAGATGGGATTGCACGATGCGACGCGGATTGTGGCTGAGAGCCTCGCAAGCCTGAGTTCGCGCAGCTTCAACGTCGGACCCGAGCTCGGACGGGGACTGGCCAAGACGATGGACATGATGGAGCAGGCAGCGCAGGCGATGGTGGATAACCGGGGCGGGGCGGCCCAGTCGGGCATGGCACAGGCGCGGTCAAGCTTGAACCAGACCGTGCGGGCCTTGCTTGACGCGATGGCCGAATCTCAACAGGGCGGCGGGATGTCGGGCGGAATGGACGGTCTGATGCAGCAGCTTTCGCAAATGACCGGCGAGCAGATGGGCATCAACGCCGGGATGTCCGGGTTCCCGATACCGATGCCCGGCGGCATGACCCCGGGCCAGATGGCGGCCCTGAGTCGAATCATGGGCCAGCAGCGGGCGCTGCGCGAGCAGCTCGAGCAGATGCTCCAATCGATGGGCGGGAGCCAGCCGGGGCTCACCTCAAGTCTGGAAGGTCTCTTGGATGAGATGAAGGCAGTGGAGGAAGACCTGTCCAAGATGAACGTGACCCGCGAGGTGGTGCAGCGGCAGGAGAGCATTCTTTCGCACCTGCTTGATGCTCAGCGCAGCATCCGGCAGCAGGGGTTCAAGGAAGAACGAGAGAGCGAGTCGGGCAAGGCGTTCGAGTTCCGAGAGAAGCCGCGGCTGCCCGAGGACAAGGGCGAGCGGAACCGGCTGCTGCGCGAGGAACTGATGCGCGCGCTCAAGCAGGGATACCCGGCGGAGTATGAGCAGATGATAAGGGACTACTTCCAACGCCTGCTGGCGGAGTGAGGAATGACCAATTGCCAATTCCTAATTCCTAACGAATCACCAATGCCCAAGAACAGATGGCGGCGCGCACTAGTCATTTCCACATTCGTTGGGAATTGGGCATTAGGAATTAGAAATTCTCGCATGGCTGCGCTGTTTCTGTTACTGGTCGCGGCGAACGCCTTTGCTCAAAGTTACACCAGCGGTCTCATCCTCGAACAGGCCGGGCAGTTGGAGCAGGCGTTCGATGAGTACCGGCTGGCAGTCGAGAAGAACCCAAATGACCTGACCGCATATGCCGGTCTCGTGCGCCTGTCCCAGCTTCTGGAGCAATACGACACGCTGGTAGCGGTTAGCCGGCGACTGGTGAAGCTGCAGCCGGACCGGCCGGACTATTCGTTCGGGCTGGTCGGCGGCCTGCTTGGGGCGAAACGGACTGCCGATGCCCGGGCCGAGGCCCGGCGCGCGGCCGGGAAGTGGCCGGATGGGTTGCGGGCGCTCGGGGATGTATTCGCCCGGTACAAGGAATATGCCCCGGCGATTGAGTACTTCAAGCAGGCCGGCAGGCAAAGCGCAAATCCGCTGTCGGTCGCCGCCCGACTGGTTGACCTGTACGATGCAGCGGGCCAGCCGATACCGGCGACGCGCGAGATAGTGCTGGTGCTCAATACTCAGCCGCAGGCTCTGGACCGGTATCGGCAGAAGCTCTCCGCCTTTGCGGCCCGGGGCGGGGCGGGTCTGATTGGCGAGCTTGAGAGGGTCAAAGACCCGGCCGTTCGGGCGCGGGCGCAGGCCGTGGTCTATCTTGCTTTGAGGCGGGATGCGGAGGCGGTGCGAGTGCTCGAGCCGGTGCTGTCCGCTCGGGAGCTGTACCAGTTCGCGCACGAATGCGAGGCGCAGGGCGCGCTCAAGGCCGCGCTTGCTATCTACCAGACCCAGAAGGCGCATGCCGATGCGGCACGGGTGCTCAGGTTGATGGGGCGACTGAAGGAAGCGCAGGCCGAACTGGCGCTGGACAACAGCGCTGCAGCGCAAGTTGAGCTGGGCGAACTGTATCGTGACCAGGGTGACTATCAGCGGGCGGCGGAAAGCTATCAACGGGTGCTGGCGCGACAGTCGAACCACGAGCCGGCCACGTTCGGACTGGCATCGGCTCTGCTCGGGCTGGGTCGGACCGGGCCGGCGCGGGCCGCGGCAATGAAGCCCGGCAACCTTTCCGACCGGTTGCTCTTTCTCGTGGCCCGGACGTTCTTCTACGAAGGGCAGTTCGACTCGGCCGGTGCGTACGTGGCCGAACTCATCAAGCGGTTTCCGCAGAGCCGGCTGGCGAACGACGGCCTGGAGTTGGCGGTGCTGACCGGCAGCGGTGACCGGGCAAAGGAACTGGCGCGCCTGATGCTTGGCTACGAGACCGGCGCCGGCGGTACGGACCAGGCGCGGGCTCTGACCAAGGGGAACGACCCGGTAGCAGAACAGGCGTACTTTCTCCTGGCGCGATTCCTCCGTCGTGAGCACAAGCCGAAAGACGCCCTGGCCGCGCTGGACGATTACCGGCAGCGGTTCGGCACGAGCTCGCTCGCGCCCAAGGCGAGGCTGGAGCAGGCCTCCGTGTATCTCGATGACTTGAAGGACGATGCCAAGTATCGGGAGACCCTCCAGCAGTTGATAGTTGAGTATCCGGGCTCGGCCTACGTGCCGATTGCCCGCAGCCTGCTGGCCGAAGCCGGGAAACCGGTCGCGCCCGGGGGGATTCGTTGACCGTCTATTCCTGTTCGCATCCCGCGACCACACGCGGCGCAGGAATCCGGGATCGCTGACATGCTTGCACTTGTCTATGGGGCAGCTACAATACCGCTCAACTGACGCTACGAAGCGGACTCGAAATGACATCGTCCAGAAATAACAACCGTGGGTACGGCCAGCGCCTGGCCGATGAACTCGCCGGGCTGTCGCGTCGGATCCTGCGTTCGGCCAATCAGGGCGTGCCTCGGTCCGACTTCGCCCGCCAAGTATTGTCGATGCTCGTCGAGTTTTCCGAATCCGATGAAGCCGGGCTGCGCGTGAACGAAGGGCCGCGCTACTACTGTTCATCACAACGCCGCGACGACGCGCAGTCGTTCGATTTCCGGATGGCGGCACGGGCACCGGGCGCTGCCGGCGTCGATTCCGGATCCTGTGCCGGCGACAGCGATGGACTCGCTACCCTGTGCCAGAAGGTAATCAGCGGGCAGGCGGAGTCCGGGCTGCCCTGGTTCACGCGCAACGGCAGCTTCTGGACCGGTGACGCGACGCAGCCCATCGGGAGGGAACGTCTGGCTGTGGACTGCGGCTACCGGTCGCTCGTGATAATCCGGTTCGCAGTAGGCGAGGACAGCCATGGTCTGCTTCTGTTTCGGAGCCGCCAGACGGGCTTCTACGATGAAGCCGAGGTTGAGTTCTACGAGGGCGTGGCCCAGACCATCGGGGTAGCCCTGGCCGACCGCCGGGCTCAGGCCGCCCTGCGCGAGCGAGTCAAGGAACTAACCTGTCTGTATGGCATAGACCAGATCCGGGAGCGGCGGGACGTCTCGCTGGCTGAGAGTTTGCAGGGCATCGCCTCGCTTCTGCCCCCGGCCTGGTTGTATCCGGCCATTGCCTGCGCACGCATCAAGCATGACGGCACGGTCTATGCTGCTCCGGGCTACCGCGATGGGCCGCACCGCTTGGCCGCCGACATCGTCGTCCGGAACCAGACGCGCGGCGTCGTGGAGGTAGTCTACGTCGAACCGCGACCGACGCTGGACGAGGGTCCCTTTCTGCGCGAGGAGCGGCGTCTCATCGACGCGGTGGCAAACCAGGTCGGAGTGATGATCGAGCGACGCCATGCCGATGAAGAGCGAGCGCGACTCGAGACGCAACTGCGCCATGCGGATCGGCTCGCGACCATCGGCCAGCTCGCCGCCGGCGTCGCACACGAGCTGAACGAGCCGCTGGGCAACATCCTCGGATTCGCGCAACTCGCGGGCAAGGCTCCGTCCTTGCCTCAAGCCGCAGCCGACGACATCGGGAAGGTCGTGACTGCGGCTCTCCACGCCCGAGAGATCGTCAGCAAGCTGATGCTGTTCGCCCGGCAGAAGATGCCCGCACGTGGACAGGTGAAGCTGAACGAGTTGGCGGAGAGCGGACTCTACTTCCTTGAGTCTCGTTGTGCCAAGGCCGGTATCAGCGTTGTGCGCCGGCTCGATCCGGGTCTGCCTGAGATAGCGGCGGACGCCGGCCAGCTCCACCAGGTACTTGTAAACCTCGTCGTGAACGCCACACAGGCCACACCGGCCGGTGGCACCATTACCATCACCACTGAGCGCAGCGGGGAGAACGTTGTCCTGACCGTGGCCGACACCGGCGCCGGCATGACGGATGAGGTACTGAGCCGGGTGTTCGTGCCGTTCTTCACCACCAAGGGAGTCGGCGAGGGTACCGGGCTGGGCCTGTCGGTCGTGCACGGCATTGTAACCGCGCACGACGGTAGAATCGAGGTCGAAAGCAAGCCGGGCCAGGGCGCGCGCTTCCGCGTGCTGCTGCCGATAGCCGGTCCGGCGGAAACCGAAGAGGAGATGCCCGGTGAACAGCGACCATAGTCCCGACACAATCATGGTGGTTGATGACTCCCCGGCGACGGTCGAGGTGCTGCAGCGTAATCTGACCGCGGCCGGGTTTCGGGTCTTCACCGCGTCCGGGGTGTCAGAAGCTCTCAAGCTGCTCGACCAGGCGACCGTTGACCTTGTCATCACCGACCTGAAGATGCCCGGGGTCAGTGGAATGGACCTGGTCCGGCACGTGCGCGAGAACCTGCACAATACCGAGGTGATGATGATTACCGGCTACGCCACGGTTGACGGTGCGGTGCAGGCGGTCAAGACCGGGGCCGAGGAGTTTCTGGCCAAGCCATTCACCGATGAGGAGCTATTGGGCGCGGTCAAGCGGGCGCTGGGCAAGCTGCGCGTGCGCCGGGCCGCGCACGACACTGCCTTGGAGCCGAACGCGACATACCCGGGCATCCTGGGCGAAT
>CAZQZR010000189.1:0-5722 GCA_964597845.1 uncultured bacterium | reverse complement strand
TCGCCGACAGCAGATTGTGCGCCGACGTGACCGCGTGGAAGTCGCCGGTGAAATGGAGGTTAATGTCCTCCATCGGCAGCACCTGCGAATACCCGCCGCCCGCGGCCCCGCCCTTGATGCCGAACACCGGCCCGAGCGACGGCTGGCGCAGCACCGCGATTGATTTCTTTCCCAATCGGTTGAACGCCATCGAAAGCCCGGTTGACACGGTGGTCTTCCCCTCGCCGTACTTGGTCGGCGTCACCGCGGTGACAAGCACCAGCTTGCCAACCGGCTTGTCCTTCAACTGGTCCAAGAGCCTGACCGAGAACTTCGCCTTGAAGTTCCCGTTCGGCAGAATCAGGTCCGGGTCGGTGATTCCGAGCCCGGCCGCAATCTCGGCAATCGGCCTCAACTTCGCCTGCTGCGCAATCTCAATATCACTAAGCACAAATCCTCCGCTTTCAAAACCTTCAATCAATCCTCCGCGAACAGCCCGGAACCCGGAATGGAACCGCCAAGGACGCCAAGAGCGCCAAGCCCGGATTCCGCCACTGCAAACCGACGCCGCGTCGCCCTGCTCGTTCCTACGGTCGCGAAGCGTCACGAGTCGGACGAGTCGAAGGGTCTCTCACCTGCAGACTCGGGCGGTGCAGACTCGCGCGCGACCCGCCCCTCAACAGATACCAGAATCCACGCCCACGTCAAGTGCGGTCAAAGCACCGGTCAGCGCCCGCCCTCGCGCTCGTTCGGCGAATGCTCATTCGACACGGCCCGCGACCTGCAACGGGATTGCAGCGGCTGGCTCGGCTTTGACTGCACATCTGAACGCCATGCTTCATCCAGTTCTGAAGCCACAACTCATCGCCAACTCAGCGACTCCGGCACAAGTTCCCGTGTCCAAGACTCCCCGACTTCCTACGGAAGTAGGACCGAATCAGACCGTATCGGCGGACCCCGTCCATTCAGCCCAGTTTCTTATATGTCCTCCGGAAATCAAACCCCGAAATCACGTAACTCCTCTATTCTCAATTCACTATTCGACGTTTCCGAACCTACCCTACCTCATCCCCTAGACTGTTTGGTGAATTGTCTGGCAAATCGTCCGGGAGACAATTCGGGAGACTCTTCTCCAGACCATGCGGCAGACAGTCTGGAGAATCGTCTAGACGACTATCCGGCAGACAATCTGGAAGACAATCTCCCGGAGAGTCTGGCGGACAGTCTAGACAACTTTCTGGAGAACCATCTAGACAACTATTCCGCAGATTGTCCGG
The DNA here is from genome assembly GCA_964597845.1 of uncultured bacterium. Taxonomy (GTDB): domain Bacteria; phylum Hydrothermota; class Tepidihabitantia; order Tepidihabitantales; family Tepidihabitantaceae; genus UBA2258. Next base: position 4,466 of record CAZQZR010000189.1, on the reverse strand, counting down.
AGAATCATCTAGAAGACAATTCGGAGGATAATCTGGAGGACAATCTACCAGACTATTCTGCAGATTGTCCGGTGAATTGTCTGCCCGATTATCTGGAGAACTATCTAGGGAACTATGGACCCAGTGCCGTCTTCAGCTCGCTCTCCGCCGCCCGCATCACTGCACCTCGATATTAAAGGTACCCCTGTCAACACCATCAACTATGTCCCCTACTTGAGCTTCGCGCGCCGGCTCTTCAAGTTGACCAATCGGAAGGGCGTCACCGGCGAGAGCATGGCGATTGAGGCCAAGGTCCTGGTGGACAAGTGGCACGCGAGGGGCCTAAGTCGCGACGTCCTCGTCGCCATCCGCTTCGAGAACTTCAGCATCAACGAACCCAGGCCGTAGCGCTCGGGCCGTTACTCAGGCCGGACCCTCCGCCGCCTCGCGGAACTGGTTATGTCCCTCCGCGACCAGCGGACCCAGCGCCGTCTTCGCCAGTCGCACGGCCACAAACACGCCCGCAACCTTCAACCGCCTTCGCTCGCCTTGTTGTACTTCGACGTTGAATGTGCCCGATTCAGGCTAGAGAACTGGGAAGCGTCTCTGGTCTCCGGCCTTCTGTCAAGATACCAATGTTGCCGCGGATGTACAGGTCCAAGAAAAGGTTTGACAACCAACGTGTGGGTCTTAAGATGATGCATAATAAGTGGAGGTCCAATGCTTCAGCGTCTGAGCCTGTTCGCAGCAGTATGCTGTATGATCGCGTTCACGGGCTGCGGAATAATGCCGCCTGTGACTCCGGAGGCGCCGACCGGCCCGTCCTCGGGCGACGTCGGCGTATCCTATCGTTTTACCGCGGTGACAATCGATCGGCAGAATCTACCCCTGCGGTACCAGTTTGCGTGGGGCGACGGTCAGACGGAGTGGAGCGAGGTTGTGCCGAGCGGCGTGCCGGTGACGCTGCCGCACGCCTGGCGCTCCGCCGGGGTGTTCAGGGTGAAGGTACTGGCACAGAACGTCGCGTACAAGGAATCCGACCTGTCGCCTGCGCACCCGGTCGGCATCGGCGGTGAGTCCGGGTATCCCGACACGGTCATCGCCAAGATCCCGGTGGGCTACGCGCCGTTCGGCGTCTGCATCCTTCCGGACGGCGAGTATGTGTACGTGGCCAACCGCATCGGAGGAATCTCGGTAATCAGCACGGCCACGAAGAGGGTTGTGCACACGATCTCGACCTCCAGCGAACCGGCCCTTCTGGCCGCGACGCCAAACGGCGAGTACGTCTACTTCACCATGGCTTTCGTAAATGAGGTTGGCATCATCCGCACGTCGGACAATACCCTCGTCGCCACAATCGGGGTACAGAGCCACCCGATTGGGGTTGCGTTCAGCCCGGACGGCAGTCGTGCATACGTAGCCAACTACTACAGCGGGACGGTATCGGTCATAAACACGTCCGACAACAAAGTGATAGCCAACGTGAAGATCCCCGGGAGTCCCTGGTGCGTCAAGGTGACGCCCGATGGCAAGTACGTGTATGCCAGCGGCCGGGACACCGACATTCTGTCCATAGTCCGGACCTCAGACAACCAGGTTGCGGCACACTTCCGGGTAGGAAACGAACCGGGAGACATAGCGTTCACGCCCGACGGGCAGTATGCCTACCTCAGTTGCCGGCTCGACAACGATGTGGCGGTCGTCCGGACGTCGGACTGGGAAGTAGTGGCGCGTATTCCCGGATGCAGCCATCCGACCGGGATCGGCATCCTATCTGACGGCTCGTATGCCTACCTGTCCAACTACCATGGCAACGACGTACTCGTTGCCCGCACGTCCGACAACACGGTAGTAGCCACTCTGCACTTCGGGGCGACCACCGACTTCACCACTGTCGACCCCAAGCGGAACGAAGTGTACATCGGCGTTCCGAATGAAGACCAAATCTGGGTTGTGGGACACCGCACGGGAACGGCACCGCCAGTGCCTCAGGGCCCGCTGCCTCAACGATAGCGGAGGACCGACGCCCCCTGCTGCCTGAGTGCGGAAACTCAGGGCAAGACAACCCTTCATTCGAGCAATGCGCCCACGGTGAAAACCGTGGGCGCAATGCTGAATTCGAATCGCAGTCATCCGGGCCGCAACCGCAGCGAGAGCTTTGGAGACGCGCCGGCCTCGACAGGGCCAAAGTGCGGGATTCCCGATACTCGGCTCGCGACCGACGGTAATGTCCGGAACTCGCAGCTCGAATCGGCCCGAGAATCGGCTCGGAAACCACCGCGCGATTCGCCCGCGCAATCGGCCCGACATTCACGCCAGCATTCGGCTCGGGAAAGGCCGCACGAATCGGCCGGGCGGTCAGCCCGGCTTTGCCTCCGAGGTTCGGCTGCAGAATCGCGGCCGGCATCGGACTCGAAACCAGCCACGAAATCGGCGTGCGACTCGAGTTCGGACTCCCCTCCAGAATCGCCCTGGGAACCGTTCCGGGAACGGTTCCCGCCGCGACTCCCAGAAAGTCGTTTTGGGTGAGTCTTGCAGGGCTTAACAGCTTCCATGTCAGCCGCTTAGGTCAGTTCAGGCCAGCCTCGCCACGACGATTGCCCTGTCGGGACTGTGCCATGGGAGGTCACGCTCGGATGGCCGCGAGTTTGTCGTCCCCGGCCGGAACGCCAAACCGGCTCGCCTTTGCTGGATTCTTCTCTCTCAGAGCCCATCCGAACCCCGCCCGCAGTCCGCGTCCCGCCGGGTGACCCAGAGAATAGCCGCCAGAAGTACCAAGACCGAGTTCCACTACTGCAGACTGCCAACTGGACATGGGTCACTGGAAACTGGTCACTCGCGCAGTGTGCGGACCTCCTTGACTCAAACCCTAAGCTGTGGCACAATCCTACGCAGGTATGAATCCAAAGATAGCCGTTGACCGCGAGCAGCTCGCGCAGTTCTGTCGTCGCAACCATATCGTCAAGTTCTCGCTGTTCGGCTCGGTCATTACCGACCGGTTCGGTCCGGCCAGCGACGTTGACGTGCTGGTGGAGTTCGCTCCGGACCATACGCCCGGCCTCTTCGACATCGCCAGGATGGAGCGGGAGCTCTCGGCCATCGTCGAGCGCAAGGTGGACATCCGCACTGCCGAGGACCTGAGCCGCCATTTCCGCGGGGACGTACTTGCGGCCGCCGTCCCGCAATATGCGGGAAACTGACCGCGGTCGGCTCGAACACATGTACGATGCCGCACGGTTCGCGTACGGATACGCGCGTGAACGCGGCCGGCGCGACTTCGACCAAGACTTGACACTTGCACTCGCGGTCGTGAAACTCATCGAGATAATCGGCGAAGCTGCCTCCAGGGTGTCGGCCGACGGCCGCGCCGCTCTCCCGGAGATAGGATGGGACGACATCATCGGAATGAGGCACCGGCTAATCCACGCCTACTATGACTCAACCGAGACATCGTGTGGGAGACCGCCACTCAGAACCTCCCGCCGCTCATTCGTCAGCTTGAGCGCGCGCTTGGTCGCGAGTCGCAAGACCGAAAGCCGTGAACCGCCAAATCCGCCCAGCGCAGCTTGTGGCTTGAGGCTTGCGGCTTGAAGCTACCTATTCCGCTTGACTTCCGCCCGCCGCAGAACTAATATCCGGTCGATGCAATCGGATGCCCGCCCGGCTTGGACGACACCCAGCGACGCAAGCGACAGCAGCGACCGAAGAGACAATCACCATGCTCCTGATGCACGATCCGGTCTTTGGTCCCTCTCGTCCCTTTCGTCCCTTCCCTGCAGGCCATGACCATGCCCGAAGGCTTCATCCCTGCGCACGGCGGCTATCGCAAGCTGCTCTCCTATCAGCGAGCCGAGATCGTCTACGACGCCACGGTCCGGTTCTGTGCGCGATTCATGGACCGGCGCGACCGCACCGTTGACCAAATGGTGCAGGCGGCGCGTTCCGGCAAGCAGAACATCATTGAGGGTAGCATGGCCTCCGGCACGTCGAAAGAGACCGAAATCAAGCTAACCAACGTCGCGCGGGCGAGCTTGGAGGAACTCCTGGCAGACTATCGCGACATCTTGCGCCTGCGCGGAATCAAGGAATGGGACAAAGAACAACCGGAAGCTCGACGCCTCCGGGAGCTCGTTCGCACTCCGGGAGCGAACTACGAGACGTTCAAGGCGGGCATCGAGCATCCTGACCCCGCCATTGCCGCAAACGTAATCATCGGGCTCATCAAAGTGGCGAGCTACCTCCTCGACCAGCAGATTCGACGGCTGGAGCAGGAGTTCGTCAAAGAAGGCGGCCTGCGCGAACGCATGACGCGCGCACGTCTGGACGAACGCGTCCGGAGGTCCGTGCCGCCCGGCCGTTCCGCGCCCAGAACCCAGAAGCCGTGAGCCGAATTCGCCCACTGCTAACTGCTAACCGACGCCGAGCCTCCCTGAGCGAGTCTGACGAGTCGAATGGGTCTCTCATGTCTGCTAACTCGCGCGCCAAGC
>CAZQZR010000188.1:0-5762 GCA_964597845.1 uncultured bacterium | reverse complement strand
CTGTCAGCTAACCGGTTGAGATACGCTCAGATGCAGAGCTTTCGATTCTTCTGGACCGGCCGGTCGTCCGGCTGGGCTTGCACGTCAGGATGAGGGGAGATGAGGGTAGGGAGGAGGGCCGCAGGCTGTCGGGCGGTCGGAAATCGGTCTTGAGGCTTGGTGCTCGGTGCCTCAGCGTCCTCGCGGCGCTACTGTGTGATGACGACCTTCTGACAGCTTACGGCTGACAGCTTACGGCTAACGGCCCGGACGAAATAGACACCAGGAGCGAGACTCTGCACGTCATTCGGGCCCGGCTTCAGGTCGAGCGCCTTCCTGCCCGCAATGTCCAACAGGCTTGCAGCTTGCGGCTTGCGGCTTGAAGCTTCCGCCAAGAACAGCACGCCGCGCACGACCGTGGCCCCAGGCTTCGGGCTTGCAGCTTGAGGCTTGAAGCTTTCCTCAATCCCGCCGGCTGGATCGCGCAGGACCGAAATCGTGGAACTGCCGGCGTTGGCTACGTAGATGCGGTTCGACGTGGGATTCCACGCTATGTCCCACGCGTAGTTTCCCACTTCGATCATGGTGAGCACACGGTTGCTCGCGCCGTCGATGACGGCAACCGTGTCACCCCAGTAGGTCGCACAGTAAATCCTGTCGTCATCAGGTGCATAGCACAGCAACGATGGTCTTACCATCACCGGAACGGTGGCGACGACCTGGTACGATTCCGCATCAATGACCGACACGTCGGTATTGTACTCGTTGGCGCAGTACACGGCATTCCTGGTGGGGTTGTAGCAGAGCGCGCTGGGTCCGCCCGCGACCGTTACGACGGTCACGATTGAGTCGGTCGCACCGTCAATCACCGTTACGGTAGTACCACCGTAGTTCGCGCAGTAGACATTGTTGTTCACGTAGTCGTAGAGGATCTCCCTGGGTCCGCCTCCTACGGCGACGGTCGCTACGACCGAATCCGTCGCGCCATCAACCACGCTGATGTCGTCACTAGCGCAGTTGGTGCAGTAGACCTTGTTGTCCCGCCAGTTGTAGCAGAGGGCGTATGGACCGTATCCAACCGCGGTCGCGTGGAGCACGGTGTTCGTCGCTCCATCAATCACCGTGATGCGGCCCTTGTCCGCGCTATCGGAGCTCAGGCAGCATACCTTGTTATCCCGAGAGTTGTAGCAGAAGGAGAACGGACGAGGAGAGTCCACGGCTAGGCAGGTGAGCACCGAGTCCCGGGCACCGTCTACCACGGTCACGTTGTTGCTTCGCTCGTTCGCGCAATAGACCTTGTTCTCCGCCGGATTGTAGCAGAGCGCCCAAGGGCCATCTCCCACAGTCACCTCGCCAAGGATTCCATTCGTGGCACCGTCTATGACGGAGACAATGTTGGTGTCCGAGTTCGCGCTGTAGAGCTTGTTGCCAAGGGTATTGTAGCAGAAGGCGCTGGGTCCGCAACCGGTCACAATGGTCGCAACGACCTTGTTTGTTGAGCCGTCAATTGCTGCAACGCTAGAGCTGCCCCAGTTCGCGCAGTACACCGTGCTGTCCGAGGGGCTGTAGCACAAGTCCGCCGGCCAGTACCCGGGCCATACCGTGGCAATGACCGTATCCGTCTCGCCGTCGATTACGGTCAAGTAGTGGCCGTCGCCCGCGCTGTACACCTTGTTCTCCGTCGGGTTGTAGCAGAGGTGTCGCCCCGACGCCCGTGTGTGCACCGTCGTGATGACTCTGTTCGTCGCACCGTCAATGACAGTCAGATTGTTGCCCGAGTTGTTCGCGCAGCAGTAGACCTTGTTGTCCCGTCAGTTGTAGCAGAGGCCGTGAGGATAGTCCCCGGCGGGAATCGTCGCGACGACAGAATCCGCCGCGCCGTCAATCACGGTCACGCTGTCGCCATGGGAGTTAGCGCAATAGACCTTGCTCTCCTGTGGGTTGTTGCACAAGGCGAGTGGGTGGTTCCCGACCGGCACAATGGCGACGACCGAATCGGTCTGTTCGTCTATTGCGGTCACGCTGCAGCTACTCCAGTTCGCGCAGTAGAGCTTGTTCGCCTCCGGTGCACGGCAGAGAGTGCAAGGTCCGTCCCCGACGCTGATCGTAGCGATGACCGAATCTGTCACCCCGTCAATCACCGTTATGTCATCACTACCGCTGTTAGCGCAGTACACTCGGTCCGTTTCCGGATTGAAACTGAGGGCGCAGGGGGAGTTCCCAACGGTCACGGTCGCAACCACCTGATTCATCTCTCCGTCAATCACGGTGACGCTGTTGCCGTCGAAGTTCGCCGTGTAGATCTTGTTATCCAAAGGGTTGCAGCACAGGGCCCTAACGCCCCGTCCTGCCGGGATGCGGGCGATACGCTGCTTTGTGGTGATGTCAATCGCAATGACGCAGTCGACCGGACCGCCACCCACATAGGCTCGGCCACTGATTGGGTTGAGAGCGAGACAACAGGGGCCGCTCATTCCTCCGAGCGAGTCCGGTAGGAGTATCGTTTTCTCCAGCCAATCGGCCGAGGCGAGTGAAGCGACGAGCAGAGCAGAACCGACGACCAAACGAGTCAGGCGCATATGTCCTCCTGATTCAAGTCTAAGCCGGAAGCAGACGCTGTCAACCAGATTCGTCCAGCCCTGCCGGTGGAGCGTCCAGCCAGACTCTACGTCTGTACGGCACGGGCCGTGGTCAGTCGAGTTCGCCCTTGCGTTCCATGTCGGCGAACAGGGCGATGACGGCTTACTTCATTCTGGTGAACGGCTCGGGCGGAAGCTCATGGCCAACGGCCCACCCGTCGAGCTTGGCCATCGCCTTTCCCCGCCAGACCGGTCGGGTCTTGCGCGTGCGGCGCAGCGCGCCGAAGACCCTGTGGCCATGGGTGAGGCCGGCTTCCCGACGTAGTTGCCTGAGCCTCGCCCCGACTTCCTTCGTGAGCAAGGCGGCATTAGAATCGGCAGGCTTCGCTCCGGCGTCCATACCGGAAGTTTAGCCACAGTATACAGCTTCATCAGGCACTCAGATGTCCTAACTTCCGCCTTCACAATTCCTTATTCAGCCTTTCTGAAAGTCCCCTCCGCCGCTCCCCCCGCAGCGGGTGCAGTTGCTCTCCCTGTTGCTCTGCCCGTTGTGGTGTGAGTCGTTCTACCCGTTGCGGTCCCGATTGCCCTCGGAATCGCTTGCCCGGTTGCTCTACCGGTTGCTGTCCGAGTCGCTGTCCCCGTTGCTCGCTCCATCGCTCTACCCGTTGCTCGCTCTATCGCTCTACCCGTTGCTCTACCGGTCGCTCTAGCCATTGCGGTCTGAATCGCCGGCCGAGTTGCTGTCCTCGTTGCCCTTCCCGTTGCTCTCCAGATTGCGGGTAGAATAGTTTCCCGAGTTGCTCTCCGGGTTGCTCTGTCAATTGCTTGCCCGGTTGGAGGTACGGCTATGGCCCCGGCCACACGTTTGAACGTACCTCGAAACGGCCCAACCCCTACCGCATTGTTAGACTCATCCCGGCCGGTGCCGGTTTCACGGCGGGGCAGTCCCCGCGCTACCGGAGTTGTTCGAGGGCCGCGTGGGACTTGGCAAAGGAGGGGTCGAGCTCGAGGATTCCCTGCCGGCGTCGAACGGTGAGTATCCGAGCGACAAGGGGCCGAGGTCTGAGGTTCCTCGCTCGAATCCTGGAATTCTTGATCCCTTGACCCCTTCGGTTCCGTCTGCCTGAGGAGGACCGCAGGGCAGGTCTTGACTGCTGGGCCGGGGCGACTATAATGACTGACCGGTCAGTATATTCACAAAGTGAACATAATGAAAGCTAAGTACGCGGAGAAGCGGCTCGCCATACTGCAGGCGGCGTTTGCCGTCGTCACCGAGCGGGGGTACTCCGACACCAAGGTGGACGAGGTTGCCCGCCGTGCCGGCGTCGCCAAGGGCACGGTCTACCTCTATTTCAAGGACAAGCCCGCCATCTACATCGGCCTTGTCGACTGGCTGCTGGAGCAGGCGCTGGCGATAATCGCCGAAGTGATGGCGCGGCCCATCTCCCCCCGCCGGAAACTCGAAGAGCTCTTCTTGACCTGGGCGTCAGGGATGATGTCCAATCCCGGGGTGATGGCGCTGCTCTCGATGGAGAACGTCAACCAGACTAACACGGTGATGAAGCGGTTCAAGAAGCACATCCTGCCGCGCATCCTGGAGATGGAGGACGCGGTCGCCGGCATCGTGAAGCAGGGCATCGAGCAGGGCGAGTTCCGGCCGGTCGAGCCCCGCGCCGCGGCGACGGTGTATATTGGCGCGTTCCACGCCGTATTGCTGTCGGCGATCCGGTCACCGGGAGCGCGGTCGGTCGAGTCAATCCAAGAGTTGTTCTTCTGCGGCATCCTTGCCGAAGGCAGGGGCCGCCGCGCTAACGGCAAAGGGAAATAAGGAGTCTTGATGCGAAGGTTCATAGCTTGTCTTCTGCCGGGTTTGATGCTCGCGCTGGCGTCAGCCCACGCCGATACGCTGCAACTCGACGCCGCCAAGGCGGTCGAACTGGCGCTTGCGAACCCCAAGGTCGTTCAATTGGCCCGGGCGAAGATCGAAGACGCCGCCGCCGGCAAAGGGGTAACGTTCGGGTCGTTCCTGCCCCAGGTTTCGGCCTCGGGTACCTACACGCGGCTGGGCACCGTGAACGAGTTCACGATGTACGCGGCCAAAGAGTCGGTCATGGGCCTGCCGGTCTTCGACCCCGAGGGCAACTACATCGGCAAGACCGTTCCCATCCCGGTCGCGGTCGGCCTCGATACCCTCAACCTCAAGCTCGGCAGCGCCAACAACATGGCGCTCACCGGGACGGTGCAGCAGACGCTCTTCACGTGGGGCAAGCTCATCAACGCCTACCGCATCGCCGGGCTGAACCTGGACATGACCATCGAGGGCGTGCGCCAGGCCCGGAGTCAGTTGCGCGTGGACGCGACGTCCGTCTTCTACCAGGCGTTGCTCGCGCGCAGGACGGTCGAGGTGATGAACGACGCGCTGGGCCAGCTCAAAGGCCACGTTGCTCAAGTCCAGTCGCTCTACGACAACGGCATGGCAACGAAGCTGGACCTGATGAAAGCGACACTGGGACTGCAGCAGATGGAAGCCCAGGTCTCGCAGATTGAAGGCGGGACCGAGCTGGCGCTGGCCGCTTTGCTCAACACGCTGGGCATCGAACCGGGAACGCCCGTCAGCTTTGCGGAGGACCTGGCGCCCGACTCGATGGTGGTCGAACTCGATTCGGCCCAGGCGCGGGCGCTCGAGCACCGCCCGGAACTGAAGCAGCTCCGTGACGCGGTGAAGATGTCCGAACTCGGAGTCGCGATTGCCCGCACCGCCAATCTGCCCACGGCATTCGCCCAAGCCAACGGCTACTACAAGAACCCGGTCGGCTTCACCGCCGGCTGGGGCACCGACTGGAACGCCACCATCGGCGTCTCGATGCCGCTCTTCACCGGGATGGCCAATGCGAGCAGACTGAGGCAGTCGCAGGCGAGGGTTCGCCAGGCCCGGGTCGGTCTCGCGATGGCCGAGGACGGCATTCGGCTCGACGTCCATGCCCAGGTCCTGGCACTCAACCAGGAATCGAAGAACGTGAAGTACCAGGCGAAGAACGTCGAGGTCGCCGATGCCGCGCTCGGGCTGGCCGAGCAGCGATTCCAGAACGGACTATTGACTAACCTCGATTACATGGACAGCCAACTCGCATTGACCCAGAGCCGCATCGCTTATCTGAACGCGCTGGCCAACTACCGGGTTGCCCGGGCGAGGCTGGAGAA
>CAZQZR010000187.1:0-5774 GCA_964597845.1 uncultured bacterium | reverse complement strand
TTGCGGTCATCGTGTTCCACCGCTCGGGCGTGCCCGCGGTCACGAGCATCCAGTCTTTGTCAATCAGCTTGAAGACGTTGTCCTTCAACTTGTACGGATCGATTCTCAGGAACTCACTGGCCATCGCAACTCCTTTCATAGTGCAGGATTATACCAACCAACGCGGCGTCGGCAACCGGCGGCGGGAACCCGGACAGGAGTTCACCACCAAGTCACAAAGGCACAAAGACGCGTCCGGACGGAAATGCTCCGCGTACTCTTGGCGCTCTTGGCGTGCTTGGCGGTTCCATTCCGGTTTCCGGGCCGGCGGACGGTCTTGACTTGGCCGGATTCGGAGGCACAATCCAGACGTGGCAAGATGCTCCGCTTCGTCGTCCGGCCGCCGGCGGTTTGCGCCGTGGTGGCCTCACGCGAGAGTCAAACTTGACACTTCACTGCCAAACGCCATTATCTGTCCTGACTGGTCGAGAGGAACCTCGGGCGCAATGTCCGAGGAAGTGGGACGCCGCAATGGCGTCCTTGCAGTTGAGCACAAATCCCCGTTGAGAAAGCGGCGCAGAAGCGCCGCAGCGAGGTGTGTTTGCCGGTTGACCGCGTGCATTTGTGCGCGGGCTTGAGCCGAAACGGCTGCACCGAGCCGAATCTGGAGAGTCGGCATCCGGGTGCGCGGATGCCTCTAGTGCCCCGATGGTAAGGAGATGTCCTAATGAGGAGTTGGATGACAACCGCTACGGTCTTGGCGTCGGCGTTTCTGCTGCTGTTGACCGCCGGCTGCACGTACTATTGTGATGGGTATCTGGGTCAGGTCTCGACAGAGGTCCAGTTGAGCCAAAGCAACTTCCATGTCGTGAAGTCGGTTGTCGGGAATGCCATTACTGATTACTGGTTCGGTATTGGGCCGTCCGACCAAGACCTTATCGGGCGTGCCAGACGGGACATGCTGGCGAATGCAGGGCTCACGGGCGCGCAAGCAATCGTCTACGTGACAACGGACGTGCAGGCAAAGGGCTTCATGTTCTGGCGTCAGAAGAAGGTGTACGTCTCTGGAGAGGTCGTCGAGTTCACGAAGTGAAGGCATCGGCCGCCAGATTTGGGACCCGCGCGATTCATCTGATCGCCAGATGGCGACACGCTCAGGCTTGGCGGCAAGTTCGAGTTGATAGGCACGAATTTCTAGCAGAGCCGGCCACGGACAAACAATGAACTACCGAGTCGACTCAAGGAGGAAAGGATGATACGTCAGAGAATGTCAGTCGCGGCGGGTCTGATTGGCCTGCTGCTGTCAGCGTCGGTTTCCACTGCAATCAACTGGTCGCAGGACTACATTAGCACGCCTACCCAGATGACCATAAACATGGGCCTGAACTCATCGCAGTGGCCCTGCATGGCTACTATGTATAACAGTAATAACAGTAAATACCGATGGAATGCAGGCGCAGGCTGGATGTCCGAGGGCATGCCGTCGGTCAATCAGGGGCTATGGAGTACTACGACCAATCTGACTTTTGACGCGCAGGGCTACCCGCACACGCTGTACCGGTACGCTGACTACTACGAGAGTCACCTGCACCACCTTTACAAGGACGCGAGTGGTTGGCATGACGAGGTAATTGCAACCCCAAGCGGTAATTGGGAGCGAATTGTCATTGGACCGGACAGCGTTTATCACGTCGTCTACGTTAACGGCAGTTCCCAGCTCTGCTACACGAAGCACACGAATTCGGGATGGTCGAACCCAGTAGTGATTGCTTCTGCTTCGCCAGACAACAATGCTTACGGAGGCGGAGGCTTGGCCCTGGATTCAGACAATCGACCGCACATCGTCCACGGTCTATCCAGTTCTCCCTACGAAATTGAGCACGTATGGTGGGACGGGTACCAGTGGAATTCTGAGAACGTGGCAAGTTCGGGAAGCTCCTCCGCGCTGAGCGCGATTGCAATTGACGGTAAGGACCGGCCGTGCGTGCTATTCCACGAGTCTGGAGGCACAGTCAAGTATGCCTACAAGGACCGCGATGGGTGGCACATGTCAGTGGCGGCCACCGGCCAGACGAAATATGCACTCTCGTTGTGCCTTGACTACCATGGACTACCCCGGGCGGCGGTAGTCAATGGGAGTCAGGTGAGCTATCTGCAGTACGATGGCTCAAACTGGTCCAGCCAGGCTGCCGCATCTGGTGACTGCGACTGTCCAGTGCTGGCGTTGAACTCGTCGGGGGAACCATTCATCGCCTACGACTACAACACGAGTAACTATCAGTGTGTGGCCCACCCACAGTACTACGGACCTGGGCCGTTCACTCTGCTCGATCCGGCAAATGGTGCCTGGGCAAATGCTTCGCCTATGTTCAGATGGAACCCTTGTAGCTACCTCGGAGACAGCCTCAATCGCTACGAGCTTTTCATCGACGGAGCGTGCAATCGCAGCGTGACGCCGCCGACCGTGACGGCTTGCCGTCCGGCTTCTCCGCTCTCTTCGGGCTGGCACACTTGGAAGGTGCTGGCAATCAAGACGACCGGTGACTCCATCTGGTCAAGCTCGACATGGTCGGTGCGCATTGACGCGACCGGCCCGTCCGCGTTCAACCTGCTGACGCCCGCCAACAACATCTGGACTGTGCAGCGTCACCCGACTTTGACGTGGTCGGCGAGCAGCGATGCAGAATCAGGACTGCGCAAGTACCAGATCGTCACTGACAGTTTCAAGGCCGATGATAGCGTGCCCGCAACACAGACATCGGCTGCCTGCCCGGTTTCCCTGCCTGATGGCTCACACACCTGGAGCATCCGGGCGGTAGACAATGCTGGCAACTACACAACCTCGACTCAGACCTGGACGATTCGAGTGGATTCGACTGGGCCGGCTTGGTTCAACCTGGCTTCGCCTGCCAGCGGTTCATGGACCGGCAATCCGAGACCCACGTTTGTCTGGCACCGCACGACTGACGCCGGCGTGGGCCTGCGCTGCTATGAACTGTGGATGAGACTCAGCAGCGATACCTGGCAGTTGAGGCAGGGCAACATTACTGACACTACATATGCGCTGCAGCCGGCTCAGGCTCTGACTCACGGCACCTGGTACTGGCGAGTTCGTGCGGTTGACAGCCTCGGCAACTACACTGCATCGTACTACTGGGAGTGGGAGCTGTATGTTGACCTGCAGCCGCCGCTAGCTTTCAACCTCGTGACACCGCTCGACGGTGCCACTGTATCACTGCCCACGCCGACGTTCACTTGGCGGAGCACCACCGATGCCAGTTCCGGACTTTCCCACTACGAGCTTTGGCTTGACTCTGTGTTGAACGTGGACAATCTGTCCGACACTTTCTCTGCGCCGGCCGCGCCGCTACCCGAGGGGCCGCATCGGTGGTGGGTCAAGGCAGTGGACAACGTTGGCAACGTGCGCGAGTCCAACAGCCGGCGCACTGTGTACCTCGACTGGAACCCACCCGATACATTCAGCTTGGCCGCCCCGCCGGACAACGATACAACGTACTTGCAGCAACCGAGACTCTACTGGCATCCGGCCCACGACAGCGGCTCAGGCATTCGTAAGTACCGACTCTACGTCAACGGCGTAATCAGCCGCGACAGCGTACCAGCCGCCGAGACGTCGGCGACGCCGGCATCGCCGCTCGCCTACGGCAGCCATGCGCCCTGGTATGTTGTTGCGTTTGACCGGGCCGATGGCAGCCGCAGCTCTAATCAGACGTGGTACATCAACATCAAGCGCGACAGCGTCGCGCCGACAGTGCCGCTGCAAGTATCGCCTGACAGCGCATCGGTCATGCAGGAGACGCTGCCGCACTTCGTGTGGCAGCACTCCACCGATGACTACAGCGGTATCGACCACTACACGTTGCAGTACGCGCGGAACCCCGGTTTTGCCGGGGCCGAGTCAGTGAACTTGGCCGACACCAACTACGTGCCTGCATCTCGGATGTCCGACACAACCTGGTACTGGCGTGTCAAGGCTGTGGACCGAGCCGCAAACCAAAGCACGTGGTCGGCAGAGTGGTCATTTGAGGTGGATGCACGCGTGCCTGCTGCCCCGACTTTGCTTGAGCCCGTCGGCGATACGTGGTGCAGCAGTGGCAGCGTGCTATTCCGCTGGTCAGCCGTGACGATTGGTCTGGACGCCAGTTCTATGCCTGCCGTCGGACCGGGAAGGTCCGGTGCTGCCCGCCTTGGCGATGTCGGGCATCAGGTTGCTGGAACGAAGCCGACATGCGAGCCTTTATCGCCGGTGCGCTATGTCGTGCAGATAGACACAACCAGCAGTTTCGTGAGCCCGGTCGTGGTTGATACGACTGCGTTCACGCAGGACACGATTAGCTTGGCTGAGCACCACTACTTCTGGCGGGCCATGGCGTTCGACGCTGCCGGCAACCAAGGTCAATTCTCCGGTAAGGACAGCTTCGGAGTCGATCTGACTGCGCCGACGCTCCCGTCGTTGGTTGCTCCGCCGAACGACACAACGATGCCTGATACATCAGTTCTGCTGGTTTGGAATCAGTCAACGGACCACGCCAGCGGAGTCGCCGAGTATCACGTGGAGGTTGCATACGACAGCGGGTTCGTTGCGCCGGTTGATTCGACGACGTTGGCGGATACCGCGTGCGGGTTCAATTTGCCCGAGTCGTTGTTCTACTGGCATGTGTACGCGACCGACTCGGCGGGCAATGTGAGTTCATATTCACCGTCGTGGCGATTCAGGTTGCATAAGGATAGCACCAACGTAGAGGAGACCAGTTCGGGTGTGCCGCTGGAATTCGGGATGCTGCTGCCGTTCCCTCAGCCGTTCTCGGCCAGTGTGCGTCTGGTCTATGGCTTGGCGAAGGCAGGGAACGTCAGCCTTGCGATGTTTGACGCATCAGGTCGCCGCGTGAAGACGCTCATCGATGGTGAACAGAAGGCCGGCGAGTGGAGCGTCACCTGGAACGGAACCGATGACTCCCGGAGGATGCTGCCCAGAGGAACCTACTTCTGTCAGCTACGGGTAGGTGAGTTCACCGCCTTGCGCAAGATGGTGAAGACGGAGTAGTTCGGCCTCAGCCCGTTCTTGCGGCCGCCCGGTGAGATTCGGGCGGCCGCTTTTGCGGGTGCCACCATCCCCGGTGGGCCGTTCTTCAGGACTTCGAGGCGGATGGCGGGTATCGAGGCTGCCGGATGCCCGTCCGTTCCGGGGCGACGACACTATGCCCGCTGGTCGCGCGACGACGCAACCAGTTCCGCGAGGCGGCGGGGCGGAAGGCGGAAGCCACAAGCTCAAGCCGTCCGAAAGATCATCGTCACACGTCAGACAGAGACAGCTACAGGGCAAGCAGGTTTGGCGGTCAGACTGGGACGCCCGAATTCGCGGTTTTCTGGGCGCGGAATCCGGCAGAACGGACCCGGAACCGGCGATAGCGGCAGCCGGGTAGGTCTGAACTGACCTAAGTAGCTGAAATAGATTCTGTTAGGCTGCGAACACCCGCTCAAAACGACATTCCGCGAACCACGGAGCGAGCCGTTCCGGGAACGGTTCGCGGGGCGATTCCTAAAGGGGTTCTCGCGGGGGTTTGCGGATGGGTTTTTCCGGCGACTCTGCGGCCGATTTGCAGCGTGACACGCGGGCCGTTTTGGCAGGTGACTCGCAGACGGATTCTTGCGGCGATTCGGAAGCCGACTTTCCGGCCGGTTCGCATCGCGATTCGAAGACTGATTCGCGGCGCGATTTGCAGAGGGGTTTCGATGGCGACTTCGACGGCGTTTTGCGGGCCAGGGTAGAAAGA
>CAZQZR010000186.1:0-5776 GCA_964597845.1 uncultured bacterium | reverse complement strand
TCTCGGACAGGCCCTGTTTGTTGTCCATGTCCCAGCCGAGCGCGGTGAAGAAGGGATTGAGGAACTCGAGGCGGAGTTGCTCTTCTTTGTAGTCGCCGGAGAGGAAGACCTTGCGGTTCTGGTCGAAGCGGTCGACCAGACGTTTGACACTGTCAGGCGCGGGCGTGCCCATGCGGCAAGAGGATAGGCGGACACCGCGAGAAGTCAAGGAGACGAAGCGCGGAGTGTCCCCGGATTTCGGCGCTGGGTGAATTGCTGGCCCGATTGCCGGTCGAGTAATCGTCCCTGCTATTCACAGGGTAATCCGTCCAATTGCTCGGCAGTTTGCTCGCCGAATTGCTCTCTGAATTCTCCCCCGAGTTACTTGCAGGGCAATTCGCCGAACTGCCGGCGGAATTGCAGACCGAGTAGCTCTACCCATTGCCGCCCGAATTGCCGGGCGGATTGCAGTCCCGGTAGCTCGCCCAATTGCAGTCCGAGTAGCTTGCCGAATTGCTCGGTCCGTAGCTCATCCAACTGCCCGCCGAATTGCTGTCGGGATGACTTCACGAATAGCTCGCCAAATAGCTTGGGGAATGGGATAGGGTACTTTGGGGAATGTCGAATAACCAATTGCTAATTCCCAACTTACCGGATTTCGGGGCTTGATTCCCATGTGATGTATACTAAACTGGGTTTGTGCCGTTAAGGCGGAATCCCCAGACTGATTCTCCCTTGCTCCCGAAGGAAGTAGGAGAGAGATTGCGGATGCTGCGAGAGCGGGCCGGGCTTTCGCAGGAGGCGGTTGCCGCCGTGCTCGGGCCGGAGGGTTCCGGCGGCAGGTCGTACATCAGCCAGGTAGAGCGCGGGTATCTGAAGTCCGGGCCGGGATTCGTGCGGCTGCTGGACTATCTGCGGGCGTGCGGGTGCGGTATCGGCTCGGTGCTGGACATCCTCAACCGGCACACGTCAAAACCGCCGGTCGCAAAGGAGCAGGCGTCCAGGGCGGTGCTTGAGGCAATCGCCGACATGCCGGAGCAGCTCCATCGCCGGGCGCATTACTATCACGTCGGTCTGACGCACAAGACCGGGGAGCCTGCGCCGAGTGCCGCGGTCGCGGCGAAGCGAATCAGGCACGGCAGCGGGTGGCAAGGCGGCGGTTTGCAGTTCAAGAGCCGGATGCGGCGGCTGCCGCTGATTCGCCGAGGGTGTAAGAGATGCGCCGGTGCTCGACTCCGGGCGCAGCTCTGTAACCTATATGGGTTACAGACTGTCGGGCGGGCTTTCGGGCCTATCTGCTTGTGGCTTGTGGCTTTAGGCTTGAGGCTCCTAACTGAACCCCCCACATAGGGAGCGGCCTGGCAGGACGCCATCGAGTTGGCTTTCAGGCGAGCCCTGAAGGGAGCCTTGAGCTGAGCCTTGAGTGAAGCCTTCAGAGGAACTTTGCTCCGAACTTTCGAGAGAGCCTTGCGACGAGCGATGTGAGAAGCGATGGCTTGAGCTTTGGCCTAAGCGATGCGCTATGCGATGGAACGAGCTTTGGCCTAAGCTTTCGACCAAGCTCTGAAATGAGCTCTTGAGCGAGCTTTCGAAGGAGCTTTCAGACGAGCTTTGCGGGATGCTGTTGCGAGTTACGAGTTACGTGTGGCGAGTTGTGAGTGACGAGACACGCGGGCGCTCAGCTCGACGCGACTGTTTCCGATTCGGCCGCCGGCTTGCGCTTGAAGCGTTCTTCGAACAGGGTGTAGACGTTCGGCACGAAGAACAACGTCAGTACCGTGGATACGCTGAGGCCGCCGATAACGGCAATGGCCAGCGGCGCCTGGGTCGATTCGCCGCCGAGCCCGAGCGCCATCGGGAACATGCCGAGCACGGTCGTCAGCGTGGTCATCAGGATGGGCTTCAGCCGGGTCCGGCCGGCCGTGACGACCGCCTCATGCAGCTCAAGGCCGCCTGCCCGGAGCCGGTTGGTATAGTCGACGAGCAAAACGCCGTTGCTGACCACGACGCCGACCATCACGATGATGCCCTGGAACGATGTCACCGACAGGGTGGTATTGGTGAGGAAAAGGGCCCACAAGACGCCAATCATTCCCAGCGGGACTGTGAACATGATGATGAAGGGGTCCACGAGCGATTGGAACTGCGAGGCCATGACCACGTACACGAGCAGGATGGCGAGGGCGAAGGCGAGGAGCAGGCCGCGGAAAGTCGCGTTCTGCTGCTCGACGTTGCCGCTCTGGGTTATGCTGAACCCGGCCGGGACGTCGAGCTTGCTCACTTTCCACCCGATGTCCGCGGCCACGCTGCCGAGGTCGCGGCCGGTGACGTTCGCGGTGACGTCCACGAGGCGCTGCTGGTTCCTCCGATCAATCTGCACCGGCGAGCTCGCCCGCGTGATGGTGGCGATGTTGCCGAGCAGCACGACTTGTCCGCCCGGAGCGGCGAGAACGATACTCTGCAGGTCTTCGGGACTGGAGCGAAAGCGCTGGTCGAGCCGGACCAGGATGTCGTAGGCGTTGCCGGTGACGGTATCGGTGAAGACCGAGGCGACGACACCGGTCATGCAGGCATTGACCGCGTTTGCGACGTCGCCCGCGCTGATGCCGAGCACCCCGGCTTTGTCCCGGTCGATATTCACCCGCAGTTCCGGCAGGTTATCTTCGCGGCTGATTTGGACGTCGGTGGCACCGGGTGTGGAGCGGACGATGCCGGCGACCTCGGCTGAGAGGCGGGACCCGGTCGCGAGGTCGAAGCCCTGGACCTGGATGTCAATCGGCGCCGAGGAGCCGAAGTTGAGAAGGAATCTTAAGAATCCCCCGGCGTTGACGGTCGTGCTCGCCCCGGGGATATGCTGCAGCAGGGGCCGCACCGCGTTGGTTATCTGGAAGACCGAGCGGTGCCGGCGGTCGGTTGGAACCAGGGTGACCTGGATTGAGCCGGCATGGCTTCCCGCGCTCCTGCCACCGGTCCCGACCTGGGTAATCATCGTCTGGATTTCGGGCACGTTCTGCTGGAGAATCTGCTCGACCCGGGTGGCGAAGATGCCGGTCTGTTCGACCCGGGTTCCGACCGGAAGCCGGAACGAGACGTTGAACTGGCTTTCGTCCTGGTCCGGGAAGAACTCGGTACCGATGAACTTGATGAGCGGCGCGGAGAGAAGCGCGAGGCCGGTGATACTGAGGAGGACGAGGCGCCGGCGCGCGATGGTCCAGCGCAGCGCCCGTTCGTACCAGGTGTCGAGGCGCTCGATGGCGTCGTGAAACACGGTGCGGAACCGCTCACCGAAACCGGTCGCCGCCCGGTCGATCGGTCGCTCCGGCTCGAGCCAGCGATAACACATCAGCGGGGTCACGGTGCGTGATACGAAGTAGGAACCGAACAGGGCCACGGCGATGGTGAGCGTTAGCGGGACGAACATCAGCTTCGCGACCCCGGTGAGGAATACAACCGGCAGGAAGACGATGACCGTGGCCAGGGTGGAAACGAGGATTGGGGACGCCACCTCCTGCGCCGCATCGAGCGTCGCCGCCATCTTGGTCTGGCCCGCCCGGCGCAGGCCGTAGTGTCGGGAGCTGACCTCGAGCGCGACGATGGAGTCGTCCACCAGTCGGCCGACCGCTAAAGCCAGGCCCCCGAAGGTCATGATGTTCAACGTCACGTTGCCGAACCGGAAGTAGATGAATGCGACCAGTATCGAGAGAGGGATAGCGAGCGCGACGATAAAGGTGCCCCGGAAGCTGCGGACGAACACGATGATGACGAGCATCGCCAGGAGCGCGCCGAGCAGGGCTTCCCGCGCGAGGCCCGAGGTAGTCTGGCGGATGTAGCGCGACTGGTCCGAGGATATGGAGAGTTGCACGGTCGGGGGCACGCCGGCCAGGTGCGGCAGGGCCGCTCGGATGCGGTCTACCACTCCGACCGTGTTGGCGTTGGCGAGTTTCTGCACCTGCAGGGTCAGGCCCGGTTTGCCGTTGATGCGGACGATTTCGGTCTCTTCTTCGTAGCTGTCCTCTACGCTGCCGATGGCGCTGATAGGGATGGGCACGCCGGCGATGGTCTTGACCACGATGTTCTCCATCGGCCGCACCACGTTGAACCGGCTTTCGGTCTTGAGCGCGTAGTCGAACGGACCGGACTTCAGGTCACCCGAAGGCAGGGTGAGGTTGGAGCTGGCAATCGCAGTGAGAACGCTTTGGATCGGGACCTTAAGCGCCTGCAGCCGGTTGCGGTCCAGGGTGACGTGGATTTCGCGGATGCGGCCACCGGACACCGGCGCCTGCGCCACCCCGGGCAGATGCTCAATCTGGGGCTCGATGACGTTGGCGGCCAGGTCGTGAAGGTCGCGCTGGTCCATATCGCCGAAGACCACGATGTTGCAGACCGGCCGGCTGGTAATGTCGAACCGCTGGACTATCGGCTGGGATATTCCGTCCGGCATGCTGCGCATCGCCCGGTTGACCCGCTGGATGATGTCGACCATTGCCACGTCGGTATTCGCGCCCCAATTGAAGTAGACCTGGACCCGGGACGAGCCCTCGCGGGTCGAGGACTTGACGTACTCCGCGTTGTTTACCGAACTCACCGCCCGCTCGATGGGCGCGGTCACGGTCTGCTCCATGTCCAGCGGGCTCGCGCCGGGGTAGTTCGTCGACACGCTCACCGTGGGGATGCTGATGCTCGGCAGCAGGTCGATGGGCAACTGGGCCAGGGAAACGAACCCCAGCACCGCGATGGTAGCAGCGATGAGGAAGGTGGATACCGGGTAGCGGAGGGCGAGGCGCGTGAGCCACATGGGCGTGCGGCGCCGGGTCTACGGCTGGACCGTGACCGGCGAAGCGTCCTTTACGTACTGCTGCCCGGTCGTGATGAGACTTTCGCCGCCGGAAAGGCCGGAGACGATTTCAGTCCGCGCGCCCTGCTCGATCCCGGTGCGAACAAGCTTCCGCCGCGCGGTGTCGTGCTGCACCACGTAGACAAACGTGTCCCCGGCGGCACGGAGCACAGCGGCGGCCGGGATGGTGATGGCGTCCGGGTGCTCGAACAGGAACAGGTTGGCGGTCGCGTACATCCCGGGCTTCAGGCGGTGCGCCGGGTTCGCGACGAAAATCTCTGCCCGCATTGTCCGGGTCGCCGGGTCGACCGCATCGCTCGTCCGGCCCACGCGGCCGGCAAACGTGTCACCGGGCAGGGCCCCGGCCACAACCTTCGCCCGCGTCCCGACCAGGACCAGCGGGACGTCCCTCTCGAGGACGTTGACTACAACCTTGACGCTATCAAAGTCGGCGAGCGTGAACAGCACGGTCCCGACGGACACCACCGCCCCGGGGTCGAACTGACGCGCGGTGACCGTGCCCGCAAACGGCGCGGTGATGTTGGCGTAGCCGAGCCGAGCCTGCGCGGTCTGGGAATTTGCCTCCGCGACCCTCATCGCCGCCTCGACGTTGTCGAAATCCTGCCGGGAAACGAGGCTCTCGGCCAGCAGTTGGCTGGCCCGCTCGTAAGCAGCCCGGGCCGCGGCGAACGTCGCCCCGGTCTGCTGAGCCGTGAATGCCAGTTCGGTGGTGTCGATGAGTGCCAGGGACTGACCCGGCCGCACACGGTCCCCGATGTCCGCGTTCACCCGGTCAAGACTACCGGCTACCTTGGCGACGATGCTTGCTGTCTGAATCGCAACCACGTCGCCGGTTAGCTGCAGGGTGTAGGTCATGGTGTCCCGCGACGGTATCTCCACCCGCACAATGGCGGAGTTCTGTCGCCGCGAACGGTGGACCGACCCACGGGTGGCAATCCGTAC
>CAZQZR010000185.1:0-5838 GCA_964597845.1 uncultured bacterium | reverse complement strand
CCAACCAACGCAGCCCAGCTCGTCGCTGAGGCAACACGAGCAGACGAGATACTCGGCCTGAACCGTAGCGCAGAGGCCCTCGTGCCGAGGACCGAGAAGGGACGCAGGGCGCTGGCTCTGCTCGCTGCCCAGGAGAAGCAGCTTCTCAGCCTGAGACGCAGGCTGATGGAAGCGGCCCTCGTCGAACTCCTGTGGCAGTACATGGACTATGTCGAGGGAACGGACACGGGGTACGTCGTGAGACAGCTCATCACGGACATAGGCACAAGGAGCTAGGACGATGTCAGATTGCAGATTGAAGATTGCAGAGTTCAAATTGACTGAGGTACGGGCAGGCAGCAGGCTTTGGCCAAGCCTGGCCCGGACCGAGGCCGCAACCGGTGTCCGCCATGGAAGGACGCCAATCTCGTTGCCGAAAGGAGGTGACAAACATGCCAATGGATCCAACCAAGCGAATCGATAACTGGAACACCAAGTACAACCTCGAACGCGTCAACGCCATCCTAACCGAGAAACGACCCAAGATGCTCGAGCACATCAGTGTGGCGATAGTCTCACTGGCTTCGATGGAACAGCAGGTCAAGCAGGTCTGCGATGGTGCCGGAGTATCAACCATCCAGTACCCGTTCTATCTGTGCTTCGGACGGGAGATGTGGAGCCTGGGCCAGAAGGACATCTCGGGTGAGTCGCTCGCGATGGAAGCCGCGGTCCTGATCACGAAGTGGACCGCGAGAGGCCTGACGCAGGCGGTGCTGCAGGCCATCCGGACCGACGTCTTCAGCGTCGCTGCACCGGTAGCGCCGTAACGTAGGCCGAGCGCGGAGCGGCCGGAGGAAGCTGCCTTCTCCGGCCGCTTCCTCTTTCCTGACTTCTGTTCCTCCCGGTCGGCGCCGAGGCGCAGGAGCTGACCGACCGCGCCAAGCGCATTCGAGCGCAAGCAGGCGCACAGGCAGGCATCTTGACCTCTGACATTTGCCCTTTGCCTTCTGACTTGCGCTCTGTGGCTCAGTGTCGGATTCGGAGTCCGCGCCGCGGCTTGACAGGGATTGAGCGGCGGCTAATCTTTAGTGGTGATTCGTCGGTCATTGTTTGCGGTCGGCCTCGCGGTGCTGCTGGTCGCACCGCTGTTGGCGCTGGGCCGGGCTGATAGTCTGCCCGGGCCGGTTTATCACGCCTGGTCGTTCGAGCAGCTTTCCAACAGCCGGTATTCGGTTCACACCGGGTTCGATGATTCTCTGCCCCAACAAGTGATGGCCAATGTACTCTGGGCGATGAGCCGGGCCCCGCGCGCGGGCAGCGAATACCGCGAGTTCTACGTCGCGACCCGGGACAATGTCTATCGCTACGACCCGTCGAGCTTCCGCCTGACCGTGCACCGGGCCGGTGACTTTCGCTACAACTCGGGCTCGGCGTTTGAGGTGGGCGTCGCCGCCGGCCGGCCCGAAGCAGCGGGCATGGCCATCCAGGCCGGGCTTCTGGCCGGGGCCGCTTTCCGGGACGAAGGGCCAGGGGTCGGGGGTCAGGGATCAGGGGTCGGGGATCAGGGGTCGGGGGCTGAGGTGGTGAGTTGTCCGATGCAGTGGGCCGCCGACCATGCCGATGGCGACTGGAAGCCGAACCATCCGATCCAGATGGTCGACGTATTCGGCCGCGCCGCCTCGGAACCGCTGGACACGCTTTGCGCGGCCCGGTCGTCGGATTCGAGCCTGCCCCTGCCGCACGTCGTCGGACCGGACACTTTTGAGGCGGTGGTTGCGGACCTGCGCCAGGATTCGTCGTTCAGCCCGGTCGGGCTGTCGCTCGAGAACGTATCGCAGCTCTGCTGGGCAGCGTATGGTGTAACCCCGCATCTGACCTACAACCGACGGCAGGGCGTAACCGTGCCTACCGCAGGCGCGAACTACTATCTCACCGGCCGGATTTACGTAGTCGATCAGGACGGGGTTGAGCGGTATCACAACCGGCTACCCCCGGGCACCGACCTCGCGACCCGCGACCACCGACTGGAACGGATGGCGGCGGGGGACCGCCGGCCGCAACTTCGCGAGGCGTCGCCCCGGATTCCGGGAAGCGCGCCGGCCTATTTCGTGGTCTGCGTCCCGGACACGGCCGCCGACCAGGTAATGATGGAGGCGGGATTCGCCGGGTACCAGTTGCTGGCGCAGGCGCGGGCGCTCGGGCTTTCCGGGTTCCTGGTCGTGCCGCTGGACCGGAGCGAACGGAGAGCTATCGCCGTAGCGCTGTCTCTGCCCAGCGGCCACGTCCCGGCCCTGGTGTTCGCATGCGGCGAGGCCGCAGCCGGCTTCGCGGCGAGCGCAATGGACAGCGGCGTGGTCAGAATCGTCCGGGCCCAACCGGCAATCCGCCGCGGCCAGTTGCGGGTGGAGTACTTGCTGAGCCGGGCCGGCGAGGTGCGGGTCGAGGTGTTCGACATGCTGGGCCGGCCGGTGAGGCTGCTCTTGGACGAACGGCAGTCGTCAGGGTATCATGCCGCGACCTGGGACGGCACCGGCGAATCCGGAGCAAGGCTGAAGCGCGGAACGTACCTGGTCGTTGTCGTTTCCGGCGGGACCGTCGCAAAGCACAAAGTCACACTGGGCTAAAGAGCCGCAAGCCACAAGCCTCAAGCCGCTATCCCCCGATCTCTGATCCCCGACCCCCGGCCCCCGACCCCTGTCCCCTAATCCCCATGCCCGCGGCTCGGCACGCGCGTTCTTGACGCTCCGGTCTCCCGGCTGTAGGCTTCAGGTCGAGGAGATCATCACCGAACGATTGCTGCTCGTGGACGAGGCACCCTGATGCCGGGGCCTGACAAGCTCGGCGTGCTGGTGTGCGAGCGGCTGCGCCCGACCGCGGCTGAGTTCGTTGCGGCGACGCGGCTGGACGACGTCCTGCTGATATCCTTTCCCGGTGACTGTCCCAATCAACATCACGACTGGCAGGAGTTGGAGCGGGCCGCAGCCACGGCCGGCGGTGAGTGCCGGCAGTTCCACGTACTCGCCGGGAACTGCATCGCCGACTCGGCGCCCGCGGAGATTGCCGGCCGGCAACTCGTCGTCGTGCGCCGGTGCAACGGCCTGCCCGGCGCGCTGACCGAAGCCGGGCGCGAGCGGCTCGGGCTGTTGATTGACAAGACCGTGCTGGAATGGCGGCTGGACTACCAGCGGACGCGGCTGAACGCGATCCTCGCCAGTGCCTATCGGCGATTGACCGACTTCAGCATGGTGCAGGAGCTCGTCAGCGGTCTTGCCGAGACCCTGGCCGAGGAGAAGGTGGTCGAGAAGGTATTCGACCTGTTCGCGACGATGCTGGCACCGGCAACCATGGCCTTCGTGGCGTTGGAAGACGGAAAGCCGCAACGGGTGTGGTCGAGGCCGCCGGGGTTCGGCGAATCCGAGGAAGTGAAACAGCGACTCGCCTCGTTCCGCCGGTACTACGCCTGGACCGAGAGCGGGGCCGGGTTTACGCTGAGCCTGCGGCATCGGACGAAGTCGCTGGGAGTGCTGGAAGTGGAGGGGGTTTCCCTCTCCGAGTACCGGGACCACTACCTGGACATGGCGCTCGTGGTTGGCCGGGCGAGCGGCCTCGCCATCTCCAATGCCCGGCTGTACCGTGAGCTGAGGGGACCGACCCGCGCCTACCTCGAATTCGCCGAGGACCTGCAGGACGCGCTCACCGCGCGGAAGCGGGCCGAGGAACGGCAGGCGCAGTTGCTGAAACAGGTCGAAGCGGCGAACGAGGAGTTGTCCGAGTTCGCCCACGTCGTCTCGCACGACCTGAAAGCGCCGCTCCGGGCGATTGACTCACTGACGAAGTGGCTGGCATCCGACTACGGTGACAAGTTCGACGATGAGGGCCGGAACCAACTCGACCTGCTGCTGGGCCGCGTGAAGCGGATGCACGACCTGATTGACGGCATCCTGGAGTATTCGCGCGCGGGCCGGACTCGCGAAGAACTGGTCGAGGTCAACCTTGCCGAGATGGTGCCGGAAGTGATTGACCTTCTGGCGCCGCCGCCGCACATCCGGGTGACGGTGGAAAGCCCGCTGCCCAAAGTCGTCATCGAGCGGACCCGCATCATGCAGGTGTTCCAGAACCTGCTCTCCAACGCAATCAAGTACATGGACAAGCCGCAGGGCCTGATCCGGATCGGGTGTACCGAGGAGAAGGGGAAAGGGGAAATGGCGAATGGGGCAGGCGGGTTCTGGAAGTTCTACGTGAACGACAACGGGCCGGGCATTGAGGAAAAAGACCGGCAGCGCGTCTTTCAGCTCTTCCAGACCCTGAAGCCGCGGGACCGCGCCGACAGCACCGGGGTGGGCCTGGCGGTCGTAAAGCGGGCGGTCGAGATGTACGGAGGGAGAGTCTGGATCGAGTCGCAGGTCGGTGAGGGAAGTAGTTTCTGCTTCACGCTGCCAAAGGTGGCCGCGGCGGGCAAGGCAGGAGGAGGAAGCATGAAGGGGGAAAGATCAAAATGACGAATTCGGACGGGACGAAGGACAGGTCCGGCAAGCGGTGCCTGGTGTTGTTGGTTGAGGACGACACCGTTGACCAGCTCGCCTTCAAGCGGTCGGCAGCCGAACTGAAGGTGCCGTACGACTACGAGATTGCCGGCTCCGTGGCCGAGGCGCGCGACCTGTTGGCTCGGAACCACTACGACGCGGTTATCACCGACTATTCACTGGGCGACGGTACCGCCTTCGACGTGGTCGAGCTGGCGAAGGGGACTCCGCTCGTGTTTACGACTGGCGCGGGCGACGAGAAAGTGGCGGTCAGGGCGATGAAGGGCGGCGCGGCCGACTACGTCGTCAAGGACCACGAACGGAGCTACCTGAAGAAGCTGCCGGTCACGGTCGAAAACGCCATCCGCCGGCACAAGGCCGAGGAACAGGTACGCAAGCTCACCCGTGCAGTCGAGCAGAGCCCGGCCACGGTCGTCATCACCGACACCAAGGGCCAGATCGAATACGTCAACCCGCATTTCACGAGCCTGACCGGCTACAGCGCCGACGAGGTGATGGGCAAGAACCCGCGGATACTGAAGTCGGGCGAACAGTCCCGGGAGTTCTACGAGCAACTCTGGACGACCATCCTTGCCGGCGGCGAGTGGCGCGGCGAGTTCCACAACCGCAGGAAGAACGGCGAGCTGTTCTGGGAGTCCGCGTCGATATCGCCGGTCCGCGACCGGGACGGCAGCGTCACCCACTTTGTCGCGGTGAAGGAAGACGTGACCGAACGGAAGCGGATGGAAGAGGAGCGCGAGAAGCTGATATCCGAACTCGACGCGTTCGCGCACACCGTCGCCCACGACTTGAAGAACCCGCTGTCCGCGGTGCTGGGGTTTGCCGAGTTGCTCACGGCCGAGGGCGTGCAACTCAGCCCCAAAGATGTCGGCGAGTCGCTGCAGGCCATCGACCAGAGCGCCAAGAAGATGAACAGCATCATTGAAGAGTTGCTGCTGCTGGCCGGCGTGCGCAAAACCGAGGTCGAAGCGCGGCCGGTGGACATGGCGGCGGTGGTATCCGGCGCGTTGCTGCGCCTCTCGTACATGACGCACGAGTACGGACCGGAGGTCATCCTGCCGGAGCAGTGGCCGATTGCGCTCGGTTACGGCCCGTGGATTGAAGAAGTCTGGACCAATTACCTTTCGAACGCGATGAAGTATGGCGGCCATCCGCCGCGGCTGGAACTGGGCGCCGACACCCAGGACGGCAAAGTCCGGTTCCGCATCCGCGACAACGGGCCCGGGCTGACGCCGGAACAACAGGCGAAGCTCTTCACACCTTTCACCCGGCTGCACCAGGTCCGCGCCACCGGCCAGGGACTGGGGCTTTCGAT
>CAZQZR010000184.1:0-5868 GCA_964597845.1 uncultured bacterium | reverse complement strand
GAGCCTTGCCGGAGCTGCAGGATTGGTGACATCCCAGATTTCCAGACCTGCCACAGCCGCAGCAATGTACAGCCGGTTCGCCTGATAGCAGAGACCATAGACTAATCCGCGCGTGTGAATCGCCTCAGAGAGCTTCTGCGGCTGCGCCGGGTTTGAGACGTCAAGCACGTACACACCGCCGCCTGAACCGCAGAAGGCCAGGTTGCGGCTCGCATCATAGGCAACCGCAGGGCTCCGCCCGAACGGCCAACTACCCTTTTCCCGGCAGTTGAGCGAGTCCTGCGCTACTGCCGCGGAAAGCAGGACTACGAACACCACGACTGTCTGCATCTTCCTCATCTTGCTCCTCCCAGATTCTGATTCAACCTCCCTAGTCGACTTGGGACACGACCCGAAACTCCAGGAGAGTTTCGGTCATGTCCCGCGCCGCGGGCACGCGGCGGTTTTCATCGTGTCATTGGTATCATGGTAAGCTGCAAATACCCATTGTCAAATTGCTGCGGCCCGGATTTGACTTGGCCGGGCGCGATTCTGGACTTGAGGACGATATTGCTCAGGAGCCGACATGACCACCACGAAGGTACGAAATACGAACGAAACGAATGGGTCCGGAGCGGGTGCAGTTGACCGCCGAGCACAGACCGCTAGAATGAGGAATGAGTGCTAGAGGATAAGAAGACTGCTGGCTGAATTGAAGGCCGAGCTTGCACGAATCTACGGCCCGCGCCTTTCGGGCGTCTTCTTGTTTGGGAATCAGGGACAGTCACCTATTAGGGCTGTCGGGGACGGCAACCGTTTTCGCTTCACACGCATTCCGTGAACCGTACACCGTGCACCGTAGACCGCGAACCGTACACCGTAAGCCGTCGGCCGTTTGCCGTAGGCCGTCGGCCGTCCAGACGCTGCCGCCTTGACATCCCGGCGCGGTGACCTAGGGACTGTTGGGGACGGTAACCGTTTTCGCGCGTCCGATGTGACGCACACCTGAGCCCCGCCCCGCCGCCTTGACACCTGAGCCGAAAAGAGTGAGCCGGCCGCCAGCCGGCTGCCGAGAATCGGACCGACGGATTACTTCTTCGCTCTCCCTAGCTCCTGCCGCATCTGGTCCATCAGCTTGAAACGGCTTGCAGCGGTATCGTCATCCAGTCCAGCTTCCTTGAACAGTCCCTCTATCCGCTTCCGCCCCAGTTTGTCCTCACACCAGACCAGCCCTCTCAGCACCTGCCATCGGCCGTTGGCCGCGCCGATTGCCGAGTAGATGCCCAGCGCCTCCACCAGCTTTGGCACGGCCTGCTCGTACTTCCTCATGCCCGTCAGAACGAGCCCGATGTTGGCGAGGCCGTTCGCTACGCCCTGCTGATACCCAATTTCGCGGAATGTCGCCAGCGCTTCCTCATGGCACTTGAGCGCCTTGTCGGATTCACCCTTGGCGCTGTAGATATTACCGATGTTAACGAGGTCGCTCGCCACGCCCTGCTGATTCCCAACACCACGGTGTATCGCCAGCGCTTCCTCCAAGTACTTGAGTGCCTCGTCGGGTTCGCCCTTGCCGCTGTGGGTGTTCCCGATGTTGCCGAGCTGGTCTGCCACGCCCTGCTGATACCCGATTTCGCGGTGTATCGCCAGCGCTTTCTCGAAGTACTCGAGCGCCTCGTCGGGTTCGCCCTTGTCTCTGTAGATGAGCCCGATGTCGCCGAGATGGGCCGCCACGCCCTGCTGATACCCGATTTCGCGGTGTATCGCCAGCGCCTCCTCGTAGTACTTCAGTGCCTTGTCGAGTTCGCCCTTGTCGCGGTAGATGCTCCCGATGTTGCCGAGGCCGTTCGCCACGCCCTGCTGATACCCGATTTCACGGTGTATCGCCAGCGCTTCCTCAAGGTACTTGAGCGCCTTGTCGAGTTCGCCCTTGTCGCTGTAGATGAAGCCGATGTTGCCGAGGCCGTTCGCCACGCCCTGCTGATACCCGATTTCACGGTCTATCGCCAGCGCTTCCTCAAGGTACCTGAGCGCCGTGTCGGGTTCGCCCTTGCCGATGTGGATATTCCCGATGTTGCCGAGCTGGTTTGCCACGCCCTGCTGATGCCCGACTTCGCGGAATATCGCCAGCGCTTCCTCATAGCACTTGAGCGCCTTGTCGGGTTCACCCTTGCCGCTGTGGATGGTCCCGATGTCGCCGAGGACGCTCGCCACGCCCTGCTGGTCCCCGACTTCGCGGAATGTCGCCAGCGCTTCTTCTAGGTACCTGAGCGCCCGGTCGGGCTCGCCCCTGTCGCTGAAGACGTTCCCAATGTTGCCTAGGACGCTCACCACGCCCTGCTGATCCCCGACTTCGCGGAATGTCGCCAGCGCTTCTTCTAGGTACTTGAGCGCGTTGTTGGGTTCGCCCTTGTCGCTGAAGATGAGCCCGATGTTGCCGAGGGCAGCCGCTTCGCCGTGCTTGTCGCCGAAGTCCACGGCCAGCCTGCGCGACTCCTCGTACGCCTGAAGCGCATCGTCCCATCGGCCCGGCGAGTAGTGGCACAGGCCGATGAGGTTGTAGAGCGCGACCAGTTGTGTACCGGACGCGGACTTGCTAGCCTCCCGGAAGTGTCCGATTGCCTCGTCCCACTTGTAGGCCTTCATTGCGGCAAGACCTGCAGCGAAAGGCTCCCTGACTGCGCTGGACGCCTCCGCCAGGCCGTCCAAGTACGGTTTGACTGCCGAGCGCCGCCCTATCTCGTCTGCGATGCGATTGACGTCCTCGTCAGTGAGAACCGACGCAGGCTTCATGCCCCATAGCTTGCGCCACAGGTCAGGCCCGTGCTTGCCTGTAACAAACCAGATGAGGCCAACTATCGCGGCCGCAACGCCCAGGATGGCAACGATGGTGCGCATACCCCCGCAGTCTATCGCTCCCACCCGCCCAGTCAAGCCCGGGGGAATCAAGGGGGGGAATCAGGCGGGGGAATCAGGGACAGTCACCTAGCACCGTGAACCGTGGGGGAATTAGGGACAGTCACCTATTAGGGATGTCGGGCCGGTAACCGTTTTCGCTTCGCCCGAATCCCGCGTCCGCTGCCCGTGAACCGTGCACCGTAGTTCGTGAACCGTACACCGTCAGCCTCGGCCGTCCACCAACGCGAGTCAAGGCAAGGCCGGGAGCGCGCCGGCGGTCATCACGAAGGTGTGTTTCGGCCGCAAGCTGGCCTCGCTCCCAGCCCGAGGATTCTACCAGCCCCGACCCGGCGCATCAAGCCCGCCTCCCCGATGTTCGGCTCACGGCTGATGGCAGACAGCCGACGGCTCACGGCTAACGGCTGACCGCTTCCGGTTTGCGACGCAAGGAGAGATTCCTCGACTCCGCTCGGAATGACATCACTTCTGGCGTTCCTCTCCCCACTTCGCCATTTCCCCTTTCCACTTCGCATCTTGGCGTTCTTGGCGAGCTTGGCGGTTTCGACGTCAGGAATCAGGGCCGAATCGGACGCGGTGAGCGGATAGCGGACAGCGGGTCACGGCTGACGATTGGCAAGTGCTGACAGTGGGTCCGGGCCGGAGGACAGAAATGCCGGGTGCGTGCCCGGTAAGCCTGCCCACTGTGGGGTTATGGCTTCCATTGGGGCTCCGCACCCGACTATCTAATTCTACACCTGCCCGGCCCGCGTTGCAAGGCCACGAACAACGTCCCCGCCGGCCCGGCGCGCGGACGGCGTCTCCCCTGCCGTCGCGCCTCCGGCGCGAGTTATCAGTTCCTGGTCCCTGGTTCGCAGTAGTGGACCCCTGATTCCAAGCAGTCATCCTGCTGCCCGTGAGACGCGGTTCACTGTAATGAACCAGGAGCCCTGGGCCGTAAACCGTGAATCACAAACCGCACACCGTGAACCGTAGTCCGTAGCCCGTCAGCCCTCTCCCTGCTCCATTTGACATGCCGGGAAAACTGCCCATAATGGATTCGAGAGCACGGCAGTTCGGTGTCACCATGCGGCTCGGTCAATCACATTGCCGCGATACCGGGCTGTTCGTGACTCTCTCTTTGTCAACAGGATTTCCGCGGACACGACAAGAGATTGCCGACGCGCGGGCGGCTCCCCGATGTTCGGCTCACGGCCGGCGGGTCCGGCAACCGGCAGTTCTTGACCCGGCGGGCCTAGAGGAGTAAGTTCTCCATGTGGAAAACCTGACTCCGAACGAACTCACGGCGCTGCGGAAGTTGAAGGATGCCCTTGCCCGTGATTTCCGACTGGTCGAGTTGCGGCTGTTCGGCTCCAAGGCGCGCGGGGACTCGAACCAGGAATCCGACATCGACGTACTGGTGGTACTTGAGGAGTATGACTGGGAGACCCGGAAGGCGGTATCCAGACTCTGTTTCGACATCAATATCGAGCACGGCGTCCTCCTGGTCCCGGTGCTGTTCTCACGAGCCGAGTATGGGTCTGACCTGACTAAGGTCACGCCCTTCTACCAGACCGTGGTTCGCGAAGGAGTGCCGGTGTGAGCAGTCCGAAGCACGAGGTCATTCGGTACCGCCTGGAGCGGGCGCGTGAGGCCCTGAACGACGCTCAGTCGGACTTGGAACAGGAACGCCTCAACAGCGCGTCCAATCGCATCTACTATGCCATGTTCTACGCAGCCATCGCGCTGCTCGCCACCCGCGACCTGAGTTCCTCCCGGCATTCTGGTGTCATCTCACTGTTCTACAAGCACTTCGTCCGGAGTGACATTTTCCCGGCGGAGCTTGCCCAGCATCTCGGCCGGGCGTTTGAGATGCGCACGAATACGGACTACAGGGACTTCTCAACACCTGAACCGGTCGAGATTCGTGAGATGTTTGAACAGGCCCGCGCTTTCGTGCAGAAGGCCGAAGACCTGGTCCGCGCCGCGTAGTCCACACCCAATCCGAACTGCCAAACCGCCGGCGGGGTAGAAAGGCAACGCCGCCCGTGGGGGCGGACCTTTGTCCGGCTCCGGTCAGGCGGCGCGGTTAGTTTACTTGGACTTGCCCTGCATGGCCTGCAGGCGGGCGAGTTCCAGCTTGACTTCCTCGCCCTTGTCACCTTCCGGCTTGCCTTTGAGCAGTTCGTCGTACACGGCTTTGGCCTTGTCGTACGCGTTGGCGTTGCGATAGGCCCGACCCGCCGCCATCATCGCGTCAAAGACGAGTGGCGACTTGGGCCACCGGCTCCGGACCGCTTCGTAGGACTTGGCCGCGGCCATGTTGTCGCCCGTCTGCTCTTCGCAGTTGCCGATGCCGAGTTGCGCGGCCGGACTCAGGAGCGGGTCATTCTTCACGCGGCCGAGAAAGATCTCGAATTCCTTCTTCGCCTCGGCTGTCCGGTTGGTGTTGAAGTAGATGTTCCCGAGATAAAAGTGCGCCTTGGCCCCGACGAAATCCCGGCCGAACCGGGCGGCGACTTCCTTAAAGGCAGGCTCGGCCTGTTCAAGGTTGTTGCTCGAATAGATGCCGATGGCCTGGGTGAAGGCGACCTCTGCCTGCGGATTCACCCCGGTGCCCCGGTTCTGCAGCAGCAGGATGGCGATGACAATAACGGCCACCGCGGCTGCCGCGCCAATCCAGACCTTCTGCCGGTCGTGGTAGTAGAACTCGAGCGACTTCTCGACGAATACCTGGAACCGGTCTTCTTTCAAGTCCCGCTTGCTGACGTAATGCTTGCCTTTGAAGCGCATGATGTCCTTTTCATTTTACCCCTGAGGCGATTCGAACGCCTGACCTACGGTTTAGGAAACCGTCGCTCTATCCACCTGAGCTACAGGGGCACGGATGCCGATTATAGGAGATGCTGGACGCAAGTCAAGGAAGCGGGGCGGCCCCAGACCCGATATTGAACCGCCAAGGACGCCAAGTTCGCCAAGACCCGGACTCCGGACTTC
>CAZQZR010000183.1:0-5883 GCA_964597845.1 uncultured bacterium | reverse complement strand
GCCAGCCGCGACCACCGCAATCATCAATCACCCAGTTCTATCTCGGGATTTGGGTTACCGACGTCTGCTTGACTTGCGACACCGGACGTCTATTCTCTTGCCGCAATGGGCACACCTGCGCCCGACTTGGTAAAACGTCTGGTCGACCGCTTCGACCAAGACCGAAAGGTCTTTGTCTCGACCGACTACAAGGAAGAACAACTCCGCGCCGAGTTCCTCAATCCGTTCTTCACCGCGCTCGGCCGGGACATGGACGACAAACAGGGCCTGTCCGAATTCTCGGTCATCGCAGACTCGGTTCATAGTCCATGGCTCGCAGTCCCCGGAACCGAAGATCGGAAACCAGGAACCAAGAACCGAGAACCAGGAACCGATGAAGTCATCCGGCTCACTGCCGGCCATCAGGCCAAGGTCGAAGAAAAGCCCGAATGCTGCGTGCCCTGCGGGCCCGTCTTTCCCGCGGCAGAATCCGGAGGCTCGGCCTTGACGGGCACAGGTAAAATGCTCCGCATCCCCGATGGTCCCGCGCACAAGTATCCAAGGCCAGAAAGGAGCGATAGGCTATGCCCCCGTTCTTGTTCATAGCGTGCGCAGCTGCGTATGCCTTGGCCGCCGCGGGCGGCTACTGGCAGGCCGTCAGGCTGCACAGAGACCGCATTCTGAGGGGAGACATGCGGACGTTGCTGTTCCAGAGCCGATGGAACTGGGTGGCACAACCGGTGCTCTCAGGAATCCTTCTGCTGGTGTACAGGCATTGGATATTCGCGGTTCCGTTGTTCTATGCTGCCGCGTATTGGGGCATCATAGCTGGTTTCGCTCATCGCAACACTCCAAGTGGCGAACGACCAGATGTCATCGGCAACGGAGTGGCGGCTGTCGCCGCTCACGACCCACGTTCATGGCGGGAATTCGTACTCACATCGTTCGCACCCACACTGCTCACCATCGTTGGCATCACCACGGTCAGCATTTCCGCAGGCGTGGCATCGGCCCTAAGGATATCCGGACCCCACCGGACATCGAGCTTGTGGTGGCTCATCCCGCTGCTTGCACTGCTGGCCGCTCTCGTATGCTGGATAGCAGGTGCCCTGACGGGTGCTACTACAGCTACGCTCGCGTTGGGCTTGCTCAAACGGCGGAACTATCTGGACAATCAGGCGGCAAGCACCCCGCCGTCCGGTGGCGGCGCGAAACGGCAACGGCGCGCTCTCTCGGCACTTAACGGACGACTAGAGAGATGCTTCCGTGCGGGCGAATACGAGGCTGCCATCCAAGTCAGCAATGAGGTAGTCACTAGGTTCGGGTCCTCAAAGGACCAGGACCTCGTTTGGCGAGTCGCAGTGGCCCTTCTCAACAGAAGCGCGGCCTTGCAGCTCACGCGGGGGGCGGCCGAGGGAATCGATGCCTGCGATGAGCTAGTCCGCCGCTACGGCGACGACTCCGACCTAAGGGTCAGATGCATAGTCGCGGAGGCACTAGTCAAGAAGGGCGTATGGTTGGGCGATGTGGGCCGTGACGTGGAAGCCTTGGAGACGTTCGATGCCGTGGTCGAGCGAGTGGGAAGGGACGAGGAACCCAAGCTTCGCGAGCAGTGCGCCCACGCGCTATGGTTCAAGGCGATAGCAGTGCTGAAAGGCGGCCGTCGCGACGAAGCCTTTGAGTTGCTGTACAAGTCGGTCAAGACCTATCCAGATGTACGCTTCAGGATGGCCATTGACTCCGACCTATCCCCACTGGAGGATGACGACCGGTGGGCCAGTTTGATGCGGCCGGAGCAAATCAAGTGAAACGAGCGAGACACGCGGACGTACCCGGCCAGGTCTATGAACAATTCCTCGGCAAAGTCATCCGGCTGACTGCCGGCCATCAAGCCAAGGTCGAAGAGAAGCGGTCGAAGAGAAGCCCGAAGTCAGGAAAGCGGGCGGCGTCCGCTACACGCCCCAGTACATCGTGAGATACCTCGTCAAGAACACCATCGGCAGACTGCTCGAAGGCAGGGCACTCCGCTCATCGGACAACCCGGCCCGCCTGGCCACCGTGTTGCCGATGGAATTCGAACTCCGTCTGGCCGGAACGCGACATGGTGATAGGCATCATGTCGCTCGTATCGGAGGTATTACATGAACACGATGCAGAAGGTCACGGCCGTGATCGTCCTATTATGGGTGGCCGCGCTGTTCGCCACGTCCGCGTCTGAGAGACTCGGGACGGGCGACTGGCTAGGAGTGGGCATCGCAGCGGTCGCGAGCGCCTTGGTCGGAACAGCGCTAGTCGTGGTGTTTGCACGCGGCACCGTCATCGCTCGACTGCAGAAGGGTACCGTCGTGTTGGCCCTGGCATGGGCCGTTCTCGCGCTGGCGCCCGGCGGCCCTAGCAGGTGCATTCCCGGCTGGCAACGACGCATAGCGTACTACCCAGATCTCCGCATTGACACATCCGCCGTTAGCCGGATGTCGGGCGCCAGGGCCATGGATGCTGTGGACAGCGTCATCGGCGAACACCTGCTCGCGCACCACCCCGAGCTGTGGCGGGACTTTGGTTGGTGCGCGGTGGCCTGCGCTCGCAGGAGCGCGGTCTCGGTGGAGACCATCGTGTCGGTCATGCAGCGCGAGTCGGCAGCGCTCTACCGGAAACCGCAGCACTCCCCCGAGTTGGTGGCCGCCGCCAAGGCTGAGCTGGCAAGGCGACGTGCCAAGGGGGCGTATCGGCAGCCACCAAACAGGAACACCGATAGGTCTCAGGCCGACTTGCTGGCGACCGACCGGCGCGAAGAGTTGCGCCAACGCTTGGACTCTGTGATGGCAGTTGCCATCCAGGATGCCAAGACCGGTCGGCGACGGACCAGCGTGTACGCCGCGCCCGCTGACGCATCGACACCGGACTGGCCCGCAAGGTTGGCCAGTGCAGGCAGCGGATTACTAGCCGGCTTTGCCATCGTGATCGTGCTAGGCCTCTTGCGCCGGAAGCCAAAGAAGGCCACGGAGTGAGTAGATGAGCACCCGAACTCCGCCAAGAGTCGTTGTCCTCCTCGGAGCAGGCGCATCGCGTCCTTTGGGCATACCGACTTCGGGCGAGTTCTTCCGGGATGGAGTGTATGAGAAACTAGACGGAGAATTGCGCGACGTACTGGACTGGCTGGGCAAGTCGCATGGCGTTGAGCCGCAGAACGTGGATGTCGAGCATGTTCTTTCTCTGGCTGAAACCGCTACAGCAGGTCCGTCAGCGTCCTTGGCGCTAGGCGAGCAGCGCAGTCTTCCGCGGCTTGCAGAGGCGACCAAGCGTCTCATCTATGAGAAGTGCTCCGCCGTCGATTCAGCGCTTTGCGCGAACCACTATCTGTCTCTGGTTGGCGGGCTTTCGGCTTCAGCGACATCTGGTGTCTCCGTGTTCTCCACGAACTACGACAGAACGTTTGAGGCGTGCTTCACACCCACTGGGTTCGGGGACATCCTGAACTTCCACGACTACAAGCCACGGCTCATAAACGGCTTCATGCCGGGTCCGCATGGAGGGTCGATCTGGTCCAAGGACGCATACGCTGCCGGACTCGATAGTCGCCCATCAAGCGAGTGGCGCATTCCGTTCTACAAGCTGCATGGGTCCGTCGGGTGGGTGACTGAGAACAGACGCGTCTATGACGTCGGCACCGAGCTGCAGCCCGGACTCAGACAGCCACCTATGATGGTATTCCCTGGTAAGAAGGGCCTTCCGAGCAGCCCGACAAGCCGCTATGCTCGATACCGTCTTCTCGAGGACTTGGAGAGGTCCGACCAAGTGGTGATAATAGGATTCAGCTTCCGGGACGACTACATCGCTGACCTGTTCGACCATGCCGCTTACAGAAGAGGGTCGAGAGGGCCTGTCAGGGGCCTCCGGATCGACCCGGCGGAGTCCCTGTCCGCAGACACGCGGTTGACGTGGTATGCGGATGCGTTCACCGAGATTCGCCATGTGAAGCGCCCATTTGGCCGGGTTGGGCGCGAATCGTCGAACCTATGGTATGACTCACGGTCTGGACAACTGCGCTATGGAGCATGAGCCGTCAAGGCACGGCATAACAAGATGGTCGAGCTCGCGCAAGAACGATGAGCGATGAGTGCGGAGCGATGAGCGTCGGACGCGACAGACGACCGCCGACTGCATGTCCAGGCGTGACGATGCTGAAGCTGCACAAGGACTTGCCCAAGGTCAAGACGCCGGACGAGAAGGAATCCATCCAGCGCCAGATTGCAGCGACCGACAGGCAAATAGACACACTCGTGTATGAGCTTCACGCTTAGCCTTGTGGTTGGTCTGGTGCTGACTTCGGCGGGTATACCTCTGCTTGCCGCGGCGAGGGTTGTACGGGTCGTGTCGTATTTTGGACTTGAGCACCGTCCTGCCATCGCCCGCTGGAGAGGAACTAGGCCTGCCTTCCGAGTTGGGCTGGTCTTGTGCTTAGTGGGAGTAGTAGTCCTGCTCAGCGCGCGCTGGTATCTGGGTTTGGCCTGCATTGCATGGATACTGCTGATCGCCTATGTACTCGGGCCACGCCTCTGGGAGGAATGGCATGTCTCGCTGCATTCGCGCTTGTTGTACCGACGTGCGCTGGCCGATTCCGGTGGTGATGCGGCGTTCGCGACCGGTGCCGCGAAGCGCAGGGCGCGCGCGTTGCGGAGGGAGTTCAAGGCGGTGCACAGATCAGGCGTGCTGTCAGTCTTCCCCAAGCGTGACGTTCCAGGCACGCCGACTGGAAGAGACCCCGACAGTCTGGAGTACTTGGTCTACGCCGAGAGACGGAAGATGGAGGAAGCTGAGGAACGCGTAGAAGCACAGGATAGCACTCCGCCTACTCCCGCAGCCGATACCTTGGATGATGATGGGCAACTGCTTCCAGCCTATCTGCCAGATGAACTGGACCAGCTCGTGGATGAATGGAAGTCGCGTCTGGCTTGGATGGGCGTAGACAGCGATGTCATAGACTTGATCGTCCGCAACGCCCATGGTGATACCGGCGGTCTTAAGGCTCTGATCACTGCAGCCGAAATGCGTCCATGGAATCTGGCGGAAGACCACTTCGAGAAGTTTTGCGAATCACCTGCAACTGCGGACACGCTCGCCTGGTTGTTCGGCCTCACGTTCCGTGATACAGCCTACGACATCATCAAGGAAGCGCAGAACGTCCGGAGCGAGGAAGAGAGGCGGGCAAAGGCTGAGCCCGCCATCGCCATGCTTGGGGCAGCGCTCCTGTGCGAACCCGGACTCATCGAGGTGCACGTACTGCGTGCCCTGTTCTGGCGGGTCGTTGGTAGCAAGGATATGGCACTGCGGTCTTGCGATGAGTATCACCAGGCGAAGGCAAGGTTGCTGGGGCGCAACACCGTGGGATTCACGAGCCACGAGATGGATGTCAGAGAACGCCTCATGAACCCCGAAAGGACACGCGAGGAGGACGCGGCATGGGTGGCGCAAGGCCCCGGCCACATGCTGGACTTGCGCTCGCACGCCGAGGAACTGCTAGCGCAGGTGGAAGCGGCGATTCGCGGGGAGACAGGCCAGCCAACCGCGGGCTCGGGGAACAGGTGAACGAGCAGCCATTGCGGAAATGAGAGCAG
The DNA here is from genome assembly GCA_964597845.1 of uncultured bacterium. Classification (GTDB taxonomy): domain Bacteria; phylum Hydrothermota; class Tepidihabitantia; order Tepidihabitantales; family Tepidihabitantaceae; genus UBA2258. The sequence continues at coordinate 289 of CAZQZR010000183.1, read as the reverse complement.
TCACCTATTAGGGAAGAATGCGGAAGAATGCGGGACACCTCCCATATTTCTGAGCGATGTCAAGGCGCGACGCGGCTTCGCCGCGAGGTCCCAGTTGCCAGGTTCCAGTTTCCAGGTGAGGCAGTCGGCTAGCGATGGACGTTGTACGGTCTCTGCCGCGGTGTCCGATAGTACGCACATCGTTCGGAGCCGTGAGCCGTAAGCCGTAGGCTGCAAGCTGTGAGCCGTCGGGCGCTCTGCCGCACGTTGTTGTTGACTCAGTTATCTGACCACCTACCATCTCGGATAA
>CAZQZR010000182.1:0-5885 GCA_964597845.1 uncultured bacterium | reverse complement strand
CGCAAGCTGCGCGGCAAGGGCGATAATCCGTTCATCGTCAAGCGCTGAGCAACCGGCCGACTTGACACTCGGCCGGATGAGGCATTAGAATTGCCGCATACACCCCGCAGGCGGGGCAAAGGAGCGAATATGCAGAAGCTGTCCGTGTTGGCTGCGGTGACCATCTTCGCAGCGCTGGCGCTGGGAGTGACGCCGCGTTTCACCGGCCCGGAGTTGATTAATGATAACGGCACGCCGATTGACGTCGGCTACTACGGCGCGCCGACGGTGTACGACTGGAACCAGGACAGCACCAAGGACCTGGTCCTCGGCCAGTTCGACTATGGCAAAATCCGGCTGTATCTGAACCAGGGGCCGGACACCGCCCCGGAGTTCAACGGGTACACTTTCTTCCAGTCGGGCGGGGTGGACGTAACCCTGCCTTACGGCTGATGCCAGGGAGCGAGTCCACAGGTTGTGGACTGGAACTCGGATGGCCACCCTGATCTCGTCTCCGGTGACCGCAACGGCTATTTCAACGTCTGGATCTGGCGCGATACCGGCTTCGCTGCCTACCTGCAGTACCAGAAGATGGACATGACGCCCCTGAACGTAGGTGCGAATTCGTACCCGTTCATGATTGACTGGAATGGCGACAGCAAGAAGGACCTGATTATCGGGAGCGAGAACGGCCAGGTGCTGTTCTACCGGAACATGGGTTCCGACACGTGGCCGACTTTCCAGGTGGTAGAGACCGTGGCCGCGGGCGGCGCGCCGATAAATCTCTACCGCGTGAATCCCGGCGTGACGGACATGGACCGGGATGGGGTAAACGACCTGGTCTGCGGGGCGAACGATGGGTACGTCTACTTCTTCCGCAACTCGGGGTCGAACGACGACCCGGTGCTCGAGGCGGCCGAGACGTTGAAGACGGTCGCGGGCCTGCCGGTACAGGGGTCGGGGATTTTCGGCTCGCGCTGCTGGTTCGGGCAATGGGACTCGGACACGGTGCCGGATCTGCTGGTGAGCACGTATGACGGCTATGTGGAGTTGTTCCGTGGGCAATTCCTGACCGGGGTCGAGGAAGGGAAACAGGCGCCCGCGCGTCTCGCGCTCCGCGCTGGCCCGAACCCGACCGCCGGGCGCACCACGTTATGGTGCGAAGCGCCGGCGAACGCCGAGCTGGTCGTCTGCGACGGCTTGGGCCGCGTAGTGCGGCACCTTGGAGTCTCAAGCGGCCGCAGCGCGCGGACGTGGGACGGCCGGAACGACTCGGGCGCCGAGGTGCAGAGCGGCGTCTATTTCTGCCGGCTGACCGGGTCCGGACAGACCGTGTCCGGCCGCATCGTGCTCAGCCGCTAGTCCTTCGCGTTTACGTACGGAGCCGGGCGCAGGCCCGGCTCTGTCTTTCTGACGCGGTTCGGCTTAGGCTTGCGCTTGAGCTTGGGCTCCCGCCAGACCCGCGCGAAACAAGACGGGCGGGTTGCCCCGCCCGTTCAGTGAAGTCAGGCTGGTATTACCAGCGCTTCCCGGATCAGTAACCGCCGGAGCGGTTGCCTGAGGAACGCCCGCCGTAACCACCACGCGAACCACCTTCGGTGCGCTCGCGCGCAATGTTGATGGTGAGCGTGCGGTTATCCATCGAGTGGTTGGCAAGGGCCGAAATCGCGGTGGTGGCCGCGTCGGCGTTGCTCATCTCCACAAAGGCGAATCCCCGGGAACGGTCCGTGAACTTATCTTTCACTATACTGACTGACGCAACTTCGCCATGCGGTGCAAACAGCTGGCTGAGCTGGTCTTCGGTTGCGCTGAAGGGAAGATTCCCAACGAAAATGCGCGTACCCATTATAGAACCTCCGGACGTGTTGTGCTTGGGTCGTTGCGGGATCTAAGGGAGCGGTGAAACGAAGCTCACGAACTCACAGGACCTGAACGGGACACAAGCGGTTATGGGGCCATGTCTTGCATTACGTCGGCAGCGAGGCCCCCGTTGCGACCGACGGAATATACTAACCGGGAAATTACCCATGTCAAGTTAAGTTTTGTCACGCGCAAAGAGCCGGCCTTCGGGTAGTTAATCCATATCCGGAACCAGCGCCTGCAGCCGGTGCACCGGAGTGTTGACCGGGTACGTCTAGACGATACAATGTTCTCGGCGCGCACCGGAATGCGTGGACGGGAACTGAATCGTGAATCAGACGAAGCCAGACAGGAGGAGAAGCGATGAAGAAGTACGTGGTAGTCTCTATGCTTCTCGGACTGCTGACCGCAGTGGCCGTTGCCGGCGCACTGACGACCAGCGACCGGGAAGAGCCGATGCGGCCGGCGAGGGCGAATCCGCCCTATCCCGGCGCAAGAACGAACGGCATTTCCAACCCGGTAGACGCCCTGCCCGAGGTCCAGGCCCTGCGGGCCGAGCAGCGAGCAGCGCAGGCCCGGGGCGATGAACCGGAAGCGCGCTCAATCGAGAACCGAATCCAGCAATACTACCTGGACGTCACCCCGCCGCAAAGTCCAATCGGACACCCGGTGGTCGTGCCTCCGCCGCAAGGCGGTTTGCTCGACCCGGCGCTCGACGTCGTCATCTACCCAAATCAGGTCATGGGCTCCGGGACCGATTACGAGACCGACGGCACGATGTGGACCGTCTGCTCGCCGCTCGATTCGTCAGTGCGAATCTACAAGTCCACGGACCATGGCCAGACATGGAACTACTTCCAGGGTTTCGGCTGGAGCACTCCCTGCCAGTTCGGCCGCGTGCAGGTCGTGGTCGGCATCGGCGACTCCAACTTCGTGCACGTCTTCGCTCTGCTGCCCTTCCAGGATGGTGACCTGGTCGACGTCATCTATCACCACGACGGTACGTCCGCCGGTTGGTCAACATTGAAGTCAGGCGCGGACACCGTCGGCGACTTCGCGGTCTGTCGCGACAACACTTACCCGTACTACCTGCATGCCAGCGCAGTCAACACGTATCGCGGCGGCAATTCCAACAACACAATACTGCGGTCCGTGGACTTCGGCCGGACCTGGGCGGAAACGCAGCAGTGGAGCGATGCCTCGAATCCCTCAATCTCCACGGGGGCCGGCACGTGCGTCTACTTCACCGCCGCATACGCTACGTGGTATCCCGGCCAACTGATGATGATCTACAACCGTTCGTACCGCGGGGGCAGTTGGGCAGAGACGGATATCCAACCGGATACGTTATCTGTCGGCGGGCCGGTAGCCGCGGCGGCGTTTACCGTGCCCGACTCCGAAGCGGTCCTCTGGTGGGTGTGGCACCATGCGACCGGGTCGGGGGCTGAAGTGCTGGCCTGCTACTCGACCGACGGCGGCGTCTCATTCAGCACGCCGGCGCCGACCGCGAACCTTCCGACCGCGAGTCAGTCATGGCCCGACCTGAAGAACTACCGCTCGGTCGGTAACGCGTATGTGGACATCAGCTACTTCAGCATGGATGCGGGAGGATACCGCCAGGTCTTTCGGCAGCACACGTCCGCCGGCAACCCGGGCGTCTGGTCGGATACGCTCCGCATCAGCAACGAGGACGTGTGGCGGACTCGAGACCTGACGCCGTGGCTGGTCTACTCGCCCGGCGGGTCTGGCAGCGAGGCCGGCTGCGTGTTCAGGCACTACAATGCGCCAGATAACCTCTGCTGGAACTCGCCATGGACGACCACCGTTGCCGAACCGGTCGCGTCCAAACCGGCCCGGTTCGGCCTTGCGCCGACCATCGTGCGCGGCGTTCTGAGGATGGAAGACCGGGGACAGATGACCGGAGACCGGACGGAGCTGCTCGATGCAGCTGGGCGAAACGTGCTCGCCCTGCACGCCGGCGCGAATGACGTGAGTCGCGTGGCACCGGGAGTCTACTTCGTGCGCGAAGCCCAAGCGCAAGCACAGGCAACGCGCAAGGTCGTGATTCAGCGGTAGGAAAGAGCCGGCTTCAGCTATTCCTGGGCAGGCGCGAGCCTGCCCCGGAGTGTCTTCGGCGGGCCGCGGGAACCGCGTTAGCCCGCGACCTGGAGGTTGCCGACGCGGATGGCGGACGGACCGTAGTAACCGTCCAGCGCCATCGTTTCCGAAGAGAACCGAACGTCGGCCAGCGCGTCGAACCAGTTGCCGATGAGCAGTCCGCCACGGAACGGCACGGCCGTACCGTTCTCAATGACCTCGCCCAGGCGAATCTCGGACGAGAAGTCACCGCTGGCCGAGTCCGCCCGGAAGTCCGAGAACGCCTTCACAACGACGACCCTGCCCGAACCGAGCAGGTCGTGCGTGCTGGTCTTGCCTGCGGGCACGACGGTGTTGCCCGGCAAACCGGTCGGCTTCACGCCCTGTTCGAGCAACCCGAGGTAGTGGTAGTAGCGAGACGTGCCGTAGAGCTCGGCGTACCGTCCTTCCTCCACCAGCGCGATTCGCCGGCACGGCGTGGCGTCTGTCTCAATCCGCGAGCTGACGCCGAACGGCACGAGCGGGTCGGAGAAGAGCGTAAGCGCATCGCCCTGCAGCGGGCCGTCGCCCCACACCGGCCGGCCCTTTTCGTACCGTGATATCTTCTCGTGGACCGTACGCGCCGAGCAGTGGAACGAGAGTGGCTCCTGGTCCAGCCCTATGAAGTTGGCCGCAGCTTCGCCGGAAAGGACGATCGGGCCCTGATATTGGGACGGCGGCCCGGCCTGGGCTATGGCGCGGGCGTACCCCGCGTTCGTCCGGGCAAGTTCTTCGGGGTTCAGGTCCTCGAACCGGCGCGCGTGCAGCCGCGCCGTGTGCTCCGCCACCTTATCTTCGAACCGGGCGATGAAGCAGATTTCAACGTCGGCGCGCGTCGCCGGGTATTCAACCCTGATACCGGCGCCGGTTTCAACGCGGGAATGGGACCGGCGGATGAACACTTCGAGATTCGAGACGTCGACGCCGGACTCGGCCGCGGTCGCCTTTAGTATCGCGTCGGAGAACTGCTGGACGCGGGCCAGCAGCTCGGGTCGTGACGCATCGAGGAGCTTCGGGTCGGCAAGCTCGACCTTCGGGTAGACTGCCGTCTTGTCAACGAGCGGGTAGGGTTTGTTCGGCTGGCTGAGCGCCGCTGCGATGAGCCCGGCGAGCGTCGCCTTCACCGCGGACTCGTCGTCGGACACGAACTGGCCCTGGGCCTCGCCCATCTGCTCGACGCCATCGTGCGTGTGGCGGCAATAGACCGTTACCCATGCCTCCTCGCCGGGTGCGTTGATGACCTCGCGGGGATGCGGATTCTCATGGCGGATGAACCGGCCGTTCTCAGTCGTGTAGATGCCGGGCAGACGGATGACCGTGGTCGCGTCGGTCTCAACCCGACGCAGGAGCCAGCCGGCCATGCCCTCGGTCTTTGCGACAACCGACTTAATCTTGTCGATGTTCATGTCTCACCCCAGTTTCATGCGGCAGCGGACATAGGGTCCGCCGGTCGCGGTTCGCACGATTTCCTTATGGCCTTTGCCGCAGTAGCCGCCGGAGCTGACGACGAGCTCGGTGGTCAGGCCGTCGATGCTAGCCAGCACGTCCGGCACGTAACCGGTCAGGCCGACCTGGTAGTAGAGCTTGCCGGTCAGCTTCCCGGCCTTGATTTCCCGGCCGCGGAGCGCCTGGAGCTGCACGCCCCAGCCAAGCGGATCTTCCATCCCGCTGGTCAACTGCTCAATCAGGATGGCATCGCCCGAGTCGGCAATCAGTTCGTCCTTCGTCATCCCGCCCTTGTCGCGGGGCAGGGGCAGGAAGTAGGTATTAGTCATTCGCGCGTAGATTGGATGGTCGTAGGCCTCAAGCCGACCGTTGGCTGAGAGCTTCAGCCCCGGCAGCCGGTCGCGCATGTGGAGGTAGGAGTAGAGGTCGGTCATCAGGGTAGGCTGGAGGATGCCGTCTTTCAC
>CAZQZR010000181.1:0-5956 GCA_964597845.1 uncultured bacterium | reverse complement strand
GTAGCTCTCGAACAGGCTTTGGAACAAGGTTTAGGTTAAGGTTTAGGTTGAGGTTTTGGCTGAGCTTTGAGACGAGCTTTGAAACAAGCTGTTTTGCGAGCTTTTCCGCGAGCTTTGCCGCAAGCTTTGAAGTGAGCTTTTGACCGAGCTTTGAACGGTGCTTTGAAATGAGCTTTCAAAGAAGCTTTTGAACGAGCTCTTAAACGAGCTTTCTAGAGAGCTTTCGGACGAGCTTTCCGATGAGCTTTCCATGGAGCTTTGCAGAGAGCTGTTGCGAGTCGCGAGTAAAGGAAGCCGGCCCCGAGAGCGGGGCCGGCAAAGCGTATCCGGGCAGGTCTATTTGAAGAAGAAGGCGCCGAAGCCCGCTTCGAGGTAGATTCTGTTGCTGGTCTGGCTTGTGGTCGCACCGCTGGCCTTGAGGGACTGGGTTTCGAACCCGAGCTCGAAGAAGGCCGTGCCATGCTCGCCGATCATCGGCGCCGCGCCGAGCCCGGCCCGGCCCCGGTAGCCGGAGGCAGTCGAGTTGGATCCCGCGTACGAGGTCCTATCCATCAGGTACATCAGCGACACGCCGAAGAACGGCATCCAATAGCTGCTGTTGCCGCCGAGCCACGGGGTCATGCAGCAGGCGCGCGGGTAATGACTATTGTCGGGCTTGAGGTAGTAGGCGACCCGCGGGCCGATGGCAAGATTGGTCTGCTTGGTGCCGTCGAGGTACATGTAGAGATTCGCCTCGCCGCCAACGCCGAGGCCCTTTACCGGGAAGTAGAGAAGCCGGGGCGCGAGGGTCAAGTCCAGCCCTCCACCAGGCAAGTCTTCCGGGGTGCTGCTCTTGAGGTAGTAGTTGAGCCCGAGCTGGCCGGATATGAAGAGGCTTCCCTTGTCCGCGGCGCCGGCTTGAGCCTGCGGCGGTACGAGAAGGACGGATGCGGCGACGAGCAGTACCGCAAAAACGGTTCGGACGTTCATCGTTCCTCCTTGGTTTTCGGGTTCGTCCGGCAGCGCGCCGTCGCAACCCTTGAGCCACTTTAGGCAATTCCAGGTCGGAGTCAAGGTAAAGGTGAACGGCAAAGTGGAAAGGGGAAATGGCAAAGTAGGGAAGGGGTAAGGGGAAGGGGGAAAGGGCAAAGTGGAAAGGGGAAAGGGGAAATGGCAAAGTAGAAAGGGGGAATGGAGAAGTGGAGAAGGGGAAAGTGGAAATGGCAAAGTGCGAACTGGGACGCTCCCGTCGGTCTACGGTTTGCGGATTACGGGTGACGATTGGCGGGCTTGCTGCGTGCCGCTCGGCTGGCCGCAGGAATCGCAGCAGCCGAGGGTCTAATGTGCTGACGGGCAACGTAAATGGAGGAAATATGTACAGAACGCTCGGTCTAGCTGCTGCGGCCGTGTTTGTCGCCGGCTGCGGGCAGTACGGTTTTCCCGGTGCGCAGGCAGCCGGGCCTGCGGCGGTGGTCGAGACCACCTACGCGCAGGTCGCGGTCGCGCCGGCCCCGGTCGTGATTCACGAGGTCTCGTATCAGACACAGCCGGCCGTGGTGAACACAAACACCAACAACACTACCGTTGCGGCGCAACCGGCCGTGGACCGGACGGTGGTCGTGCGGGAGGCGTCCCGGTATCGGAGTTACGCACGTCGCCGGCCGGTGGTCATCGCGCCGATTCTGCGCCTATTGTTCAACGGGCCGCGCGGCCACGCGTCGCCACCGCAGCCGCGCTGGCGCGGCCGGCCGGACCAGGGCGGACGCAGGCAGGGCCCGCCTGGAAACGGCAGGCCCAACCCGCCGAACAACAAGCCCGGCGGGCAGAAAGGCAGGCGCGGCGGGCGCGGCTAGCCCGGACGCGGAATTGAAGAGATGCCGGCCCCGAGTAACGGGGCCGGTAAGTTTGAACCGGGGAGGACTATTGGAGCAGCACGAATTCGTTCGTCACGATTCGGCTTCCCGCGGTTGCCGTGCAGATGTAGAGCCCGGCCGGGTTTCCGTTGCCGCCCGCGGCTTGACCATCAGGCGGGTCGTGGTCTATAATGTCATAGCGCGGCCTCAGAGGCCGTAAGTCAAAGGTCAAGAGCCGAATGCCAAAGGTCAAAATGCCCGGAGGAGGAATCCGGCACGAAGACAGAGGCCGCGGAGAGAAACATGTCGCGAAAACGACGTTGTTGCATCATTGTAGTGCAGATGACGCAGATTCTGAAAGGAGATTGAATGGTACTCAGGAGATTCGCTTTGCTGCTGGCCGGCCTGGGCGCGCTGGCGTTCAGCCGGGCGCAGACGGCCCCGGTGATTCCTTACGATTCGATCATGGAGGACCGGGTCGGGATTGATGGAGAGATTGACAATGAGGACGGGCCGGAATACCCGGCAACGTTCCTGGATAAGGCGTCGGGCCTGACCGTCAACTGGGGTTTTGACGACAGCCTGATATACGTCGGGCTCCAGACCAAAGGCCGGGGCTGGATGGGTATCGGCTTCGGGTCGGCGAAGCTGGATGAGTCGAACGTGATAGTCGGTTACTATACCGACGATTCTACCGACGTGGTGAACCAGGTCGGTGTCAATCACGAGCTCGTCCGTTCGCCTCAGTCGGACAGCGCAATCCGTGAGGCCGAAATCGACTTCGATGAAGAAACCGGCATCACGACCATGGAGTTCATCTACCCGTTGAATTTCCCGGGCGTGAATGGAATAGCGATTCCGGGGCTTGAGCCGGGCGACACTTACGACATCGTCCTGGCTCAGAACACCAAGACCGTTTCACTTAATGCCAAGCCCACGTACCAGAGTGCGCTGAAGGTGAAGCTGGCGGACAATCCGCATCTGAAGAAGCAGGAGTAGGGCGCAGGAGCAAAGGGGAAAGTAGAAAGGGGAAATGGCAAAGTAGAAAGGGAGTTACGAGTTGCGGGTTACGAGTTGCGAGTTGAGAAGGAAAGGGAGAGAGGGCGCGGACGCGGACCAAGTCAAAGGTCAAAATGCAAAATGGGGGAAGGACAGGGGAAAGGGCAAAGGGGAAAGTAGAAAGGGGAAATGGCAAAGTAGAAAGGGAGTTACGAGTTGCGGGTTACGAGTTGCGAGTTGAGAAGGAAAGGGAGAGAGGGCGCGGACGCGGACCAAGTCAAAGGTCAAAATGCAAAATGGGGGAAGGACAGGGGAAAGGGGAAAGGGCAAAGGGGAAAGTAGAAAGGGGAAATGGCAAAGTAGAAAGGAGGAAGGGGAAAGGGCGAAAGGGAATTCGGACCCACGTGACCCGTAATTTGTTATAGATCGCACGCGCCGGGTTGCGGCTGGAGCGGGATGCCGGTATAATGACCGCCCATGCCTTACAGAGCCAAGGTCGCGGTTCTGCGAACCAAGCCGGAGTCGGTCCTCGATGACTACCGCCGGTTGCTGAAGCTGGGCGAGGCCGACAAGTTCCTCGCACCGGGCAAGACCACAATCCTGAAGGATAACATCTCGTGGCACTTCCCGATGCCTGCGGCCAATACCACGCCGTGGCAACTGGAAGGCACGGTCATCGCGCTGAAGGACCTTGGCTACACCGACCTGTCGGTTGTCCAGAACAAGACCGTGGTCATCGATACCGCCAAGGGCGAGGACCTGAACCGTTACCTGCCCATTTTCCGCAAGTGCGGCCTGCCGGTGCTCTACAACTTCAAGCCCGAGGACATGAACTGGGTTCCGTACACGCCGAAGGCGAAGATGCTCGCGCTCGACAAGGTCTACCCGAAGGGCCTGAAGCTACCCGACTACTTCTTCGGCAAGAACATCGTGCACCTGCCGACCGTGAAGTGTCACATTTACACGACCACGACCGGTGCGATGAAGAACGCGTTCGGCGGCCTGCTCACTACCAACCGCCACTACACTCACTCCTGGATTCACGAGACGCTCGTTGACCTGCTCGCCATCCAGAAGGAAATCCACTCCGGCGTGTTCGCGGTGATGGACGGAACCACGGCCGGCAACGGCCCGGGCCCGCGCACGATGACGCCGGTCGTGAAGAGCGTGATTCTCGCCTCCGGCGACCAGACCGCGATTGACGCGGTCTCCGCCAAACTGATGGGGTTCGACCCGATGACCATCGGCTACATCCGCCTGGCGCACGAGGCCGGGCTCGGGGTCGGCGACCCGCGCGAAATCGAGCTGGTCGGCGACGACGTGTCCGGCGAGAACTGGCATTTCGAAGTCGGGTATAACTTCCATCGTTTCCTGGGCTGGCTGTCGTGGTACGGCCCGACCAAGTTCCTGCAAAAGCTCGTCCTGCGCCCGCCCATCGTCTATTTCCCGATTCTCGTCTCCGCGGTCAATCATGACGTGCTCCAATGGCCGCTGCGGTACAAGCGCATCTTTGAAGAGTGGCGCCGCGACACCGAGTGGGGCAGGCTGTTCCAGGAGTACGAGCGGAAAGGCTGCATGGGAATGGGAAGTGACCAATGACCAAGTCCCAATGACCAATAGAACCCCGAGGCCGGATTCAGCATTCACCATCCGCCGGGCCGAGCCGCGAGACCTGGCTGACCTGAAGCGGATGCGCGTCGCGCTGCAGGACCTGCTCGCCGTCAGGGATCCGAAGGTCTGGCGCCTGAGCAAGGACCTGACCGGCACGCTCGACCAGTTCTACGCCAAGATGATGGAGAAGGACGAGAACCGCGTCTTTGTTGCGGTTACGCCTGAGGACAAGCCGGTCGGGATGCTGGTCGTGCGCATCTTCGACAATCCGGACATGGACCCGCGCCCGTTCGGCCGCATCGACGACGCGTGGGTGGACCCGGACCGGCGCGAGCAGGGCGTCATGCGCGGCCTGACCCGTGCCGCGGCCGAGTTCCTCGCCGGCCGCAACGTGCCGATGGTGATGCTCGACTGGGCGAACAACAACCCGCCCAGCGGCACCTGCTGGCAGAATCTCGGGTTCGAGCCGCTAATGACCATGGGTTTTGCCGACCCGAACGACATTCTTTCCCGGAAGGAGTAACCAATCATGAGTCACAACCTCCCGCCCGCACTTGAGAGCCTGCGCGGGTTCCTGCCCGAACTAGTCGCCGAGGCGGAAAAGAAGGTGCCCTACGCGTCCGCGCTCGTCACCCAGTCCGCTGGCGAAACGGTCGCGAAGAGCCCGGCCGACGAGCGTAGCAACCCGGTGCCGCCGCGTCCCGGCATCCGCATCTCGGCCTGGGACGGCGCAACGTTCCACTCCGTAGCCACAAGCCGCGTCAGCGACCCCGACTACCTGCTCCGGCTGACGCGCGAACTGGCTGAGTCAATCATGGTCAAGCAGGGCCCGATGCCCGACCCGGGCGAGAAACTCGACCGTCACTTCCAGAGCGAGTTCAAGGAAGACCCGGAGAAAGTGACGGCGCAGCAACGCCAGGAAGTGTGCCGCCACGCGTTCGAGGTGATGGCCGGGTTCGACAAGCGAATTGTCGCCCCGCGGGCGGTATACGCCTACGAACGCGAGTACCGGCTCTTCTGCAACCGGTCCCGCCAGCTCTCTTCGGACGTCTCCAATGTCGGCCTCTACCTCGTGCCCATCGCCTCGGACGGCAAGAAACAGGTGATGAACTACGCCGGCTTCAACGGCGCCGGCCACGAGGCGACGCATGTCACGGATGAGGCCATCCGCGAGGCGGCAGACTTGTCGGTGCAGTATCTGTCGGCGGACAAGATACCGCCCGGTGAATACCGCGTCATTCTCGACCCCGACATCACGGGTACGCTCGCCCACGAATCGTTCGGCCACGGTTGCGAGATGGACGCCCTGATGCGGGGCGCGGCCAGGGCCGCGCTCTATGTCGGCAAGCGGGTCGGGTCCGACCTGGTGAACATCGTCGACTTTGGCGGCCTGCCCGGCCGGCACGGTTCCATCTTCTTTTCGGACGACGGCGTGCTCGCCGAAGAGCCAGCCGTGCTGGTGAAAGACGGCATCCTCCAGCCTACCCTGATGACCGACCTCTACTCCTACCTCC
>CAZQZR010000180.1:0-6055 GCA_964597845.1 uncultured bacterium | reverse complement strand
GGGTCAGTTTTGGATGGCACAGGGGGGTCAATTTTCAGTGGCACACGACAGCTTCTCCATCGATGTGCAGCCTCGAGCGCCGCGGGGTGGAGTCAGGAAGAATCCAGACTACGCCCTCTTCCTGTCCGAGGACGACCGCCGCTTCTGCCGGCAGCACCGCAACGAACCCGCGCAGTACTACAGCCGTGTCCCCGCCATTCTTGAGGCCAAAGCCTGGGGCCGACCGCTGAACGACACGATCCGTCGGGACGTCGACCCTACCGCGCAAACCGTAAGATACTTGGATGATGTCTATGGTCTATCCCACGGTCACGTCCAGTGGGCGATACTTACAAACGGCAAGATGTGGCGGCTGTTCTACTATCACTCAGGGTTCATGGCTGGTACATTCTACGATGTAGACTTGGAGTCTGCGGTCGACTCGGGAGACCTCGATACGTTCAAGTACTTCTACCTATTCTTCAGCAGCACCGCACTACGGCCAGACCCGATAACGGCTGCATCGCTGCTCGACCAGCACGTCAAAGGTAGCCAAGAGTACGCTACAGCAGTTAGTGGCGAACTAAAAGAACTGGTGTTCGACCGCGTCTTTGAGGACTTGGCGCAGGGGTTTGTTGAAGCCCGCCAAACCGACAAGAGCAGCGTCGAGATGAGCGAGATTGAACTGAAGGAAGTGTTCGACGGATGCCTTGTGTTGCTGTACAGGCTACTCTTTCTATTGTACGCGGAGTCCCGGAACTTGTTGCCGATTGGCGAATCGGGCTACCGGAAGAAGAGCCTATCACAAATCAGGGACGACATTGCCGAAGAGTTGGCCACAACCCCGCGAGATCGTATGAGCAGGCGGTCCTACGTGTACTGGGGTAGATTCGAGTCGCTCTGCGGAGTGGTTGCCGCAGGCGACAGAGAACTGAACGTTCCCATGTACAACGGAGGACTATTCGAGGACCGCGAGGGTTCCTTCCTTCAGCGCCACCATCTCGCCGACTACTATTTCGTAAGGGCGATCGAGGCACTTACGTTCAGCGCGGAACACGGGAAGCAAGGCCGCCCAAGCTTCATAGACTACTCCTCACTGTCTGTACGTCATCTCGGCGACATCTACGAAGGCCTGCTGGAATTCACGATTCGGGTGGCAGAGGTGCCAATGGTTGCCGTTACGGAGAAAGGCAGGTGTATTTGGAGGCGGGAGAGCGAGGTGCGAGACCGCGCGCCTGTCGCCCGACGCGAACCGGGCCACACCTACATCGAGAACTCGAATCATGAACGAAGGTCTACTGGTTCCTATTTCACACGCGACTTCGTGGTGGGGTTCATGGTCAAGTACACGGTCGGCCCTGTGCTCGAAGAGAGGCTTAAGCGGGCTGAAACCCTGATGCACTCCTGCATGAACGGTACGAAGGGGAAACGGACTCCTAGGAGTGAGGCTCTGGAGAACGAGCTGTTCGAGACTCTCTTCGGCATCAAGGTACTGGACTTGACGATGGGGTCCGCTCACTTTCTGGTCGAGACGGTCAACTACATCGCCAACCGGCTCGTCATCTTTCTGGCTCGGTTTGAACACAACCCTGTGATTGCCCGAATAGACCAGATGCGGAAGCAGATAGTTAAAGACGTGGTCGAGCGACAAGGGGTTGAAATCGACCAGTCGCGTCTCACCGAAGTCAACCTAATCAAACGCATGGTCATGAAGCGCTGCATATTCGGTGTTGACATAAACTCGATGGCGGTCGAGCTTGCTAAGCTGTCACTGTGGCTGGACTCTTTCACCCTGGGCGCCCCATTGTCGTTCCTAAACCACCACATCAAACGTGGCAACTCACTGGTCGGCAAAGACGATGTAGCGCGCGCCATTATTGGAGGTGGACAGTCGCAGACATTCAGAGACGCGCTGAAGTCCGCCGCTGAGATTAGTTTGTCGCCGGACGCTACTGCTCAAGACGTGCTGAACGACAAACGTCTATTTGGTCACCTGGAAGAACAGCTGGAGCCCTACAGGCGGCGACTCAGCTTCCAGATAGCGGGTGACCTCGTGCGCATGAAGAGCTCCGACCCGCTGCGAGTCGAAGAGGCAGTTCAGCGCGGGACGCTGGACGGCGTCTCCAAGGAGGGCCGGTCAGATGCGCGTCAGGCAGCGGAGTTGGCTAATGAGCACATGTTCTTCCACTGGCGACTGGAGTTTCCGGAGCTTTTCTATGACGAGCACGGGGAACTAGAGGAGCCGGGCGTTGATGTTGTAATCGGCAACCCGCCGTATGTGCGACAGGAGTGGCTTAAGCCCCTCAAGAAATACTTCGCTGCCAACTACAGCGCGTTCGGCAGCACGGCTGACCTCTATGTTGCATTCATCGAGAAGGGCCTTCGCATGGTCAAGCCCGGTGGCCTCTTCGGAATGATTGTCTCCAACAAGTGGATTCGCGCCGACTACGGCGAAGGGCTCCGCGCGCTGCTCGTCAATAAGGCGACACCAGTGACTCTCCTCAGCTTCGCTGGCTTGCCCGTGTTTCCGGATGCAACCGTCAGAACGGTAGTATTGCTCTGCACACCGAAACCGGGGCAGGCCGCAACAGTTGCCTATGTGCCCGCATCCTCCAAACAGAAGTTCGACACGCTCAAAACCGGGGATGATGTAGAGACCCTGCTTGCAGGGCGCATTGCCGTGCCCATGCGGCAGTTGACGCCGGCGTGGTGGTCACTGACGGACTCAAAGACGCACTCGATACTGGAGAAGCTTGTCGACAGAGGTCAGGCGCTAAACACGTACATTCACGACAAGCCCTACTTCGGCGTTAAGACTGGCTTGAATGAAGCGTTCATCTTGACGAAGCGTCAGCGGGATGAGCTCCTGGCCACCGACCCAAGCAGTGCAGCCATCATTAAGCCAGTACTGGAGGGAGAAAACGTCAGGCGGTATCACTGTGATTTCGCCAACCGATACCTTGTCTGGACTTACGTCGGCGTACCCATGAAGGACTACCCGGCAGTGCTTTCGTACTTGGCGAAGTTCAAGGGGCGGCTGGAGAAACGGCAGGACCAGGGTGACCATTGGTGGGAGTTGCGGCACTGCGCTTACTATGGGAAGATTGCAGCCCCTAAGATCATCTTCCCCGATATGGCGTTGAACTGCCGGTTTGCCCTCGACGATGTAGGCTATTTCGGAACCAACACCACTTATTTCCTGCCCACGGATGACCGCTACCTGTTGGGTGTACTGAACTCGCGCGTCGCGCAGTTCTATTTCTCCCACCGTTGCGCCGAACTGGAAGGCAGCGGGTCTAGCTACCTCAGGTTCTTCGGGCAGACCATGGAGGAATTCCCGGTCCCGCAGGCAGGAAAGTCCGCTTCAAGCAGGCGTAGTCACGTACGACTTGTGGAACTCGTAAACCAGATGCTCGTTTTGCACAGGCGCCTAGCGACGGACGGCTTCAACCCGGATCGTGCTAGGCTAGAGCACGAAATTGACGACGTCGACCACGCGATAGACGCACTCGTGTACGGGATCTACGGCCTATCCGAGGAAGAAATCGCGATTGTCGAGGGCCGGACCAAATGAGCGCGGTAGCAGCCTACACCCGCCGCAAGTGGTGGTTCCTGATGCTCGTTGCTGTCCTGCTAGCCATGGACGTTTGGGTCTGGCGACAGGCGCTGATGCCGACCCCAGCCTCGGTCACGCCTACGCACGAAGCGCGGGCACCGATGTGGCTATCCATCGTGATTCTTGTGGTCTACGTCGTCGGAATGGCCTACGCAATGGGAAAGGGGTCGCGGATTCTCCTCCGGGACCTCGGCTGGTTCTACGACGACCCGCACGAGCAGCCTAGGTGAATTCCCGCTGCCCCACCGTCTTGAAAGCCGGGCCGACATGAGTGACAAACGACCGACAATGAAGCTCCGAAGTTCTGGCCTACTGGCTTCCGTCTTCCTCTGTCTCAGCCTTGCGCATTCGCAAGAAATCAAGCTCCCAGTAGACATCACATATGCCGGTCTCGTCAAGCGGGTGAAGGAAATCAAGCCCAGCGTGGTGTCAATTGAGGTTCTAGCAGGCACGGGTGAATTCGTGTCGGTCGGGACTGGCTGCGTCGTACATGTGCAAGAAGCGAATGTCATCGTCACTTGTCGACATGTGGTTGAGCTTGCCAAGCCTCAAGGACTCCTTGCCGTGGGACTCAACACGCAAGCGGGGAAGATGGTCGTAGAGGCCTACGTCGTGCGGACAGATAGCGCCCTCGACCTCGCCCTGCTGCAACCGGGCGAGATATTGCAGATGTCAACCAGCTTAGACACGCCGCCGCCGGGTCAGAAGGGCCCAGTGGCATCGCTCGACACCAAGCATTACGGTATCGGCCTTAGTGTGTTCGCAGATGATTCGGCCATCACGGAAGGCTCAGGCGTCCTGATGGTCGGATTTCCACTTGGACTTGGCGCGGAGATGGTTAGCGACCGCCCGTTGTCACGGCTGGGAATGGTAGCGCAGGGCGTCTACGACCGACCGATGTTCCTCGTCGACGGAGAAGCCAGCCACGGGTTCAGCGGCGCACCGGTATTCCTGTGCCGTTCGGGAGCGTTGGCTGGCCTTGTGGCGGCCCAAGCCCTGGACAAGGTCGAGTCCTTCGACGACAGCGGCAAGCGCGCCCCAAGCGTACGCTACAGTGCAGGCCTAGTAAGCTGCATCCCCGCCTCTGCCATCAAGAAGTTCCTGGAGGCACGCTAATGATGCCCCAGCCAAACCGCTGGCATCCGGTCATGCTGCCGGACGACTACCTGCGGAAGATGAAGCAGGACCTCAGCGAGGTTGAGGCTCAGGTCGAGGCTGAGACCCGCTGCGAACCCGACCCGAACGACCCCCCGCCGCCCGACGACGACCAGACGCCTTGACTTCCCGGCCGGCAGGAGCAATATTCGCCTGATGGAGAATCCCGAACGCCGCCCGTGCTTGACGGACACATAATTGAATGCTATGTCCCCGGAATTACGCTTACTTGAGTCGAGCGCCCCGTATCTGCGGTCGGGCGCTGGCGACAATTACGAACCTGACACGTTGATTCCCACCCGGCGTCGAGACCCTTAGGATGTAGCCGCCGGATGGCAACGACCCGACCGGCACGTCGAGCCATCTTCGGCCCCAAAGAGCCAAGGCAGGGTATTGCGCCACGCTTCTGCCTGCAACGTCGAACACGCTAAGCGTGGCTGTACCGATAGCGTCCGGGGGAATCGCCAGCCTTAACCGTCCGTTCGTGACTGGGTTTTCGAGCAGCCTTACTGAGGACTCGGCGACCTGACCAGGTCCAGCCTCGTCGACTCCGTAGAGCACGTTCTCCAGGATGTTCAGGTTGGTCCCTCGGTCTACAGTGAAGACAAGCGACCCCTGTACTGCGAGATTACCAGCGGCTCCGGGTCGCGTGTGGTAGCCGACTTCCCTCGGATTGGTCGGGTCGGAGACATCAATGATTCGCAGGCCGCCCGAATCGCAGGAGACATAGGCGAACGGCCACGACACGGCGACTTTGCGGACCGAGCTCGGCATCGCGCAATGCCCAACCTCGATTGGTGCCTGGGGAACAGAGACATCCACGACGCGCAAACCGTCACTGCGAGCTGCCACCAGTGCGTAGCGGCCTGTTGTCGCGACATCTCTCGCGTTTGTCGCATACTTGCCAACTGCCACTGGATTCGTCGGGTCCGAGATGCTTACTATCTGCATCCCCTCCCAGGCGCCGGCGACGTACATCCACGAGTCGGCAACGGCTACGCTGTAGGCGAAGCCTGGGTTTTCGTAGACGCCGACCTGGAACGGTCTGGTTGGGTCGGCGACGTTGACAATCGGTACCGACATCTGCCCCGCGACGCAGAGAAGCGAATCCTGCAGCGCCAGGCGCTCAGCCGGTGCCAGTATTCCGCACTGGCCTACAAGTTGTGGGTCTTGTGGGTTGCTGACGTCAAGAACGCAAATGCTGCCAGTTTCATTGCCTGTATAGGCGTACTGCCCGTGCACAAAGACATTCATGGTACCGCCGATTGTGTCGCATCGTGCGACCTCGCGGGTCGCGGCCGGGTC
>CAZQZR010000179.1:0-6081 GCA_964597845.1 uncultured bacterium | reverse complement strand
TAGTAGGTCTGGGAAGCAGCAGGTGCTGGTTTGGACTTCCACAGCCGTACCGTGAACTGCTCATCTTCCTCGACAAGGTCAGGTGCGGTGCCGTTGTGTTCGAGCATGCATTTGATAATCTTGCGCGGAACGCCCATTCCCATGTGTTCGAGGTAGTTGTAGTCGCGCATCACGTCCTTGATGAGTTGGTTGCGGGCAGCACGGCAGCCTATTCTCATGCGCTCAGGCGTAATGCCGTTGGGTAGCCTGCCCGGCGACACTACCTCAAGTCGGTCGGTATACATCGAGAGTTCAATGTCGGTGGCCGACAACAGGTAGTCTCGGTGTACGAGCGCATTGACCACTGCTTCGCGTATGGCCTCGTCAGGGTACTCGCGCCGCTCGACTCGCCTAGCCCCGTCCTCAAGAGAAGCAGTCGTCACGGTGTTTCGCCGCACGAACTCTATGGCCTGCTCAACCAGTCCGTTTTCCACAAGCCCGGCCTCTCCGAAGAGCGGAGTCAGTGGTCCACGAAGAGACGCCCGTTCCTGCGTAGCATAGCCCTTTTCGGTGCCAGCGTACGCAGCGGCACTGATACCACCCTGGGGCAGAAAGCGATTCGGGTGCAGGCCGAACAGCAACAGACCGGCTACCGTGGCCGGTGTCGCCTCGGCTTCTCGCGAGAGGAACTCGGTATTGACGAGAAGTTGCGTCCAACTTGCTTCGTCGGTCGCCGTCGGGGCCGGTTGCTGCCGGACCCGACCGAAGTAGTCGGCCAGTCGCCGAATGTCCAAGTCGGCCAAGCTCGAACCCGGAACGGGGCGCAGTTCAAGTCGGAATGCCCCGCGCTGCTGGAACAGCCGTGCCAATTCCTCCACGCTTGCCTCGCGACTCTGGCTTCCGACGCGTATGTAGTATGTGCGATGATTGTTGTGCCAAACATGGTGTACGTCAAGACCCCGGACAACCTGCACGACAGCGACGTTCTTGCCTGGCTCGACATCGCGAAGCAACTCGTAGTAGGGAATGATCTCGGGGCGGATCTTATCGCGGCATGTGGTCATTACCCATTCCTCAAGGTTGGCCCGAGAGATTCCCGCGACCGTGCCGTCGTCGTCGACGCCCATCAGGACCCGCCCACCCTCCAAGTTCGCAAACGCCACCAGTTCCTGTGCGAGGGAGCGATTATCGGTGACATCCCGCTTGAACTCTACGCCCGAGTTCTCGCCGTTCCTGAGTACCTCAAGCAGCTCGGTTTTCGTCATTGCCGGATCTCCTAGAACCCGTACTTCGCGCGTCTCATCTCGAACGCTTCCTGGCCGCCTTCGAGCACCTCCTCGACCAACGCCCGGACGGTGGGAGAGTCGATGGATCCCATGTGCTCGACGGGCATCCTTGCCCGGACTTCCTGGCCGGCCTCGGCAGCAGCCGTGAGCCCAACGATGAGCTCGGCATCGCCCAACACCGGGATGTTAGCATTATGCGTTGCGAATACGAACTGCCGCCGCCGTTTCTCTTCACGCATCTTAGGCACGACGCCGTCCGTGATGAACCTGTTGTCGAGGTCGTCTTCCGGCTGGTCCACGATCAGGGGTGCGTCGGATTCCAGCAGCAACAAGAGCAGGACCGCTGTTGCTTTCTGCCCCGTAGAAAGCTCGTCCAACCTCTTCCATGCTGGAGTCTCGCCCTCTGGACTCACGTTGAGCTTCACGATCGTTGGATGTGGCAACTCCAGTTCCTCCACCTCCATAAAAACGTCCGGCGCGGCTTGTGCGATGCGTTCTGCTGCACCTTGCGGCAAACCGAAGTTATCCCGCAACGAACCCGCGCCCCTTCGGCAATCATCGGCGAAGGCCTGCAGCGAGAAGTCAGCCTTCCCCCGGAGGGCATCAATAGCCTTGGCAAGCTGTCCGCCAACGCGATTCCGAAGCACATCGTACAGAGGTTCGCGGTTACCTTCAAAGACTACCTTCGCTGACACGCGGTCTGCGAGCTTGCCCGTCACGCTCCTCGCAGCTCGCTCCAGTCGCTGATATTCGTCGCGTTTGATCTCCTGCCATTCGACAAGGAGACTCCGCCGCTGACCTTCGAGTTCCTTCCGTCTGCCGACCAACACCGCCTCGCGCTCCTTCAGTGGGCGGAGTTCCTCTATCTGACGGCGGAGCCGAATGAACTCCTCACCGTCCACCTTGTCCCTCTGCAGTTCACGGAGTTTCTCCTCATAGGCGGCTTGGACTTCCTTCCGCCTGGCCTCCCAATCCTGCCTTACGGCGGAAAGGTCCTTCTCGGCCGTCCTGATCGCCTCTGCCAATCGGTCAACCTCTGCCGCCAAAGCTAGGTTCAGTGCGTCGAGCACCTCGTCGGCCTTGGCGATGGTCTCTCGGCCAGGTAGGTCGCTCAGCGCCCGGGCTGAAAGGAACGCGCGGTCAATCGGCAGAGCTCGACGCAACTGCTCGAGTAGCTCCTTAAACGGCGCAACACGCTCGCCCGCCGTCTTGAGCACGCGCTCTTCCCTCACAAGCAGGCTCTGTTCCTTGAGTTTCTCCTCTAGCCCCGCTTCCTGGAAACGTTTCAGCATCTCCTCAAGTGCGGGCAAAGACTCTAGGCGCTCCCGGGCAAGCTTCTGTTCCTTCATCACATCGAGAATGCTGGCTCGCGACTTCTCCAGTCCCCTCTTCACGTCCAGCTTGCGGCGGGCCAGATTCGAATCTCCCTCTACGAACCGCTCAAGAAGTCGCGTGATCTTCTCGGGAAGCTTCGTGAGCTCCGATATCTCGTGCTGACCGTAGACCTCAAGCCCGGGGATTACGTCCTTCGGCAGCAACGACAACACTGTGCCGTTCTCGTCTTTCACGATGGGCGGATTTGGTCTGGTACGTTCTATCAAGTACTCTCGTGAAGCTGGACTGTGCGAACGGACGAGGAGCGAGATCTTGGTACCTGAACCCACGACGTTCTGCATGATGCCGTCATGAGCTCGTTTTGCATCCTCGCCCACCGGGTCGAGTCCGAGCACGTATCTCAGGCTTTCTATTACAGTAGACTTGCCGGCGCCACGGCCACCCACGAGGACGTTCAAGTTCTCGTTGAAGTGGATCGCCGCGCCGCTCAAGAAACCCTCGGTCTGCCACGTTACGCCAGCCAGCTCCGCGTGTTTGTCCGGCACCGGGGCGCTGGAAAGCCGGATGCGCGACTCTGGGTCGAGGAAAGCCTGACGAAGCCCATCGACCGAGACGTTCGACATCTTGATCCAGCACCAGGAGCCGCCCTTCGCCAGGTCATCCGGGCTACTCACATCCTGCGCGTTCAGAACGGCAACCGGCCGTTCGCGCTTGTAGTCCGGGTTCTTGTTCTCGACAATCTGCCGCGCATCTTGAGACAGACCGCTGACTGCCCCTGGAAGTGAGCAAGCGGAGAGATGTTCGGACCGCCATGCGTTGACTCGTGGTTGTCCCTTCAGGTGACCCAACAGCCCGCCACCAGCCGCTACGTGGGCAGCGATGCAGACAGCACCCCAGTTGCGGGCCTTCTCAAGCAGTTCGACTGTGTCGTCGTGGCCGACCGGCGATTCCTCGATATCAGAGTGGATCCCGCAATCGCCAATCCGCCTCTCTAGCGTCTGTGCATCCGCGTTGGGGTCGAACAGACAGAGAATGTGGACGCCGTCTTTGGTGACCGCCTCAAACCCAGGAAACACATGAATGGCGGCATCCCTCGCAGCCTGTGCAAGTCGTGCTCCAGAGGCCACGCGGTAGTGGTCGGTAATGGCAATGACCTCAATCCCGTGATCGTTGCAGGCCTTGACGATGGCCGAATTGTAGCTCGCTTCATCCTTGAACGCAGTTTGCTTCTTGGTGCGTACGAGATACTCGTACGGATTCACCTGGAGCGCACAGCGGTAGAACCGAGCACCATTCGGCAGCTTCATCAGCGCCTCTTTAATCGGGTTCATGGTTGCCATTATACAGCCATTCTATATTGTCCTCAACCTGCACTGGAGGGCGAGGTTGGCTGCGGTTTCGTCGTCGAGGGCAACATCGCGGCAGACGAAGAGCATGTCACGGGTCAGGTTCAGGAACTTCACGTCCTCCAGCCGCACCTTGTCGTCAAGACAGATGTAGAACGACTGCTCCTTGTCCGAGTCTGTCACCTTGAACACGTTCGGCCCCTTACCGTTCTTCTGCTTTCGTTTCGTGTCCTTGGCCACACCATCCAATCTGTGTTCATCCGTGTTCATCTGTGGTTGCGCCTCTTCGACCCGGCAGTTCAGCCCGAACCCGGCCTCTTTCAGCGCGACCTCGGCAATCACATCCTCCGGCTTCCAGCCCTCAACCAGCGGGTCGAGGAACATCTCCATCGTCTTGGCGTACTTCTCCGGGTCCTTCTCATCCGTGCCCTTCCACGGCTTCATGTTGCTCTCAGCCAGCTTGTACACCCGGAACCCAAAGTCCTGCGGCGCATCCATCGCCAGCTTCCCTCGCTGCTCCTTCTTCATCTTCGCAATCACCCTGCGAATCCGCTCCTTGCCGATGTCGGCAATGGTCTTGAGCTGCTTCTCCGGAGTAGGCAAAGGCTCTGGCAGTTGGGCGCAGACGTACCGCCTGTTTCCGCCGTCCTCGGCGTTCTGCTTCATCACGGCGTGGCCGAGTGGGGCACTGCCCGAGAAGAAATCCACAATGATGTCGTACTCCGTCGGGCTAGTCGTCAGTTTGAGCATCCGCTGCAGCAGTCGTGTGGGCTTCACCGTGTCGAGGACGTTATCCGTATCCTCGAACTTCACAAACTCCAGGAGTTCCTTCTTGGCTTCCTGCGTGTGCCCGACCTCGTCGTGGGTCCAGAGTGTCTGCGGCACGATGCCCTGCTTGACCTCTGACAGGAATCGCTTGAGACGAGGCATGTTGTCTCCATCGGCGCCCCACCAGATGCGTCCGTCTTTGTCCAGCTCGCGGAACCTCTCGTACGTATGACGCCAGTAGGTCCCAACGCCGGGTCCGAATTTCTTGCCGGTTGGCCCCGTGACTTCGTACTTACCGCGGCTGTAGTAATTCCGT
This sequence comes from uncultured bacterium, assembly GCA_964597845.1. Lineage (GTDB taxonomy): Bacteria > Hydrothermota > Tepidihabitantia > Tepidihabitantales > Tepidihabitantaceae > UBA2258. The sequence goes on along the minus strand of CAZQZR010000179.1, from coordinate 1,051 downwards.
GCGGTCAGGTCGCTGGACGACCACACACCTCGCGGGTCGTTGTCCGGGTTGGAGAACCGCGCGTCGGCCTCGGCAGTCCGTGGCATAAGGAACGGTTGCCAAGCCTGCTTGTCCCGGGCATATATGACGATGTAGTCGTGGTCTTCCGATAGGTACTTGGCTGTGTTCTTGGGCGAGAATATCTTCTGCCATATGACCGTGGCCACGAAGTTCTCTTCGCCGAAGACCTCGTTCATGGCCGCGCGAAGGTTGTACACCTCGTTGTCGTCTATGCTGACGAAGATGACGCCGTCGTCACGAAGAAGCTGGCGGGCGACGAAGAGGCGTGGGTACATCATGGAGAGCCAAACCGAGTGATAGCGGCCGCTGGTTTCCGGGTTGCTGGTGAGGACGTTGCCTTCGGAGTCTTTCTGGCCGGTCAGGCGCAGGTACGTGTCGAGCGGGTCCGCGTAGTTGTCCGGATAGATGAAGTCCTTACCGGTGTTGTACGGCGGGTCAATGTATATCATCTTCACCCGGCCATAGTAGGCTTTGTAGAGCAGCTTCAGGACCTCAAGGTTCTCGCCCTCGATGAAGACGTTACTGGTCGTGTCCCAGTCAATGGACTCGTCCTGGCATGGCAGTAGCGTGGCGCGGCTGGGAACTTGGAGCAGCTTGATGCAGTCGCGCTTCCCGGCCCACGTGAACGAATACCGCTCCGGCCCGGCGTCAACCTCATCGCCCAGCGTCTGCCGTAGCTTGTCGAAGTCAACCTTGCCCTCGCTGACCGCCTCTGGAAATAGCTCCTTCAGCTTCTCAATCTGCTCCGGCACAATCGCCAACGACTCCCGTTCGACCTTCTCCAGCCGTGGCCGCTTCCCGCTCACAGTTTCTGCTCCCGCCCATAAGTCATGGGCATCACTCTTCGAGTCGCACTGACCCAGCAAATCACGCGGAAGTTATAGCCGGTAACGGGGGCGGAGTCAAGCAGACGCGCGAGCGGTTTCGGATTTCGGCGGTCGCGAGACGCGTGGAAAACAGGCTATGACAGATTCTAAGACGGAATCTCTGT
>CAZQZR010000178.1:0-6104 GCA_964597845.1 uncultured bacterium | reverse complement strand
GACTCATCCTCTTGTTGACAACCGGCAGCCGCCGGTTAGAATCTGGCTGTGACCTCGGTCTTTGCCTGCCGGGTACCGGAACGTGCCGCAGTGCGGTTCGGGGTCCAGTCCGAGAATCCGCAACAGCACAATCAACTTAAGGAGGAATCGTGCCTAGAGCAGTTCTGACGATTGCCTGCCTGCTCCTACTGGGAACGAGCATGGCCTTCGCCGATGACAGCATCCCTGATACTCTCTGGACCCGGCGCTACGACGGTCAAGGCCGCCGGGACGACTATGCCAAAACCGTGCTCGTCGACCAGGAAGACAACGTTATTGTTGTCGGCACCGGTCTGGGCACCGGTAGCGGCAACGACGTCGAGGTCGTCAAGTATGATTCGGCCGGGAACCAGATTTGGTTCGCGACCATCGCCGGGCCCGGTGGGAACAACGATGAGGCCAGAGGCGCGGCGCTGGGCCCCAACGGCGACATTTACATCTGCGCCTCGAGCGGGCTCTACCCCGACTTCGACATCATGGTGGTCAAGCTCCCCGCGGCGGGCGGCACGGAGACCTGGCGCCGGACCTGGGGTGGCCCGGACGGCAAACAGGACGTTCCGGTGGGCATCGTGGTGGACACTGCCGGCAACTCCTACGTCACCGGCTACACGTACTACGCCAACGGCCAGTGCGATTGGGTGACAATGAAGCTCATGAACGGCAACGGGCTGTGGATGTGGGTCGTAATCCGTCCGAGTGAGGGCGGCGGCCTTAACTACCCGGCGGCCATCGTGCTCGGGCCGGGCGACTCGCCCTATATCACGGGCTACAACCAGCGCCAGTACATGGAAGACTACGCCACCGTCAAATACAACACGGCCGGGGTCGAGCAGTGGGCCAACTTCTACAACTTTTCGGGCAATCAGGCCGACAAGGCAGTAGGCATCGTAGTTGACGACGTGGGCGACGCCTACGTCACCGGCACTAGCGCCACCGCTCCGCCGCCGGGCGGCGTCAACCAGTTCGCGACGATCAAATACGACGATAGCGATTCGGGCGCGCAGGTATGGGTCAAGCGCTACACCGGCAACAACGCACCGAACGTGGCGGCGGCCATCGCGCTCGGGGCCTCGAATGTCTACGTCACCGGCGCCAGCATGGACTCCGTGGGGGGGAGCGACGACTACGCCACCATTGCCTATGACAAGACCAGCGGCAGCGAGGTCTGGGCGAAAACGTTCGTGGGCCCGCCGGGAAAGGCCGATAACCCGGCCGCTATCGCCGTCCTCCCGTACGGCGACGTCCTCGTCTTCGGCACGAGCGTCGACTTTCATGACAAGGGCGACTACACGATCGTGCGCTACGGGGCCGCCACCGGCAGTCAGGACTGGGTCACACGGTACAATAGTATATTCGACAACGACGACGAAGCGAAGGCGCTTGCGTATGACAGCCACTGCAACCCCATCGTTACCGGCAGCAGCTACGCCATGGGGTACTACGACTTCCTGACGATCAAATACGACTCGGCGGCGTCCGGCGGCATCGCCGAGTTCAAGCCTGCCGTTCCCGTCCGGCCCGGGATGCGCCTCGCGCCCAACCCGGCCCGGAACTGGACGAACCTCCAGCACTCGCTCTCCGGTGCGGTGCCGGCCACCGTCAGCCTGCTCGGGGTTGACGGCCGGGTAATCCGCACGCAGCAGTTCGCCGGGCAGACGGGCGTGCCGGCGCGGCTCGACCTGACCGGGCTGGTCCCGGGCATCTACGTCGTGCGGCTTGCGTCCGGCGGACGTTCGGCAACGCAGAAACTGGTCATCGAGCAGTAACCGCCAGACAGTAATCTGAACCAGGGGCGGCCTTCGGGCCGCCCCTTCGGTTTCGCTGCCGGGCAGGAGGGACGGGCGGAGGGCGCGCAAGTCAAAAGTCAAAATGCAAAATGCAAAAGGCAAAAGGGGAAAGGGAAGATGCCCGGAGGCGGAATATGCGGATGCATTAGAGAAAGCGTCTTCGCGGAGGCGACTGATTCCATCCAGGCTCCGAGGGCGGAATTGCACTGCCAATTCGCGCGGGGGCGGAATTTCTTGACACCGGATGAGGGGGGGGGTAATATTTCATTGGGTCCATCCGAAACTACACCAACTACGTAAGAGCCCCCGGAGCGGCGGGCATATGGCTCGTTTGTATGCGGGGGCAAAACTAAAGGAGGCTCCGAATGCACTCGATACGAAAGTATCGAAACTGGGCAGTACTACTACTGGTAGTGCTTGCTTCCACTGCTGTGGTCGCGAGTACCCCCGGGCAGAGTATGACAGCCCAATCGAATGCGGCGGTGGCGCCAAGCGGCATCACGTCGCCGACACTAACCACAACCGGGCCGGTTCAGGTGCCCTCGGCCATCAGCCCGGCGCGGCACCCTGAAAAGGACGGCCGGAACGTGGCGTTCATGGCCGCGGACTATACCCCGCTGTCCCCCACGCTCTATGACAGTCTCGTGAACTACTACGGTGAGACGGTCACGCGCATCAACGTCATGAACTACACACCAGATGTTGATGAGATGAACCAGTATGAAGTCATCATCTGCTGGTCCAACTACGCGTTCCAGGACCCGGAGGCGATGGGCAATAACCTTGCCGACTACATTGACGGCGGCGGCCGGGTGATACAGTCCACGTTCTCCTGGTACGGCACCCCGGGTTGGGGCATGGGCGGCCGTCTCAAGAGCGAGACGCCGTACCAGACCTTCAACTACTCTACCAGCTACGGCTACGGCGCCGTACAATCAGACTGGTACGACTCGGGCCATCCGATCACCCAGGACCTGGGCGACCCGGTCACCACCTACTACCACAACTACGTCAACGTCGTCTCGACCGCGCTCAAGCTGGCGGATTATACCACCGGCTACGATTTCGTAGCTGTGTCCGAGAACGAAGGATGCATCGGCATCAATATGTACGTGGGCAGCGCAAGCGCCCCGGCCGGGCCCTGGTGCCGGTTGTACTACAACGCCATCGAGTGGTCGATAGGCCCGCCGCTGCACATCGACGTCGGCGTCGCGAAGATCGTGAGCCCGGCCCCCGTTCAGGACCCGGGCACACCGGTAACACCGGTGGTTCGCATCAAGAACTTCGGGGACTCCTCCGCGACCAACATCCCGATGACCTTCCGGATTTGGGACCCGACCCCCAACCTGGTGTACACCGATGACCAGACCTACACCGGAACGCTCGGCTTCGGCGACACGGTCAGCGTCCCCTTCGCGGACTGGACTCCGGGTTCTGAAATCACCTACACATGCACAACGTTCACCTGGCTTGACAACGACGAGAAGCTGAAGAACGACACCGGCAAGATGACCGTCGCGACGATCGGCTGGAAGGACATCCAGCCGCCGACCGACGACGCCAACCGGCTCGTCCACGGCACGGTCTTCGACAACGACCACGACATGTTGTACATGATGGGTGGCAACACTGACGGGTATGCGGGCACGAACCTCACGCGCATGCAGCGCTATGACCCAATCGCCGAGGTCTGGTCGAACCGCGCCGCGGTGCCAACCGGGCTCAGTTGGATCCACGGCTCGTACGCCAACGGCAAAGTCTACGTCATCGCCGGCATGAACAACTCGAGCCAGGCGACGGACGCCAACAACGCCTACGACGTCACCACCAACGAGTGGTCGACCGCTGAGAAACTGCCGCGCACGTCGCTCGCATACCTGGAAGCGAAGTACGACAACCGGCTGATTTACATCATGGGCGGCATGGACGCCAGCTACAACGCCTGCAAGACCGTCAACATCTACGACCCGGCCAGCAACTCCTGGACGACCGGCACGGACATGCCGAAGAATGCCGACATGGGCAGCGCGGCGATTATCGGTGACACCATCTACATCGCCGAGGCCTACGAGCGGTCCGCGGGTCAGTGCTGGCCCAACCTGTACAAGGGCGCCATCAATCCCGGCGACCCGACCCAGATTACCTGGACTGCCGGACCGGCCCTGAGCCCGAACGTGGCCTGCGGCGCAACCGCGGCCATCGACGAGGTCGTGTACTGGATGGGTGGGTTCACCGACAACTTCTACTACGTCACCGACAAGATCTGGAAGTACAGCCAGGAAACCGGCGCAATCGAAGAATTCACGGTTGCCAAGTACGGGAGTACCATCGCGCGGAACAACTACATGGTGGCGCGAGTCGGTGGGAAGAGCGAGTTGTACGCCCTGGCCGGTGACCTCGGCGGCAACTGGTCATCGCCGAACAACTGGTACAAGCGGCTCACCCTGCCGCCCAAGAACAACGACGTCGGCGTCGCGTGGATTACCGTGCCGACGAGCGCCCAGCTCACCCCGGGTGAGACGTTCAAGCCTACCTGCTACGTCAAGAACTACGGCAAGCTCGACCAGGTCGACGCGCCCTGCTCGCTTCACGTATTTGATGCGAGCGGCGCCGTACTCTACGCCGGCGTAGCCCTGGTTAGCCCGGTATCGGGTGATTCGGCCCTGGCCGAGTACGACGATATCACGATTCCGGATTCCCTGTTCATCGGCCGGACGTTCGCGTTCGAGACCTTCCTCGCGGGCGACCAGCGTCCGTTCAACAACTACAAGGCCCTCAAGACGATGACGCTGGCCGACGAGGTCTACTCCTACGCCGACATGCCTGCGCCGGTAATCGACGGCTACATCGATCCGTCGGATGAGTGGGCCGATGCCTACACGTTCGACTGCTCGAACATCTTCGGATGGAAAGGCATACCTCAGGGACCGGGCGCGGCTTACGCCTACTTCAAGAACGACGACGACTACCTGTACGTCGCCTTCTGGATGCCGGGAGCCTCGTCGCGCGACATCGGCGACAAGGTCGGTCTCTGCATCGACGAGAACAACGACGGCGCGTGGGCTGGTGGCCTGACCGAAGGCGAATACCAGATCTGGGTCAACGGATCCGGCGCCGACGAGGTGCAGTACCGCTATCACGCGCCCAACGGCACGATCGGGCAGTGGACTTCGGTGGTTGGTTCCCAGTCCGCCTCGTCCTCGGCCGGCGGGCTCTTCTTCGAGGCCCGGATTCCAATCGGATCGGCGGCCTACAAACTCACCCTCGATGACCCGAAGAACGACACGGTCGGGCTGTACCTGTTCGGGCAGGACGGTGGGAACTACTACGGTTGGTTCAAGGCCGGGCTCGCTGACGGCGACTGGAATACCCCTTCGCTCTACGGCAAGCTGGTGTTCAAGGTCCTGCAGCCTCCGCAGCAGGGCAACATCGCGGTGACCAAGATCATCGCGCCGGTCAACTGCGTGCCGAATACAGAGGTAATACCCAAGGCGACCTGGAAGAACACCGGCACGACGCCGATGAACTTCACCGCCTACATGTTCCTCGCCGACCCGACGGGCGCCCGCGTTTACACGAAGTTTCAGCCCGGGATGCTCGAAGGTGGGCAGAGCGTCGACCTGACGTTCGATCCCTACACGGTTGTCGATACCGGCACCTGGGGCAAGAAGTGCTCGACCGTTGCGGCGGGTGACATCAACCCGGCCGACGACGTGCTTGTGGGCACCTTCAGGGTTTCCGAGGCTGCGCCGCCTCCGCCGGGCTGGAAGCAAGTAGCGGACATACCGCTGATGCCCTCCGGCAGAGCGGTCAAGGATGGCGGCTGTCTCGCCTACGATGCGGGCACCGATGCCATCTACGCTTCCAAGGGCTACAAGACGGGTGACTTCTACAAGTACGAATTGCCCGACAACTGGACAATTCTGGCCAGCGTACCGTTCGGCGGCGATGGCAAGCAGGTCTACAAGGGATCGGTCATCTGCGCCGACGGCAACGGCAAGATCTACCTCGTCAAGGGCAACAACACGATGGGCTTCTGGGAGTACGACGCTGCGACCAATGTTTGGACCCAGATGAGCAACGTCCCGTACGGTGAGTCGGGCAAGAAGGTCAAGAAGGGCACCGGGATCGCCTGGGCCCAAGGCGCTGCGTACCTGCTCAAGGGTTACCGGAACGAGTTCTACAAGTACGATCCGGCCGCCGGCTGGATCACTCTGACTCCGGCCCCGATTGGCTGGCACAAGAAGTGGGACGCCGGTTCGTGGCTTGTGTCCGACG
>CAZQZR010000177.1:0-6111 GCA_964597845.1 uncultured bacterium | reverse complement strand
AGAATGCAGAACTCCGGGACACTCTGACTTCTGGTTTCTGGCATCTGACTTCTGCATTATCCGGTTCGTGAACAGGCAGGGCCTGTCCGAGTTCCCGGTCATCGCAAACTCGGTTTGTAGTTCATGGTCCATAGTTCCTGGAACCGAAGACCGGAAGCCAGGAACCAAGAACCGAGAACCAGGAACCGATGAAGTCATCCGGCTGACAGCCGGGCATCATGCCAAGGTCGAAGAGAAGCTCGAAGTCCGCAAACCCGGCGGCGTGCGCCCCGGATTCCGACATTGATGGCCACGAAGACACGAAATAGGATGAAAGGGACCAGAGTAGTGCCGCACCCATCTGCTTCGTGTCCTTCGTGTCTTTGTGCCTTGGTGGTGGATTCCTGTCTCGGTGCCGGGGACGCTTCGTCTCCTTGACTTCTCGCGGTGTCCGCCTATGCTCTTGCCGCATGGGCAACGCCCCTGACGCCGTCAAACGTCTGGTCGACCACTTCGACCAAGACCGCAAGGTCTTCCTGTCCCCAGACTACAAAGAAGAACAGCGCCGTGCGGAATCCCCCAACCTCCTCTTAGCCGCAATTCTGCTAACAGCCGCGGCCGGTCTTGGCACGCAGGCACTTGCTGGCCAATCCATTTTCCCGGTCAGGATCGGCGCGAAATTCGGATACTCAGATTCGACCGGCCGGCTGGTGATACCACCGCGGTTTGACTCGGCGGAAAACTTCCACGAGGGTCGAGCAGTGGTGAACATTGGAGGCAAGTACTATCCGGTCCAGAACATGTTCCAGGCAGAGAGTGCCTTTGCCTTGGGCTACTGGGGGTTCATAGACACCACCGGTCAATTCGTGGCCGAGCCTCAATTCACTTCGGCCACAGCCTTTCACGATGGCCGAGCTGCAGTTCTGGTGGGGCCCAAGTCCGGCTTCGTTGACCGTACCGGGAGGATTCTAGTCCCACCCCGTTTCGACCGTGCGTCCTGCTTCCACGAAGGACTTGCCGCAGTTGAATCTCTGGGCCACTGGGGCTTCATAGACACAACGGGGCGCACGGTGATTCCCTTTGTGTACGGCTGGGCCGACAGCTTTGCTGAGGGACTTTGCCCAGTTGAGTCAGGCGGTCGGTGGGGATACATTGACCGCAGCGGGAAAACGGTGGTACCGTTTTCTTTCGACGGCGCCCGCCAGTTCTACGGTGGGGTCGCCGGCGTCCAGAAAGGCAAGAAACTCGGGTTCATAGACCGGCGTGGGAAGTGGGTAATCCGTCCGAAGTTCGACCGAGTCTCGTCTTTCTTCGGGGGTCCGTTCCGGGTTGCGATTGACGGCAGAACGGTGAAGCAGCCAGCTGAGAAGCGTTCCCTCTATTCCGCGACTGCCGAGGTCGCAGGTCGCTGCGGTTTCGTCGGCGCCCAAGGACGCGTGATTGCCGAACCTGAGTTCGAGGATGAGGAAGCCTTCAGCGAGGGTTTTGCGCAAGTCAAGAAGAATGGCAAATGGGGGTTCATAGACACGACCGGGAAGTACCTCGTTGAGCCCGTCTACGGTGGGGTCGGCGACTTCCATGAGGGACTGGCAGGAGTCCTCGACAGCGCCGGCTGGGGATTCATTGACCGAACCGGCGAACTCGTCATCAAGAATCAGTTCTTCATTGCGGGAGAGTTCTCCGAAGGACGGGCCGTCGTCTACGTCGACACCGGCGGAGGTAGGTATGCGAAAGGGTGCATCGACAGAACTGGCAAGCTCGTGGTTCCTCCCCGGTTTGCACGCATCGAGCAATTCTCAGAAGGCCTGGCTTTCGCCGAACTGCCTGAGTCCGTTGGCGGCCCCACCAATAGCGACTGGATTCCCGGAACGGGTAGACGAGTGGCTCCACGGAGCTGCTTCATAGACACGGCCGGAAGAGTCGCACTCCGGGTCGAGTCATACGACGCCTTCGTGGAGTTCCGGCAAGGGCTCTGCCGCACACAGGTCGAGCAGAACGGTCTGCACGGTTGTATAGACCACGCCGGCAAGTACGTGATCCCGCCGATATACGACGACATCTCTATACCAGACAGCGGGCCGATACTCGTGACGCTTCCCGAGCGCTGGGGATTCATTGACCGGGACGGCCGAATCGCAATCACGCCGCGAATGGCAGAGGTGTCCAACTTCTCCGAAGGTCTCTGCGCGATGCGATTTGGTGAGAAGTACCAGCCTGGTGAGGGGTGGGGTTATGTTGACACAACTGGTAGGCTGGCCTTTGAAAGACGGTTTGACCCGGCAGGGGAGTTCTCTGAGGGCCTGGCCGCAGTCGCGACGTACGACTCCGGGGAAGGGGCACTCGGATACATAGACACGGCAGGCCAATTCAAGATAGCACCCAGATTCCTGGATGCGATGCCGTTTCGCGAGAGTCTTGCCTGCGTGCGTGACACGCCCGAAGGCAAGTTCGGGTTTGTGGACCACAATGGTCAGTTCGCGATTCCGGCGCAATTCAGCGCTGCACGGTCGTTCGTGGAAGGTCTGGCTGCCGTCGATACGGGAGCAGAGTGGATGTGCGGCAGGCTCGAGGGTGGCCGTTGGGGTTACGTCGACCGCACGGGTGAGTACATCGTCCCTCCAAACCTCTTCGACGCGCGCGACTTCAGCGATGGGCTCGCCGCTGCCCAGGTAGCTGGGCTCCCCGACAAGGCCGGCTACGTTCCGGGCGGGAAGTGGGGCTATCTCGACCGAAATGGAAGCTGGGCAATCAAGCCCACCTTCGACCGAGCCGAGTCGTTTGCGCGTGGCATCGCCAAGGTCCAGGTCGGGCACCGCGTCTTCCGCATCAATCGGACCGGCGTCCAAGTCTCCGTCCCATAGAGATGCCTTCCTGTAGACGTGAGAATCACGACGGCCACCCGATTCGATGACGGCGGCAAGGCGCGGATGACAGGATGGTCGGACTGGTCGAGACGATGCTGAAGCTGCACAAGGACTTGCCCAAGGCCAAGACGCCGCATGAGCAGGAATCCCTCCAACGCCAGATTGCGGCGACTGACAAGCAGATAGACCAACTTGTGTACGAGTTGTACGGGTTGACACAAGAGGAAATAAGCACGGTGGAAACAGAGTGACAGATTGTGGATGACAAGCGGCAGGACGTGAAGAACGATTCCCCAGATGCGCTGCCTCTCAAGTGCATTGTCGATCAGTACGGCACTGCCAGTGAGCAGGCGCTTCTACAGATGGACAGACTGCGCGAGGTCGCTCTGCGGAGCCCTGCGGTCCTATCCGCTAAGGACTTGGCGCGAGCATACCCAAGTGCCGCCGACCTAGCGTGTGCGAGTGAGACCATTAGGCAGATGCGACTTGCGACTGCGGGTCTCTCGGCCCTGTTTGCCAGCGCTGATCAAGTCGTGAGGATGCAGCGGACAATGAGTGCTCTTCACGGTGGGCTTGCGGAGGCGGCCCGCCTTGCCGACGTGATGGCCCACGTGACGCCGGATGCCGTAATGATGTCCAAGCTGGCCCAGTCGGCGCTGGCCTCAGAAAAGACGATTATGGCGCAGTTGAGCTTCGCGAACCACCTGGCTTCTACAGTTGCCAGCCTCAGCTTCAATACGGACCTCTGGTTCAGGTCCCAGCCCTCTTGGCTTGCGGCTTGGCGCTGGAACGACGCATATGAAACCAGTCGCCGTCTCTTCGAGTCGTGCAAGTCCACGGGGATACTCTCTCAGGCGAATGGCGTCAGCGAGGTCATGAGTGGACAACTCCTGCCTAGACTCGCCTCCGTTGAATACTTCAATGCCTCGGACCTAGTGGAATGCTTCTCCGTACCTCCCCACAGGGTTAGCGGCGCTACCACCAAGGCATCGGTTCGGCAACTCGTTCACGATGACACTGCCGACACAATCGAGGGCGCGCTTGCAGAAATCGACCCTGAATTGCCCAAGCTTTGGGTGGGGGCGAGGCAGGCGAGAATGTCCGCGAATCCCGATTCCCAGCGCCACTTCTCAATCTCCCTTCGCGAACTACTAACGCAAGTCCTACATAGACTCGCCCCTGACGACGCAGTCGCGGCGTGGTCGGTCGAGCCCGAGTACTTCCACAACGGACGCCCCAAACGGAAGGCTCGGGTCATGTACATTTGCCGGTCAATCTCAGATGGAGACATGCGAACCTTCCTCGCAAAGGACGTAGCGGCGTTAGTGAGCTTCATGGAGCTGTTCGAGGCAGGTACCCACAGCACGAGGAACCGGTTCTCCCCTGAGATGTTAAGCGCAATGGAAATCCGCGCCGCCGCCGCCGTCAGATTCCTCGTGGCGGCCGCGAAGGTGGTCGAGTAGATCGAGACAATGCTGAAGCTGCACAAGGACCTGCCCAAGGCCAAGACGCCGCACGAGCAGGAATCCCTGGCAGGATGAACGGGAGGTCGGGATGTCCAACGTGACACGATGCGGCGCAGGCTTGGTCTGCGCTCTGACAGTACTGCTCGGCTGCGCCGGGAGGTCGGCCAAGCCGGCTGTTGCTCAAGGGGACTTCCCCTATCGAGCGAACGCCCAGCGCACGGGCGCGTACGATACCGAGGGTCCTCGTATCGTGACCGATACGGTGATTCTCTTCACGAAGCCGGGGAAGCTCGGCTTCGGCGTCGGCTTCGCCTCACCAGTGGTGGCGGGCGAAGTGGCGTTCTTCGCGGCCGCTGACAGCTACCTCTATGCCTTGGACCTGAAGCGCCAACGGGAGTTGTGGCGGTACAAGACCGGTACACTTGGCTCCGGGTGCGCACCCGCGGTCTTCGGCGGCGTCGTGTACTTTGGATCTGAGGATAGCGTGCTGCGTGCTCTTGACGCCGTGACCGGCGCGGAACGCTGGCGTTTCCGCACCGGAGGCGGAGTTACGTCCTCGCCGGTGGTCGATAGCAACCTGGTTCTGTTCGGTAGCGACGATGGCAACCTGTATGCGCTTGACGTGCGAACCGGCACAGAGCGATGGCGCTATGAAACTCGCGGCGGTGTCGGGTCATCACCGGCGGTCGCCCAAGGGATCATCTACTTCGGCAGCCATGACAGCTGCATCTATGCGGTTGACCTGAACACGAGACAGACTCGGTGGAAGTTCAAGACTGGGGGCGTCGTTGAGGCGACGCCGGCAGTCGCGGGCGGCATGGTCTACTGCGGGAGCGGGGACAAGTGCTTGCACGCGCTTGATGCCGGTGCCGGACAGGAACGGTGGAACTTCAGGACTGACTCGTTCGTGACTGCGGGAGCCGCGGTGGCCCGGGGCGTAGTATATTGCGGCAGTCAAGACGGCTCTCTCTACGCACTTGATGCCGAGACCGGCAGTGAGCGATGGCGCTTCAAGACGCCGGGGGGAATCTGGGGTGCGCCTTCGGTAGCGGGCAGGACCCTGTACTTCGGCAGCGGGGATAGGTACCTGCATGCGTTGGATGTCGAAACCGGTCAGGAGTTGTGGAAGTACGAAACCGGGGCTTTCCCAGTGTATTGCTCGCCGGTCATCGCCGCCGGAACGGTCTACTTCGGCCACCTCAGTTGTCGGGCCAGCGCGAAGCCCGGCGCGCTGATTGGCCTGCGGTGAATGCTCCGGGCTTATCGGAGGCTTGGTGACGCTACGCCATTTCCTGTCCGGCACAGCATGACAAGATGGTCGGGCTGGTCGAGACGTGATGACAACTGACAACTTTCGGCTGACAGCCTACGGCTTTCGGCTCGGCGCCCGGACGGGAATGAGATTCGAGACCATGGGGGAACGCCGGCCGCGCGTCTGCAGTTTGGCCTGCCGCCGCGAGGCAGGGCAGGATGACCCCAGGCTCGCGCCCTGACCGGCTGCAATGCTTTGTTGACAGGAATATCAGGGAATGTAAGATGAAGGTAGTGCACCAGCCTTCCGGTTGCCACTGGGTCGCTTGCGCCGCGCGCTGCGGGGCGTTTCGCGGCCGAGTTTCCGCCCCCGTGCCGTTCGCAGGCAGCGCCGTGTCCGTACCCGCCAGACGGGTTCAGGAATTGCTTCCCTTGACACCCGAAACCGGGAAACCTATAATACCCAAGCTATGAAAAAAGGAGGAAGAATGCGTGTAAAGCACTATGCTTTTGCCGCAGCTTCAGTTGTTCTCTTGGTCTTGGTACTTGCC
>CAZQZR010000176.1:0-6204 GCA_964597845.1 uncultured bacterium | reverse complement strand
TTGTCGCGGCGGTCGTCAATCTTCACCGTGGTGACAATGCGGTTGCAGCCCATCTTTGCCAGTTCGTCGTGCACAGCCTTGAGGGTAGAGAATATCTCGTCCCATTCGCCCTGCACGCACGTGCCCATGGAGTTGACCTGGTAGTCGAGGTCGGTTTCCTCGATTATCTTGATGGCGGCCTTCACGTACGAACTCACACTCGTTTCGCCGGTGCCGATTGGCACGACGCTCAGTTCGACAATCATCAGAACCTCCTACATGAACCGCTCGAAGCGGTCTTTGCCGGCTTTGCAGACCGGGCACTTGCCCGGCGGCTCAGGCCGGGCGCATAGGTAGCCACAGACTTTGCACCTCCACACCGGGAGGGAAAGAGAGGAGGGACCAGGGGAGGAGGGAGGAGCCGGAGTTTCGGAGTAGCCGTCGCGCATGAACTTGGCCGGCCGGCGTTCGGGGATGGAGCCGTGTTTCTTCTTTCCTTCAATCCAATCATCCGACACGTACAGGGCGCAGTAGCAGGCGCCGAACTCCTCGACGTCCGAGTCCCGGTAGTAGCAGGGGCAGATGACGTCGATGTCCTTGTTCTTGTCGTTGAACGAGAGCCGGCACGGGCAGCACCAGTAGCCGTAGCGTTTCTCGTTCTCAAGCAGGCCCTGGATGAGACGGAGCGTGAAGACACGGTCCGGGTTCAGGTGATACCCGGCCTCCTCGGCTTCCTTCTTCAGGCGTTCCCATGTCTTGATGACTACATCGGGGAAATGCTCTTCCGTGCTCATAGTTCAAGCAGTTCCCGGATTCGGTCTTCGTCATAGCCGGCCACGACCTCGCCGTCAATCCGAATCGTCGGGAACGAACCGCGCGGGTTCAACTCACGCACCTTGCCGGACACTTCGGCGCGTTCTTCGCCCTGGCACTGGTCCACGTCGATGTACTCGTACTGGACCTGGTTGGCTTCCAGCAGTTCTTTGGTCTTGCGGCACCAGCCGCAGGTCGACAGCGCGTACAGGGTCACGCGGTGCTTGGCATTTCTTCCCGGGACATGGGTAAACTTCACAGTGATTCCTTTCTCTCTATTGGCGGCCGCTGGTCTTGCAGGGCGTGCAAATGGCGCCGCCTTCGACCGGGGTGTCGCAATACGGGCAGCGGCAGTCCTTCTTCTCGGCGCCGGGCTGTTTCGCGAGGTAGTTCTCAATTGCCCGGTGGAGCGCATCCGCGCCGAGGTTGGAGCAGTGAAGCTTGTTCGGGGGCAGGCCGCCCAACTCCTTGGCGACGTCGGCATTGCTGATCTTCATCGCTTCCTCGATGGTCTTGCCCTTCGCCATCTCGCTCACCATCGAGGATACGGCGATGGCCGCGCCGCAGCCAAAGGTCTTGAACTTCACGTCGGTCAGGACGCCGTTCTCCACCTTCACATAGAACGTCATCATGTCCCCGCAGACCGGATTGCCGACTTCGCCCACGCCGCTGGCGTTCTCAATCTCGCCCACATTGCGCGGGTTGCGGAAATGCTCCATAACTTTCTCAGAGTACATTCAATCTCCCATAGGTCGTATAGGTCACATAGGTCCTATTCCTGCACCGGCTCGTGCTCATCCTCGCACTCGTCGCCCGGCTTCACTGCGTACGGGTCTTCGCCCTTCTTGAACTTCGCGTACAAAGGTGACATCTGCCGCAGGCGCTCGGCGATTGGCGGCAGCTTGTCGAGAAAATGGGTTACGTCGGCGTCGGTCGAATCCTTACCCATGGTCAGGACCAGCGACGACTGCGCCTTGGTGTGCGGCAGGCCCATCGCCAGCAGCACGTGCGACGCCTTCAGGGTCTTGGCCGAGCAAGACGAGCCGGACGCAGCGGCAATGCCCTCGTCATCAAGAAACAGCAGCATCGCTTCGCCCTCGACGAACTCGACCACCACGCTCACTTGGCCGGGTATCCGGTTCGCGCGGGACAGAGGGACATGACCGAAATCCGCCGGGGATTTCGGATCGTGTCCCGGTTGGCGCGGAGGTTCGGTTCGTGTCCCAAGCGGGACAGGGCCGGTGAAAATGATGTGCTCCAGTCTCCTCGGCAATTCATTGAAGATGCGCTGCGCCAGCTTCTCCATCGTTGCCGACCATTCGGGCAGCCTTGCTTTCGTTATCTCTGCGGCCGCTCCGAACCCGGCGATAGCGGCTATGTCCTCGGTGCCGGCGCGGCGGTTCTTCTCCTGGAACCCGCCTTCGATGAGCGACGGGATGCGCGTGCCGCGCTTCAGGTACAACGCGGCCGCGCCCTTCGGGCCATAGACCGACATGGCCGGGAATGCGTAGGAGTCAACGCCGAGGTCGGCTACGTCAACCGGAATCCGACCGACCGCGGCAGTGCCGTCCGAATGGAACGGAACCTTGTGCTTGTGCGCAATGGCAGCCAGTTCCTTGATGTTCTGCACCGTGCCGACTTCGTAGTTCGCGTGCATCACCGACACGAGGATTGTCTCCGGCTTGATTGCCGCCTCCAGCTTGTCGGGATGGATCACGCCTTCCGAGTCAACCGGCACTTCGGTCACGTCGAAGCCCAGCTTCTTCAGTGACCTTGCTGGCTCAATGACCGACACATGCTCGATGGCGGAAACGACGATGTGGGGCCGGAATCGCAGGGACTGTCGCTGATTGCGCCCCGCTTCGGCGGGGCGGGGACTGTCCCTCTCCGGCGATTTCGGCTCGTGTCCTAAGGCGGGCAAACGGCTCATCACAAAGCCCTTGATGGCAAGGTTGTTCGACTCGGATGCCGACGCGGTGAAAACAATGTCGTCGGGCCGGGAGTTGATAAGCGCCGCTACCTGCGCCCGCGCGGCCTCGATTGCCGCTCGGGGCTTGTCCCCGAAACGGTGCAGGCTGGCCGGATTCCCGAACTCGTCCGAAAGGAACGGCAGCATCGCTTCCCTCGCCTCGGGCAGGAGCGGCGCGGCGGCAGCGTGGTCAAAATAGACTGAAGGCACAGCAGTTAGACGGCCTCAGGCCCAAGCGGGGTTCCTTTCCGCGGACACTTCATTATGCTAAGTTTAGAATCGCGCCCGGCCAAGTCAAATCGGGATTGGGGTATCCGGGCCGTGCGCGGAGAGACGAGGGACAGGCGGGGAGCGTCAGGCCCCCGGGAACTTTCATCTTGGGACGAGAGGAGGAACCCGATATAGCGTTGCGTTGTCCCTGTCTTCGAGTCGCTGCCACGCGGGAGGTACGCTGTCACGGAACTCGGGCGGCACGTATGTCGCGTTCCTGACCAGCATGTTCAGTTCGTCTCGATTGAGCAGGACATAGGCACCGGGCGGTGGTTGCGATAGTGACATTCCCCGGAAATCATGAGTTGAGTCGGTTGCGGGGAACCCCCAGAAGAACTCCAGGGCAATCGCGGTGTGCGGGTCCGTATACAACGGGTCTGTGGGTTTCAGAACGCGAGCGAATTCTCTTTCGGCCCGGCATCGTCGCCCCATTCCTGAACTGATGCCCCATGCCACCATGACCAGGGACGCGCAAGCCAGGCAGACGGACACGAGCAGGCCACAAATGAGCCGCCGGCCGCGCGACCTCTCGGGTTCGTTCGGCTCCCGTGAAGCGAGTAGCGAGCTTACGAGTCCCGAGACCAGCAGGATGGACGGCAACAGCATTGGGAATTGAAACCGGGTGGTAACCAGGTTCAGCGGTAGGTAGGCTCTGAGACTTCCGGACCCGAAGCTGAATACCAGCAGAAGCCAGCCGAACCACAAACCGGGAAGCAGGAAGCGGCGCGACCTGCGGAAGATGGCGTAGGCACAGGCCACGAGCGCCACCGCCGGTGTGAAAGCGAAGTAGGCATTCAACAGCGTTTCCCGCAAGACCACAGTGATTCGGTGCACAAGATAGTGAGCCATGCCAGCGAGGGTGAAGGCGGGTATCGCCAGTCTGGCGCCTTCGGAGTTACGGTGGAGCGCGTGGAAGCGAAAGAGGTAGTCTCCGGCGTATCGGTGGTATATCCAGCCCTCCAATCCGACAAGGAAGAGCGCAACCACAGTGGCCGCGAGCAGGAGAGCGAGGTTCCGCCGGTCCTTGTACGCCAGCCAGAGCATGTACAGGCCGACGAAGGGGATGAGATACAGCACGGTTTCCTTGCAGAGCCAGGACGCAACCAACGCAAGACCGGCCAAAGCGCCCAACGTGACCTTGCGAGACACCACGCCTTGCCGGGAGCCTGCATATACCAGCAGAACGCCGGCGTTCATCCAGAAGGCGGCAGGCAGGTCCGGGAGCAACTGCGAAGCATGCCGCACGTCAATCGGGAGGAGTGCCACAAGGCAGGCCGCTACCAGTCCGGCGCGAGCGCCAAACATTGCCTTGGCTGCGACGTACGCAACCACGACGCCAGCCATGGAAAGCAGGAAAGGGTATGCCGTTAACGCCACCTCGTTCACGCCGATGGCTTGGAACGCCAAGGCGACGGGCGCGAACAGCCCGACGCGTACCGAGAATACCGGGTAGAACCACAGCATGCCTATCCTGAAATCCCCGCTCACCATCATGTGGGCAAGCCGTGCGTACTCGGCGGCATCGTAGGTCGTATAACCGCGAAACGAGAGGACACGGACAACCGCGGCCAGCGCGAGGACTAGTGCGAGGACCAGCCACGTTCTTCTGTCCTGATACCCTTGCACGTCTGGACTGTTCAAGCTAGGAAGTGACGGCCGAGTTGAATTCGGGCCTCAGGTCCGAGCGGGGTTGGTTTCCGCGGACACTTCATTGTGCTAAGTCTAGAATCGCGTCCGGCCAAGTCAAATCGGGATTGGCGTTTCCGACGCGCCGGATGCCCAGGGTCCGGCCGGGCTGCGCGGTGCGCCGACTCAGCGCTTGCGTCTGAGGAAGCGGCCAGCCTCTGTCAGGAATTCCTTCGCCCGATTGATTGTCTCCCGTACTTCGTGCGGCGAAATCTCGCCGGTCCGCTCGGCCTCAACCTTCACGCCGGCACTGCCTCTTCCCGGACGTTTTCGAGAAACGGAGTCTTGCGTCGCTTCCACTCCGGGGCCGGGACGAATACCCGGCTGATACTGACGCTGTAATCGAGCGACAGGCGGGACACTAGAACGCTGGTGCGTTCAATCTCGGCGCCGTAGTCCGCCACGCGGTCCAAGACTATCAGAATGTCGCAGTCTGACCCCGGCTTCGCCTCACCGCGGGCGCGGGAGCCAAACAAGAAGACGCCCGAAAGGCGCGGGCCGTAGATTCGTGTAAGCTCGGCCTTCAATTCAGCCAGGAGCCTTCTTATTCTGGCACTCATCCCTCATTCTAGCGGTCTGTGCTCGGCGGTCAACTGCACCCGCTCCGGACCTATTCGTCTAGTTCGTCTTTCGTACCTTCGTGGCGGTCATGTCGGCTCCTGAGCAATGTCGTCCTCAAGTCCAGAAGTGCGTCCGGCCAAGTCAAATCCGGGCCGGGGCAATTTGACAATGGGTATTTGCAGCTTACCATGATACCAATGACACGATGAAATCCGCCGCGTGCCCGCGGCGCGGGACATGACCGAAACTCTCCTGGAGTTCCGGGTCGTGTCCCAAGTCGACTAGGGAGGTTGAATCAGAATTTGGGAGGAGCAAGATGAGGAAGATGCAGACAGTCGTGGTGTTCGTAGTTCTGGTTTCCGCGGCAGTGGCGCAGGACTCGCTCAACTGCCGGGAAAAGGGCAGTTGGCCGTTCGGGCCGTCGTATGCGGTTGCCCATGATGCGAGCCGCAACCTGGCCTTCTGCGGGTCGGGCGGAGGTGTGTACGTGCTTGACGTGTCAAACCCGGCCCAGCCGCAGAGACTCTCTGACGCGATACGTACGCGCGGATTAGTCGATGGTCTCTGCTATCAGGCGAACCGGCTGTACATTGCTGCGGATGTGGCAGGTCTGGAAATCTGGGATGTCACCAATCCTGCAGCTCCGGCAAGGCTCGGGTATTACGACACACCAAGCCAGGCCCGTGCCGTGGCCGTTGCCGGGAACCATGCCTACGTCGCGGACGATGAAGCCGGTTTGCGGGTCATCTCAGTGTCCGACCCGGCGCATCCGAGTGAAGTCGGGTACTACGACACACCAGGCTATGCCAATGGCGTGGCCGTTGCCGGGAACTATGCCTATGTCGCGGACTACTCTGCCGGTTTGCGGGTCATCTCAGTGTCCGACCCGGCGCATCCGAGTGAAGTCGGGCACTACGACACACCAG
>CAZQZR010000175.1:0-6238 GCA_964597845.1 uncultured bacterium | reverse complement strand
GTCGAGGCCCTCGGATATTGCGGGGCGCGGTGCCTGACGTGCTTCGCCTACAAGAAGACAGTGTCCGAGACGGCCAAGGCGTTGCGGCGCGAGCTGCGCGGAGAAAACGAAGGTCGAGGTCAAGGTTGAGGTCGAGACCGGCTTAACCTTAGCCTTAACCTTAGCCTCTCCTCTTCAGCGGGCGGCGGCGGGAACCCGTGGTGCAAGATTCGGCGCTGCGCCCAGAAGCAGAAGCTCACCGGCTGCTGGGAGTGCGACGAGGCCACGGAGTGCAAGAAGCTGCTCCCGGCATATCGTCCCAACCTTGACAGAATCCGGCGCGTCGGCTTGAATCGTTTCCTCGCCACACAGCCGCGCGCCTAGGCTTCCGGCCGCGACGCAAGTCCGGTACCGGCGGACTGCAGACCGGTCACTGGAGTCCGGCCGCTGCTACTTGACTTGTACTTGTCCGCTATTATAGTCTAGGCCTGCATCCGTATCGATGAGCCGTGGCTCAGCACCAGGCTGAGCAAGGAGGTTCGGCGCTCCCGGCCGAGTCGGGAAGAACGGCGGGGAGCAGTCAGGCAGGATATGAGACTGGACGAGCTTGCCGCAGGTACGCCGGCTTCGCGCGACCGCTACGTTGATTTTCTGCGGGCCGCAAGCATCACCGTCGTGGTGCTCGGCCACTGGCTGAGTGCGCTCGTCGGGTGGAAGGATGGCGCGCTCAGCGTCCGCAACGCGGTCGGTCTCGTGCCCGGCCTGTGGTGCACGACCTGGTTGCTGCAGGTGATGCCGGTCTTCTTTTTCATCGGCGGGTTCTCGAACTTCACGTCCATGGAAAGTACGTTGCGCCGGGGCGCGACAGTGATTTCCTTCCTGCGTTCCCGCCTCGTTCGGCTGCTCAAACCCACCGCGGTCTTCCTCGGAGTCTGGCTCGTGGTGCTTTTATTCCTGCACCTGGCCGGAGTGCTCAAGCCGGTGCACATCAGGTCCACGGTCTTGCTCTTCGGGCCGCTCTGGTTCCTTGTTGTCTATCTGGTCATCACGGCACTGACTCCGTTGATGCGGAGTCTCCACCTGCGGTTCGGGATAGCGGCGATTGCCGTGATGGTGTTACTGGCGGCCGGGGTTGACGTTGTGCACCTCGCTGCCAAGGTGCCGGTGGCCGGGTGGCTGAATATGGCTTTCGTGTGGCTCGTTGCGCACCAACTCGGGTTCTTCTACGCCGACGGCACGCTGGCCCGCGCCCGCCGGCGCACGCACCTGGCGATTGCCCTGGGCGGGTTGGCCGCGCTGCTGGTGCTGACCCACGTCGGTTCGTATCCTAAGAGTATGGTCTCGACCGGGTTCGAGCGGGGATCCAACATGTCGCCGCCGACCATCTGCATCCTGGCGCTGACGTGCTGGCTGGTGGGCGCGGTGATGTACCTGCGCGGGTGGGTGAACCGCTGGCTGGCGCGGCCCGGGCCGTGGAAGACGGTAATTGCGGCGAACAGCGTAATCATGACCATCTACCTCTGGCACATCACCGCGTATGCGGTCGTGTTCGGGGTACTCGCGATGGTCGGGTTCCCGGGCTCGGCTCCCGGTTCTGCAGGTTGGTGGCTGGAGCGGCCCATCTGGCTTGTCGGGCCGGCAGCCGTGCTCGCCCTGCTTATCGTCATGTTCAGCCGCTTTGAACGCCCCACGCTCCGTCCGCGCACCGCCGTCCGCTGAAGAGGAAAGGCTAAGGTTAAGGTTGAGCCGGTCTCGACCTCGACCTTAACCTCGACCTTCGTTGCTGTTGACTTGCCTGTGTCCGTTCCTATAGTTTAGCCCGAAGTGCGAATAAAAGAGCTCCAGCTCATCGGGTTCAAGTCTTTCCAGGACAAAGTGACGCTGCGGTTCTCGCCGGGCATGAACGCGGTCATCGGGCCGAACGGCTGCGGCAAGACCAATGTCCTCGACGCGCTCCGCTGGGTCCTGGGCGAGCAGTCTTTCACGACGCTGCGCTGCGCCAAGAACGAGGACCTGATATTCGGCGGCACGGCCACGGTAGCGCCGGTGAACTACGCCGAGGTGAAGCTGGTGATGGAGTCGCCCGAAGCGGGCGAGGGCTCAGGGGTCGGGGGTCAGGGGTCGGGGGTTTCGGAGGTGGAAATCCGCCGCCGCTACTTCCGGTCGGGGGAGAGTGAGTACTACCTGAACAAGCAGCCGTGCCGGTTGCGCGACATCCAGGACGTCTTCTTATCGGCCGGGGCCGGCACCAAGGCCTATTCGATATTCGACCTGCGCCAGATGCGCGAGATCATTTCCGGCAACATTCGGAAGATGTTCGAAGAGGCGGCGTCGCTGGCCAAGTACCAGGATGCCAAGGCCGACTGCCTGCGCAAGCTCGAACTGACCGCAAGCGACCTGACGCGGCTCGACGACATCATCGCCGAACGCGAGCGGTACGTGCGCAGCCTGCAGCGGCAGGCGGGCCGGCTCCGGGCGTTCGACAAGCTGAAGACCGAGGAGAAGGGGCTGCGGCTGCTGGAGCTCAAGGCCGACTATGACGCGATGCAGCGCGACCTCGGGCGGACCCAGGCCGACACCGATGCGCTGGAGCAGGCCGAGGCCGCACGCGTGGCGGAAATCCGGCGGCTGGATGAGGAGCTGAAGACCCAGCGCGGCCGGGTGCGGGACCTGCAGGCGTTGAAGGATGAACTCGCCGCCAAGGTGCAGGCTCAGCGGCAGGTGGTCTCGGACCTCGAAGGCCGGGACCTGCTCGCGCGGCAGCGAATTGAGTTCCTTGCGAGCGCGATCGGACAAGCCGAGACCGAGCGAGCCGCGCTTTCGGAGAACGTGCGACAGACGGAGCAAACGTTCGAGCAGACCCTCGCTCGACTGGCCGAGGCGAACGAGCGACAGGCGCAGGCACAGGAGAAGCTCGACCGTCAGCGGGCCTTGGTGCAGTCGCTCGAGGAGCAGTTGTACGGGCTGCGCAGCCACGAGGCCGCGCTCCGGCAGCAGGTCCAGGAACAACTGGAACAGGAGCAGGGCGGCCGGCAGGACCTGGCAAGGCTCGATGCGACGATTGACAACCAGCGCGAAACCGTCGAACGGTTGGCCGGTGAGGCAGGCGCGGTCAGGGAACGAAGGGCAAAGAACGACGCGCAAAGAGCGGAAATCGAGCAGAAGGTCGCCGCGGCTGCGGCGGCAATCGAGACGGGTCGCAAACGACTCGAAGTCCTGCGCGCGGACTTCGCCCGGGCCCGAGACGACCGGAACCGGCTGCGCGCGGACGATGCGAAGCTGCGTGACGAGCGGGCCGGGCTGGAAACCGACCTGGCGGTGCTGCGCGCCGGGATTGCGAGCGAGCAGGCCGAGGTGAGCCGGGTGGCGCTGGACGAGGCTCTGCGCGGCGAGGCGGGCGCGTTTCTCGAAGTGACGTCCGGGTGGGAACGGGCGTGCGAGGCGGCGCTCTACTCGGTCGTAGATTTCCTCGTCGCGGACCTGCCCGGGCCGGATAAGGTCGTGGAGCTGGCCGAGGCGCATCCTGACCTGCGCTTCGGTTTCCTCGTCGCAGAAGGGGTCCAGGGGTTCAGGGGTTCAGGGGTTCAGGCGCACGAGTCCGAAGGCTTGCCCTCGGATCCGGCCTGCATTGGGCCCTTGTCCGGGTTTGTCAAGGTGAAACCGGAGGCGCCGGCCGCATTGCATGCGCTAGTCAATGGTTGCCTGGTGGCCGCGAGCGCCGGCGAGCTCGGCCGGCTGGCACAGCAATTCCCGGCCTGGTCGTTTGTCACGCAGGACGGAATGTGCCGGTTTTCCGACGGGCGGCTGGTAATTGAAGGCCGGGAGAGCGGGCGGCTGAGCGCGGGACGGGCGATTCACGACAAGAGCGAGCGGTTCGCCGCGATTGAGGCGGAGCTTACCGGGATAGCGGAAAGCGAAGCCGCGCTGGCAAAGCGCCGCGAGGATCTTGAGAAGGAAATCGGGCAAGTCGAGTTCGATGTCGGTGAAACCGGGCGCGAGAAGGCATCGCTCGATGCCTCGCTGGCACTAGTTGCCGCGACCGGTGAGGAGCTGGGCCGGGACGTGGAACGGCTCAGGGCCGCGCAGCACGCGGCCGCGGCCCAGACGCGGGCAGCCGAGGAGAAACGAGCCGCGCTTGCCGCTGCCGGCGGCGAGCTTGAGACGCGGACCCAGGCCGGCACCGGCGCGCTCCGGCAGGCCGAGGCGGACGCGCGCAGACTTGAAGAGCAGGTCAAGGCCGGGCTGGAGTTGTCGTCGCAGGCGCTGGCCGAGCTCTCCGAGGCGCGTCAGGTCGGGTCCCGGCTTGAGGCAGAGAATGCGTTTGCCAAGCGCCAGATTGACGACGGCCGGCGCCGGCTGCAGGACTACGCGGTGGCGACGGAGCGCAACCGCGCCGAAAGCGCGGGGTTGGAAAAGGAAATCGGCGAACGGGCCGCCGAGATTGAGCAGGCGCGCGCCATTCTGACCGACCTCGATGCCGAGACCGGGAAGCTGCATATCGGCGAACTGGCGCGGGCCGAGGAGGCGCTGGAGGCGAACCTCGTCGAGCTGCGCCAGTCGCAGGAACGGAACCAGAACGTCCTGATGGAGCAGCGGCTGAAGCTCTACGAGTTGAACCAGCGGTTCGCCGCCATCAGCGAAGAGGCGAAGTCCAGTTACGGGACCGACATCGCTGCGTTCCAGCCCGAAGCGATGGAGGGCGCGGACGAACGGCTGGCCCAGGTCCGGCACCGGCTCGAAGCGCTCGGGCAGGTGAACCCGCTTGCCGCGCAGGAGTACGCGCAGGAGAAGTCGGACCTCGAGAAACTGACGGTACAGCGCGAGGACGTGGCCGTGGCCAAGGGGAACCTCGAAAGCACCATGACCGAGATTGACCGGCATGCGCAGGAGCAGTTTGCCGTCACCTACAGCGAAGTGCGCGGCCACTTCCGTGAGATTTTCCAGACCCTGTTTCTCGAGGGCGAGGCGGACCTGGTGATGACGAACGACGCTAACCCGCTCGAATCGGAGATCGGCATCATCGCCAAACCGAGAGGCAAGAATCCGAAGCGGCTCGAACAGCTTTCCGACGGCGAGAAAGCGCTGCTCGCGGTGTCGCTGTTGTTTGCATTCTACCGGGTGAAACCGGCGCCGTTCTGCTTCCTCGACGAGGTGGACGCGCCGCTTGATGACGCCAATGTCGGCCGTTTTGCCGACTATCTCAAGGGCATATCGGATAAGACCCAGGTAGTCATCATCACGCACAATCGGCTCACCGTGGAGCGCGCCGACGTGGTGTTCGGCGTCACCGCGGAGCAGCCCGGCATCTCGACGCTGGTATCGGTCAGCCTGACCGACTACCGGCGGGAGACGCAGCAGACGGAAATAGTGAATTAAGAATAGTGAAGAGTGAAAGAGGGATTCGGGTTTCACAATTCTCCATTCACTATTCACTATTCTCCTGGTTCGCCGCGAGCTAGTTCGTGAATCCATTCGCTCGGATCGGGGCCGGTTTCAAGAAGCTGGCGAGTGGCCTCGCCAAGACCCGCCAGGTGTTCCAGCGGCTGCTGGTTGCAGCCAACACCGAGGAACTCGAAGAGGCGCTGCTCGCCGCCGACGTCGGGGTCAAGGCGAGCGAGATCCTGGTTGAGAAGGTGAAGCGCGCGACCGGGGACCGGCGCCTGGTTCTCGAAACCGAAATCGCCCGACTCTTAAGCCCCAAGCCTCAAGCCCCAAGCCCCAAGCCCCAGTCGCCGTTGGTCGTGATGGTTGTCGGCGTGAACGGGTCGGGCAAGACCACAACCATCGGCAAGCTGTGCCGCCTCTTTGCCGACCAGGGTCAGCGGGTGGTCGTCGCCGCGGCGGATACGTATCGCGATGCCGCGGCCGAACAACTGGGGATATGGGCGGAGCGGGCCGGGGTCGAGATTGTCTCATCGGTACAGGGGCAGGATGCAGCCGCGGTTGCGTTCGACGCGATCCAGAAGGCGGTACTGAAGAAGATCGACGTCGTGCTGGTTGACACCGCGGGCCGCCTCCACACGCGCAAGGACCTGATGGACGAGGCCGTCAAGATAAAGCGGGTCTGCGCGAAGGTGAAGCCCGGGGCCCCGGATGAAGTCTGGCTGGTGCTCGATGCAACCGTGGGGCAGAACGGTCTGCGTCAGGCCGCGGCGTTTAACGAACAGCTCGGGTTGACCGGTCTCGTCATTACCAAGCTCGACGGCACGGCCAAGGGCGGCGTGCTGATTCCGATTGTGATGGAACTGGGCGTGCCCGT
>CAZQZR010000174.1:0-6258 GCA_964597845.1 uncultured bacterium | reverse complement strand
GGGGCGGGTTCTTGCCGCGAATCAACGACTCGTAGAGCGCGCTCCGTCCCTCGACATCGTCGGACTTGATGGTCAACATTTCCTGGAGGGCGTGGGCGGCGCCGTAAGCCTCGAGTGCCCAGACTTCCATTTCACCGAACCGCTGGCCGCCGAACTGCGCCTTGCCGCCCAGCGGCTGCTGGGTAATCAGGGAGTAGCGGCCGGTCGAACGGGCGTGAATCTTGTCGTCGACCATGTGGATGAGCTTGACCATGTACATCATGCCGACCGTAATCGTGCCGTCGAACCGGTTCCCGGTCCGGCCGTCGTACATCACGATCTTGCCGTCCTCGGGCAACCCGGCCTTCCGCAGTTCCACCTTGATCTCTTCCGGCGTCGCGCTCTCGAACACCGGGCAGAACGCCTGGTAGCCGAGCACCTTTGCCGCCCAGCCAAGATGGGTCTCGAGGACCTGCCCGAGGTTCATGCGGGAAGGCACACCCAGCGGGTTCAGTATCATGTCGACCGGCATACCGCGCATGCCGCGGACCGTCTCGCTCGCGTCCTTACTCTCGGCCTCGACCGAGATGTAGGGCATGTCTTCGACCGGCAGTATCTTCGAAACCACGCCCTTGTTGCCGTGGCGGCCGGCCATCTTGTCGCCTACCGCCAGCTTTCGCTTCTGGGCGATGAAAATCGTGATCCACTTCAGCACGCCGTGCGGCAGTTCGTCTCCGCGCGACACGCGGTCGATCTCCTGCTTCCGTTCCTTTTCGGCTTCGGTCAGCGCGTCATCGTAGGCCTTCATCGCCGACCGGATCTCCATCTGGAGCTTCGGGTTCGATACGAGCTGCTCGAGGTTATGAACGTCAGTGAACCCCTCGGACCGCAGGAACTCGTCGGTCATCGGTTGGCCGGCCTTGTGCAGAATCTGGCCCCGGCTGTCCTTGGCGTTGGCCGCCGCCTTCTGTCCCCTGAGCACCGCCCGCAACTTCTCGTCGCGGCGTTCCTGCAGGAACTCCTTCTTGAGGTCGTGCCGGTGACCGGCCTCGGCCACACGTTCCTTTTCGAGCCGCCGGTTCATCGGGTCCCCAAGTTTGCGGGAGAGGATACGCTGCTCGATAACGACGCCGAATACGCCCGGCTCCACGCGCATTGACGTGTCCCGGACGTTGGCCGCCTTCTCACCGAAGATCGCGCGCAGCAGCCGCTCCTCGGGCGTAAACTCGGTCTCGCCCTTGGGCGTAATCCGGCCGACCAGGATGTCGCCAGGCCCGACCTCGGCCCCGAGCCGGATCACCCCGAACTCATCCAGGTTGCGCAGCTCGTCCTCGGTCGCGCCCGGGATGTCACGGGTAATTTCTTCCGACCCCAGCTTGGTTTCGCGGGCCTGGATTTCGAACTCCAGGATCTGGATCGAAGTGAAGCCGTCTTCCTTGATCAGCTCCTCGGAAACGATAATCGCGTCCTCGTAGTTGTAGCCCCGCCACGGCACGAACGCGACGAGCACGTTCCGGCCCAGCGCGAGCTGGCCGTCCTGGGTGGCCGGTCCGTCCGCCAGCAAATCGCCCTTCTTGACGCGGTCCCCGGCCCGCGCGACCGGCCGCTGGGACAGGCAGGTGTACTGGTTCGACTTCTTGTACTTACGGAGCTTGAACTCGGTCAGCCCGCGGTCGCTGCGCAGGACGACAGTGCGCGCGTCCACCCGGACGACCACTCCGTCGTCCGGGGCCAGCAGGATCGCGCCCGACTCGGCCGCGAATTTGCCCTCGACTCCGGTCGCCACGAGCGGCTTCTCCGGCAGCAGCAGCGGCACGCCCTGGCGCTGCATATTGGCGCCCATCAAAGCCCGGTCGGCGTCGTCGTGCTCCAGGAACGGCACCATCACCGTCGAAGGGGCGAAAATCTGCTTTGGCGACACGTCCATGAAGTCGACCTGGTCGGGCGGCAGTGACACAACGTCGCCCTTGCGCCGACAGATGACGTCCTCATCGGCGAAACGATGTTCGGGCGTCAGTTTGCTCGTCGCCTGGGCAATCGCATAGTGATCCTCTTCGTCCGGGTTGAGATATATCTCCCGGCCCTTGCCGACCATCACCTTGCCGTCGCTCACGCGCCAGTAAGGAGTAGTCATGAACCCGTACTGGTCGACCCTGCCGTAGGTGGCAACGGTCGAAATCAGGCCGATGTTCGGACCTTCCGGCGTCTCAATCGGGCAGATCCGCCCGTAGTGGGAGTAGTGGACGTCCCGCACCTCGAAACCCGCGGTCTCCTTGGTCAGGCCACCCGGCCCGAGCGTCGAGACCCGGCGTTTGTGCGTCAGCTCGGTCAAAGGATTCGTCTGCTCCATGAACTGGCAAAGCTGGCTCTGGGTGAAGAACTGCATGATGGCATTCGCCACGACCCGGGTATTGACCAGCTCCTGGGGCGTCAGCAGGCTGTCGTCGATGAACGCGGCCCGCTCGCGGATGTTCTGCGCGAGCTGCATCAGCGCCGTGCGGAACTGGTTCTCGAGCAGCTCGCCCACGCGCTTCACGCGGCGGGACGACAGGTGGTCGACGTCGTCGGCCTGGTAACGGATCGGCTCGGCCACCATCTTCGGGCCCCTGGCGCCGATGATCTTCTCGGCGCGCTTGCCGCGGCTCTCCTCGTAATAGGTCATCTCGAGTTCGGCCCGGCGCTCGTACCAGTGATACCGATCGGGCAGCAGGTCCTGCTCTTTGAGCTCGGCGAACGCCTTGTCCCGTTCATCGGCTGAGCCGGCCTGATACCGGATCTGGTAGAGCCTGCCTTCGCCGGCAAACAGCAGTATGTGCGAGACAATCGTCAGCACGTCCTTCTGCAGAAGCCCGGTCTCAGCGAGCGGCACCTTGGCCATCAGCCGCTGGTTGAGCTTGTACCGGCCGACCGCACCGAGGTCGAACCGCCGCTTGTCAAAGAGCATGCCCAGGATAACCGACTCGGCGAGTTCAATCGAATGCGGCGCGATCGAACGCAGGCGGTAGTATATCCGCTTGATGGCGTCTTCCTTCGACGTCGTCCGGTCGGCGCGCAGCGTATTGGCGACAATGTCGAGCCCCGCCGGGCTGCCGTCCACGACCCACCCTTCGGTGACGCCCTTGGACGACAGGAAATCGAGCAGCCCTTCGGTCACGTACTCGCCGGCGCGCGCCCAGGATTCGCCCGACTCGGACTTGATGTGGCGGGCGACGACCTGTCCGGGCGCGAACGCCTGCTGGACGACCCGGAAGAGCTTTTCGATGACGTCTTCGTGGGAATAGCCGATCGCCCGCATGAAGGTCGCGGCCGAAATCCGCCGCTTCCGGTCGAGCAGAACGACCATCGAGTTATGCTTGTCCACCAGCAGCTCGAACCAGGCGCCGCGCAGCGGAACCAGCAGCGCCGAGAATTCGTCGCCGTCGCGGGAGAAGTACACGCCCGGTGACCGGTGGAGCTGGCTGACGATCACCCGCTCGACGCCGTTGATGATGAACGTGCCGCTCGCTGTCATCCAGGGCAGCTCGCAGACAAAGACCTCCTGTTCGAGGATGTCCTTGACCTTCTCGGTGCCGGGTCCGGCCTGTCCCTCGACGGGGGTGAACTCCTTCTTGACCATCCGGAACATGACCTTGAGGGGCATCGAGTAATTGACGCCCTTGGCCATGGCCTCGTCCGGCGAGTACTTCGGCTCGCCGAAATTGTAGCCAACGTACTCCAGCCGGAAGTTCTTGTGAGCGTCCTCAATCGGGAACGTCTCCCGCAGCACGCCCTCCAGACCGCGCGGCTCGCGCCGGGCCGGTTCAGTGTCGAACTGGGCGAACTCCCGGAACGAATCGAGCTGCAGCGAAAGCAGACTCGGAATCTCTAAGTGAGTACTGCTCCTGGAGAAGTCTAGGTTTTCCATTCTGCGAGCCTCCCCCGTCATTGGCCGATAACCGGAAAAACCGCCTGCGACTCACGAACCGTGATGCCGACCTTCGTCACTCGCCGCGTCTACTTGACCTCGACCTTGGCTCCGACTTCTTCCAGCTTCGCCTTGATCTTGTCGGCCTCTTCCTTCGGCACATTCTCCTTGACCACGCTCGGGGTCTTGTCGATCATGTCCTTGGCTTCCTTCAGCCCCAATTGCGTAAGCGCGCGCAGTTCCTTGAGCACCTGGATCTTCTTGTCGCCGACCGAAACGAGCGTCACGGTGAACTCGGTCTGTTCCTCGGCCTTGGCCTCGGCCGGAGCGGCAGCGCCGCCCGCGGGCATCGGCCCGGCCGCCATGAACGCCGGCGCCGATACGCCGAACTTATCCTTCAGGGTCTTCACCAGCTCTGCCAATTCGGTAACTGTCAGGCCCTCAATCGTTTCGATGACCTGCTGGATTTTGCTTTCCGCCATCAATCCTCCTGGACTGTTAAACTGCCGCAAACGGCCGCGGCATTCCTTTCGATACCTCGTCTAGAAGCAGCAATGCTATTCTCAACTCCAGTCTCACGCGGCAACCGGCGCTTCGGGAGCCGGGGCCTCGGGGACCGGCGCCGCATCCGGCGGCCGATCCTTGACCTGGTCGAGCACCCAAACCAACTCTGACAGCAGCCCGTCGAGGCCCATGACCAGTCCCCAGATCGGACCTTCGAGTACGCCGACGACCTGCGCGTGCAGTTCGTGCTTGGTCGGCAGCGCCGCGATGAAGTCGAACCGGTCGGCCAAATACAGCACCCGGTCCAGGTAAGCGCCCTTCACCTTCAGGGCCGCCATCTTCCTCATCTGCTCGCGGATTACCCGGGCCGGAGCGACCGGATCATCGCCGGCAAACACCATCGACGTCGGCCCGGACAGCAGCTTCTCGATGTCGGCCGACACGCCGCTCTCGGTCAGCGCCCGCAGCGCCAGCCGGTTCTTCACTACGCGGACCGCGACCTTCGACTCGCCCAGCTTCCGGCGGAGCGCGTTGAAGTCGTTGGCGGCGAGCTTCGTGAAATCAAGGAAGTACAGCGCCGACGCCCGGCCGATCTTGTCCTTCAGGCCGACAACCGCATCTACCTTCTCTTGTTTAGGCATGACTAGCCTTCCTTCCTCGCGGTCTCAAGGAACTCGCGGACGTCGACTCTCACACCCGGGCCCATCGTCGACGATATCACGATGTTGCGCACAAACTGCCCCTTGGCCGTCGCCGGCTTGGCCCGGACTACTTCGCCGACGAAACTGCGAACGTTTTCGGACAGCTTCTCCGGCTCAAACGAGGCCTTGCCCACCAACGCGTGGATGTTGCCGGTCTTGTCCGTGCGGTACTTGATCCGGCCCGCCTTCAGGCTCTTCACGGTCGGCGTGATGTCAAACGTCACGGTCTGGGTCTTGGGCGACGGCATCAGGCCCCTCGGTCCCAGCATCTTGCCCAGCCGGCCGACTGCGGACATCGTGTCCGGCGTAGCGACCGCGACGTCGAAGTCGAACCAGCCGCCCTGGACCTTCTCGACCAGGTCCTCGAAACCCGTGAAGTCGGCCCCGGCCGCCCTCGCCTCGTCCTGCTTCTCGCCCTTGGCGAAAACCAGCACCTTCACCTGCTTGCCGGTGCCGTTGGGCAGCGAGACCGTGCCCGAGACGAGCTGGTCGGTCTTCTTCGGGTCGATTCCCAGCTTGATGGCAATGTCGACCGACTCATCGAACTTGGCCGTGGCGTTCGTCTTGACCAGTTGCACCGCTTCGACCAACGGGTGGAGCTGCTGGTGCTCGAGTTTCTCCGCCAGTGAACGGAACCGCTTGCTGTGGCGCTTCATGATTCCGCCACGTTCATGCCCATCGCGCGGGCCGTGCCTTCGATAATCTTCATCGCGGCGTCAATGTCCGCCGCGTTCAAATCTTTCATCTTCCGTTCTGCAATCTCCCGGACCGCCTTGCGGCTGACCGTTCCAACCGTGGCCCGGTTCGGCTCTCCCGAACCCTTGGCCAGACCGGCCGCCTGCTTTAGGAGTACGGACGCGGGTGGGGTCTTGGTGACGAACGTGAACTTCCGATCCGAGTACACGGTCAGGACGACCGGGATCACCATGCCCGGAGTTTCCTTGCGGGTCGCCTCGTTAAAGGACTTGATGAACTCCGCAATGTTCACTCCGTGCTGGCCCAGGGCCGGGCCAACCGGCGGTGCCGCGGTTGCCTGGCCGGCCGGGATCTGGAGTCGCACGACCGCCGCAACCTTCTTAACCATTACTCGCTCCTCCTAGATTGGCTGGACATCAAGGAAGTCCAGGTCAATCGGTGTGGGCCGACCGAAAATCGTGACGATGACCTTCA
>CAZQZR010000173.1:0-6363 GCA_964597845.1 uncultured bacterium | reverse complement strand
TCTGAGCGATGTCAAGGCGCGGCATGACCGGATGGTCGAGTTGGTCGAGCGGATGCGGATGAGGGCTGACGGCTTACAGCTTACGGCTTGCGGTCCGACGAGAATGAGATATGTATCGCCAGAGCCGCACGTGAGGAATAGACCGCCGACCGGCGAGGCCCATGTAACGTTCTCGCTACGGACAGAGCCTGACGTTCTCGCTGCGGTTTGGCAGAACGGTGACGGGTTACGAGTTGCGGGTCGCGAGTTACAGGTTACGAGACGACTGCCATCATGCGGTCGAGAGCGAGGCGGGCGCGGGCGGCGATGGGTTCGGGCACGAGGATTTCCGGGACCGAGCCTTCGAGGGCGGCGAGCACGTTCTCAAGACGCGTGATTTTCATGTTCCGGCAGAGCGCGGTCCGGCGCAGGGGCCAGCACTCCGTGTCAGGCAGGTCTCGCCGGATGCGGTCGCACATCCCGGCCTCGGTGCCGAGCACGACGGCCCCGTGTTCTTTTGCCAGCCGAAGCATGCCGGACGTCGAGGCAACCGCATCCGCGGCGTCAATTACCGCCAGCGGGCATTCCGGGTGGACGACGACGAAGGCGCCGGGATGCTCCTTGCGGGCGCGCGCGACGTCCTCAGGCTTGAAGGAAGCGTGGACGTAGCAGAAACCATCCCACGGAATAATGGCGAATGGCGAATGGCGAATGGCGAATGGCGGACCGGAATCCAGAAGCGGGCGGCCGGTTTCGCGGGCAACATATGCGGCGAGATGGCGGTCAGGCACAAAGAGGATACGTTTGTCCTGCGGCAACGACTTCACGACATTGACCGCATTGGCGGACGTGCAGCAGATGTCGGACTCGGCTTTGACGTCGGCCGGGGTATTGACGTAGGCGACGGTAGTCACATCGCCCAGTTCCCGCTTTCTCAGGCGCAGGGCTTCTGCCGTTATCGTGTCGGCCATCCTGCAGCCGGCGTCCGGAGCGGCGAGGATGACCCGGGCTTCCGGGTTGACCAGCTTTGCGGTTTCAGCCATGAACCGGACCCCGCAGAAGACAATCAGCCGCGCGCCCGCGGTGCGGGCCTGCCGGGCCAGTTCGAGCGAGTCACCGATGAAGTCAGCGACGTCGTAGATATCCGGAGTCTGGTAGTTATGGGCGAGGACGACCGCGCCCAGGGTGGACTTGAGATTGCAGATTGCAGATTGCAGATCGGCAGAATCGGAGGGCGGACGCATCAGCGCGGACCGGGGCGGCGCCAGCGACCGCGACCGGGACGGGGGGCGTGAGGCGAGGGAGGAGAGGGCGGCGGAGCGGTCCAGACCGACGTTTCGTCGAGGATGTGGACGACCTCGATGCCCAGTTTCGACAAGTGCTCGCCGATGGTCCGGCGGTGGCAGTTTTCCGGCGTGCGTTCGGCGCAGAGGATGCAGCAAGCCCGTTTGGACGCCTTGGTGCGGATGATGTCAATGCCGCGCTTGAAATCGTCGGCACCGGTCCACTGCGTGTAATTTGCATCCCGGGGCCCGCCGAGCTCGTTTCCCATGTAGATGTAATCAATGCCCTGAGCGGCGGCGAGCGCCTGCAGTCCGTCGCGGCGGAAGTGCTGTTCGTGCGACTCCGGAGTGCGGCGGACGTCGAATATCACCTCGACTCCGTACTTGACCAGCAGTCGCGCAAAGTCGTAGTGCGTACGATGGTCGGTGCCGATAGTGAATACCTTCATGGTTCCGGGTTCTCAGTTGGAAACACTTAATCTTAGACCGGAAAGGGCAAGGGGTAAAGCCCGGCGGCCGGCGAAATGGTGAACTGAGAATGGTGAATAGTGAAAGGCGGATTCGGGCTTGGCAATTCTCGTTCTCCTTCTTGGCGGTTCTATTCCGGTTTCCGGGTCGTCTGGCCGCCTACCTCGGGCTCGGGTTCACGGAGTTCCAGTCGAATAGTGCCGAATTCGGCCTCCTGGCGGACCCGGAGTTCGCCGAGCCGGACCAGTTCCAGCACGGCGATGAACAGGACGATTACTTCGGAAACCGTGGTCCCGGTCACGACCTCCTCGAAGTCCACCGACTTTCGTTCGCGGATGATGCGGCGCAGGTCGGCAAGCTTGTCTTCGAGCCGGACCTTCGGGGGTGCAATCTGGGCGACGCGGTCGGGCGTGAGCCGGGACAGAACCCGCTTGAACGCGGCGGTGAGGGCGATGACGTCTTCGCTCTCAGCGAGCTTGGAGCGCGGCGACTCGCCGACGCGTGGGTACAGCAGCCGGCGTTCCGACTCCTTATCGGAAAGGAGCCGGGCGACCTGCTGGTATCGGCGGAACTCGTCCAGGATTTGTTCGAGGCTGACGGTCGGGGTGGTCAGGTCCTCTTCCGGACTGCGCGGAAGCAGGGCGCGGGTCTTCAGCCGGAGCAGGATTGCAGCCATGATCAGGAAATCCGATGCCGATTCCATGTCCAGTTCGTGGGCCTGGCGTACCGAGACGAGGAAGTCATCGGTCAGGCGGCCTACCGGCACGTCGATGACATCCAACTCGTTCTTGCGCACCAGGTACAGGAGTAACTCGACCGGGCCTTCAAAGAGGTCGAGACGGACGTCGGTTTGGAGGACAGGGGACGGAGTAGCGGGGCTCATAGTTCGACGAGGCGGTAGTGGCGCGTGCCGAGGCCACGGCGGGCCGCGGTTTCGATGAGGAGTTCGGGTCGGAGGTGAGGATAGAGTTCTTTCAGCTTCGGGGCGAGGCGGTCCCAGGCGGCCTGTTCGCAGGCGACCGGGTCGAGGGAGCCGAACAGGCCGGCGTCGGGCATGATCGGTTTCTCGTTCTGGGGGTAACAGTCGCAGTTAGGGGTAATGTTGAGACAGAAGTTTAGGTGAATGAGCTCGCGGCCGTCAAGGACAGCCTTCGCGTATTCAACCATCTTGAGCTGGATGGTCTCGGAGGCCGCGTCCCAGTTGATACGGATGGCGTTCTGTTTGCAGATGGTGAGACAGCCACCGCAGCCGGTGCAACTGCGGCCGATCTTGGCGACGTATTGGACGTAGTTAATGGCGTGGTTAGGACAGTAGTCCACGCAGTCGCCGCAGCTCGTGCACTTTTCCGGGTCGATCCGGGGTTTGGAGTGGGAGTGCATTTCGAGCTTGCCGGCTTTGGCGGCAAGGCCCATGGCGAGGTTCTTGAAGACTCCGCCGAAGCCCGTGACGAAGTGTCCTTTGAAGTGGGCGAGGTTGATGACGTAGCGGAGTCGGCGCAGGCCGTGGGCAAGGCGGGCGACCGGGACGAGTTCGGAGTCGAGCGGCACCTTGTAGGATTTCTCGCCTCGCCGGCCGTCGAGTATCTCGATCGGGGCGAGGATGTCCGCCATCGTGAAGCCGTGTTCATGGGCGAGTTTCAGGTGCTCGGTGGCTTCCTGGCGGCGGCCGCGGTAGAGGGCGGTAGTTTCGATGACAACCGGCTGCAGGTTGTAGTAACTGGCGGCGACCGCGGCGGCGCGGACGAATTCAGGCCGCAGGTGGTTATCGTTACCCTGCTCGCCGAAGTGGACCTTGATGCCGATCTTCTTCTTGGGCCGGAGCCGCTGGAAGAACCCGGACGTTTCGAGAATCGCGCCCACGCCCTCGCGCGCCCGCTCCGCCGGCACCGAGTACACTATAGCGGTGTTCATTGCCACACCCCGGGAATGCGCGTACCGCAGTAGGGGCACTTGCCGTTCTTCAGGCTGTTCTCGACTATCGAGTAGCCGCTGCGCCGGATGACCGCCTTGCCGCATTTCGGGCAGTACGTGTTCTCGGCTTCGTGCCCCGGCACGTTGCCGATGTAGACGAACTTGAGGCTTTCGGACCGGGCAACCGCAAGGGCGCCTTTGAGGGTCGCAATCGGCGTCGGCGGCGAGTTCTGGAGGCGGTATTCGGGATGGAAACGGGTAAAATGGACCGGGACCGTGTCGCCGATATTCTCCCGAATCCAGCGGCACATATTCCGGATGGTCGCGGTATCGTCATTCAGCGCCGGCACAACCAGGTTCACCAGTTCGAGGTGCGTGCGGCTCTGCGCCACGACCTTGCAGGCTTCGAGCACCGGCTCCAGGGTCGAGCTGCAGACGTTTTGGTAGAACTCAGGAGTGAAACCCTTAAGGTCAATCTTGATGGCGTCAACCAGCGTGCAGAGCTGTTTCAGTGGTTCGGGGTTGATGTATCCGCCGGTCACGACCGCGGTCCGGATGCCTTTGGCCCGGGCCAGCTTCGCGATGTCGACCATGTACTCGTAGAAGATGATGGGTTCGCTGTACGTGAAGCAGATGATCGGTACGTGCTCCTTCTCGGCCAGTGCCACGACCTCGGCCGGGGTCATGTCCAGGCTCTTTACGTCCTCGGGCCTGGCCTGCGAGATTTCCCAATTCTGGCAGTACTTGCAGAACTGGTTGCAGCCGGCAGTGGCGAGCGTAATTCGCAGGCGGCCGGGCAGGAAGTGAAACAGCGGCGCCTTCTCGATCGGTTCCTTGCCGACAGAGCAGGGATGGCCGTAGACGACCGAGTAGAGCTTGCCCTTTCGGTTCTCCCTGACCCGGCAAACGCCGCGCTGGCCCGGGGCGATGATGCACCGCCGCGGGCACAGGTCACAGGCGACCAGACCGTTGTTCAGTTTGTGGTAGAAGTCGGCTTCGCGCGTCGGGACCGGGCGAGAAGCGAGAGGCGAGAAGCGAGAATCGAGAGGACCCGCCTGCCAGAGCAGCGTGGCGAGGAGGAACAGGGCCGCGGACTTGACCATCAGCGGGGAAACGCAAGCAGGTGAATCAGAAACCCGACCACCGCGCCGACCAGGAACAGGCCGCCGACGGAGCAGCAGGCAATTACCTTGGCCTCGGTCGGAGCGTTCAGCACCTTGCCATAGTCAATCGAGACTTCGGTTACCTTGCCGGCTTCGACCCGGACCGAGCTGGCGCCGGCGTTGATGGCCGCCAGGGTCCAGAGCGAGGAGAGCTTAGTTCCGATGCCGCCCTGGCGGATGTGCCAGTAGACGTTTTCCAGACTGTCGTCAGAGACGATTGAGACCGAGTAATTGCCGGGTTTGAGCCGGTGCATCTCGACCGGGGTCCGTCCGAGATAGTCGCCTTCGAGGTAGACCGCGATGCCGACCGAGTTCGATTTCACGGTCAGATAGCCGGAATCGGCCGGGGCGAGGCCGGAAAGCAGCAGGATAAGGCTTAGAGGGAACATGCACAACAATAGCCGATTGGTGCGGCTAAGTCAATCCGGCTGCGAACAGCACCGAAGTCGCAAACGCGGAGACGATTCAGTGAGCTAGTGCGCGGCGCGGACGTGCGCGAGAATCCAGTCGCCCATCACTTTGAGCGCGGAGGGCGAGATGGTCTCCTCAATCTTCGCGTACTCGCTCACCCCGCCGGTATTCGCGGTCTGGAACAGGTGGTTAAGCCCCGGCAGTTCCTTGACCACATAGTCCTTGTTGCCGCCGGCTTTGAGCGCGGCCTCGATTGCCGCGAGGTTCTCTTTGGGCGCGACCTGCACGTCTTTGGAGCCGTTAATCGCCAGCACCGGTTGCTTCAGCTTCATCAATGCCGGCCGAGGGTCGTAGCTGAGGAAGTAGCGGAACCACGGGGAGAGCACTTGCTTGACCTGCTGTGCGATTGCCTGGTCTGAGGAGTTCAGGGCCTGGCTGTCGTTCGGGCTCATCTCTGCCATCGACTGCTTGAGCAGCGGGACGAGCTTCGCGGCCGCGACCGCGGTGTCGGGTTCGGTCATCACGACGTTCAGGAGCGTGCGCTCGA
Organism: uncultured bacterium; assembly: GCA_964597845.1. GTDB lineage: Bacteria > Hydrothermota > Tepidihabitantia > Tepidihabitantales > Tepidihabitantaceae > UBA2258. The sequence continues at coordinate 601 of CAZQZR010000173.1, read as the reverse complement.
CCTTCGCGTTCTTTGCCAGTGTCGTGTCGGCCGCGCCCTCGGCTTTGGCAATGAGCTGTGACTGCAGCATGATAATGGAATCGCCCGGCAGGCCCGGTCCGGCCATCAGCACGACAAACGCGACGTCCGGTGCTTCGTTTGCCACAATCGGCGCGATAATGCCGCCTTCGCTGTGGCCGAGCACGCCGATGTGCTTCGTGTCGATGTCCTTGCGGGTTTTCAGGTATTCGAACTCGGCCCGCGTATCCGTCGCAAGGTCAGCAGTAGTCGCGTTTTGGCTGTTACCACCGGACTTGCCGACCCCGCGGTCGTCGCAGCGCAGCACCGCGATTCCCTGCCGGGTCAGGTAGTCGGCCAGAACCAGGAACGGTTTGTGACCGAAGACCTCTTCGTCACGATTCTCGGGACCCGACCCGGTGATGAGCACGACCGCGGGAAACGGGCCGCCCGAGTCGGGCTCGGTCAAGGTTCCGGCGAGCGTAATGCCGGCGGTTTTGTTCTCGACCGTGACTTCCTCTTCCTTGTAAGGGTACGGCTTCTTCGGCTCCTGGGGCCGGTTGGCTTGCTCTACCTTCTCAATGCGCTTGAGCACGAGCGGCAG
>CAZQZR010000172.1:0-6552 GCA_964597845.1 uncultured bacterium | reverse complement strand
CTGTCAGCTAACCGGTTGAGATACGCTCAGATGCAGAGCTTTCGATTCTTCTGGTGTCGGGTTGGGCCTGGCGGAGGCCCTCCGAAAAGCTTGACAGCTATCGGCGTGAATTCTAGAATCATCCAACAGAGGAGGTCCCAATGCTCCAGCGTCTGAGTCTGCTCGCGTTCGTTTGCTGCATGGCAGCGGTCACGGGCTGCGGAATCCTGCCGCCCGTGACTCCAGAGGCACCGACCGGCCCGGGTTCGGGCGACGTCGGTACCTCATATCGCTTTTCCGCGGTGACAATCGACCGACAGAATCTGCCCCTGCGGTACCAGGTCACATGGGGTGACGGTCAGGTGTCGGAGTGGAGCCAGCCCGTGCCGAGCGGCGTACCGGTGACGCTGGCTCATGCCTGGCGGTCCGCCGGCATGTTCGATGTGAAGGTGAAGGCACAGAATGTCGCGTGCAAGGAGTCTGACCTGTCACCGGAGCACCCGATCAGCATTGGCGTTCAGTCCGGGTATCCAGACACCGTTATCGCCACGATTCCGGTTTCCGGTGACCCAACTGACATCGCAGTGCTGCCCAACGGTCGTTTCGCATACGTCGCGAACCAGACCGCGCAGTACGTGACCGTAGTCAACGTGGAGAGACGTTCGGTGGTCGCACACGTGACCTGCGGGTCGAATCCCTACATGATTGCAGCCAAGCCGGATGGCGATTACGTCTACGCGTCCAGCGAACGGGATGACGCGGTGTCGGTGATCCGGGCGAGCGACAATACGGTAGTGAAGACTATACCGGTCGGTGCCTGCCCGCACCGGCTGTGCTTCTCGCCGGACGGAAGCCGCTGCTACACGGCTAACCAGAATGACAATACGGTTTCCGTGATCAGGACTTCGAACAACACCGTCATTGCGAGCGTGTCAGTCGGGAACATACCGCGAGACATCGACTGCGACGGCGAGTACATCTATACTGCCAACGTCGGGTCAACGACACTGACCAAGATCCGCGCCTCGGACAACACCGTAGTTGGTACCATCAACCTGGGTTTCACCCCTCACCGGGTCCGGGTCATGCCCGGCGGCGAGTACGTCTACGCGACCCAGTACTGGGGCAACAGGATAGCTGTCGTGCGAGCATCCGATAAAACTGTAGTTGCCACCATCGTGGCGGGCAATTGCGTTACCGGCATGTGTTTCGTGAACGACGGAGAATACCTGTTTGTAGCTTCGGACGTCGACGGCGGTTCGGCGCTTGTGGTCCGCACCTCGGATAACACCATCGTCGACCACATCGGGACCGGATCCGGAGCTATGGCTGTCCGGACGCCCGCTGACGGCGCCTATGTCGCCTGCTCCAACCGCAACGCGCAGAGCGTCACGATAATCGGCCGGAGCAGTCGCGCCGACGCGAGCTTGCTAACCGAACAGGCCGAGTAGCCGGATCCGTCAGGTCAACAGAGTTGAGGCAGCCCTGCGGCTGCCTCTGTTCTTGTGCGGCTGGCGGGGTCAGGACAGTTTGCGGCAGACGGCCAGCAGGTCGAGGCTTTCTTCTACGCGTTCACTTATGACGTGGAAGTCATTCAGGCCGTAGGCGCCGGTGAAGTCATCGGGCGCCGAATGGCCGCGGGCGGCTCTTCGAAGCGTCCCGAGGACGCCACCCAGAAAGAGCTTCAGGGGTTCAGGCAGCGATCTGCGGATGGCGCTCAGCGGTCCGCCCCGCAACGCCCAGACAACTCGCGCCCGCTCGATCGCCTGCACTTCGTCGCTGCCCCTGATACCCAGCACCGACACGTCGGAGAAGCTCTGTCGGAGTGCGGCCGCTAGCTGCTCGGGGTCGTACTCCCTGATGTGGAATCGGTTCCACGGTTTCTGTCCGGGATGCAGCCGATAGCTGCGGTTCGGGGTGGTGAGGATAAGGATGCCGCCCGACCTGAGTATGCGGTAGATCTGAGCGACGTGGCCGGCGTCGTCTCGAATGTGCTCGATGACCTGGAAAGAGACGGCCATGTTGAAGCTGTGGTCAGCGAACGGGATCTTGGCTCCGTCGTACAGCGAGAATCGTACCTTGTCGGAGCCGTACTTCTCTTCAGCGTGCTCCACGGTAGTTTTGTCAATGTCGAGTCCGACTACCCCTGCCGCAATCTGGGCCAGAAGGTTCGTGCCGTAGCCTTCACCTGAACCGACCTCGATGACTTCGTCTGTCGGTCTGATGCGGGACTTCGCATACTCGTACGCGAATGCGTGTCGGAGATACAGAAGATACTCCTCGCGCGTATCGAACCGTTCCGGGTCTATCCGTTCCGCGGTCTTGGCCAAGCGTTACCCCCGGCGCTCTGGCAGCGGCTGCCTGTTGCGCGTTCGAAAGAGTCCGAAAAGGAGCGCCCCGAGCAGGAAGACCACGCCGGCCAGGCTCAGCGCCCCGCCGACCTCATAGTATCTTGGGTCATACTGGAATACGATCTCATGATGCCCGGGTGGGAGCGCGACCGCGCGGAACGTATGGTATGCCTGCAGAACAGGTACCGGCTTGCCGTCGATATACGCCTTCCAGTCCGGATGGAGGTTCTCGGATAGAACCAGCAAGCCGGCAGCGGTCATGCTGGCACTGATTGTGATTCGGTTGCAGTCATAGCTCGTCACCTGCGCGGTGCCGGGCACGGTGTCCGGCCCGGGCACGAACCCCGGGTCCTTGTAGAGTAGAACGGTCCGGGCCGGGTTGACGTCGGGTCGGAGTAACATCCCAAGCAGTTCTTCCTTGTTGGTGACGATTTGGTAGCCGGGGGCGATGAACGCGCGGGGGAGGACGTCTTTATTGCGATAGACCGAGTACTTCTGGCCGGCGCGGGCCAGCTCGAACCGCGGCTGGCTGAGGTACGCGCGAATCCGGGCGATTGTCTGTTGTGTCTGCGTATCGTAGCGCGAGGCGTCATCGGGCAGAGTCTGGCTGATGACGTACTTGATGTTCGCGAGGTCCATGAAGTTGGGGCTGAGCAAGTTGTCGGGCCGGAACATCACACTCGAACCTGAACCGATGAAGTCCTGGTATGTCTGCAGAGGGTTCGGCACCTGGCCTCCGACACTCTGGACTCCGTTGTAGAAGAGAATGCCGTCGTCGCTCCGTTCGTAGTACCAGGGCAGTACTCGGTAAAGCGCGGTGTCCTGTTTCAGGAATGCGGTGGCCTCGTCCGGCGCGAAATACTCTTTGGGCGGGGGGACGCCACGGATGTATCCACGCTGTTCGTCCCAGAGGTTGAGCGATATCCCTATGTCCAGAATCATGACCGCGGCCAGGCAAGCGGCAAAGACGACCGGCTTCAGCTTGCGGTCGAGGTACAGCTTGACCAGCAGAAGGCTAAGTGCGGCGACGGCCGCAGCGAGGAGCAGACCGCCGACCATGTTCGGGTAGTTGGTTTCCAGGGCGGCAAGCTTCTCCGGTGTCTGGATGGTAGTCGAGCGGAGCAAAGACAGAGCCGGTCCCTTCAGCAGGCCCAAGAACAACAGCAGCACGAGCGGGACTGCACCGCCGGCCATGACTATCCTGACTGTCTTGCGGGTGTCACTTTCCTTCATTTCCCGGAGCACGTAGTCGAGACCGAGTCCGGCGAGCGCCACGAGCGAAAACGCGGCGACGAAGAATATCATGGCCGGGCCGCGGAATTTGCTGACGCCGGGGAGCAGGTAGTAGGGAATGTAGTAGAGCGGCGTGTTGCCGCCCCATGCCAACACGAGTGCCCCGAGGAACGAGAAGGTGAAGAACTTCGTGTTCCGGTCTCTCCAACGACGGAACACCGCGACGCAGGCGAAGAGCAGCGGGATTATCCCCAGGTACTCGCTGTGGAGCTTGAACGGGTTCCTGCTCCAGTAGGCCTCAAGACCACCTGAGAACTTGGGGGTCAGCAGGTCGAAGGTCTCGATAACGGGCATCGACCAGGACGAGGCGTAGGCGTAGCCACGTTCGCTGCCGCGCGATGCATAGGGGAGGTTGCCGTATATGGGCAGGTATTGGATTGCTGACAGCGCTAGGGCGAGGCCCAGGCCGACGAGAAAGTGGACGCAGAGCTTTACTGCCTGGCCGGCAGAACGCTCACGGCGCAGCGTCCATACCAACATGAACAGGAAGTAGGCCACAAGGATGAGGCCGGTATAGTATACCTTCTGGAGGTGACCGGACAGGAGCTGCAAGGCCAGAACCAGCCCGACCAGCGGGAAGTAGAAGAACCGGCGCCGGGTCATTCCCCGATGCAGGAAGAAAAGTGCCATCGGCATGAGCGCCGACCCGATGAGCCGGCCGTCATGTCCGGCGTAGGTCAGACTGATGAGGCTCCCGGCGAGCATGTAGGCGACACCTCCGAGCCCCGCAGGCAGGGCTGCAACCCTGAGCTCTTTGAGAAAAAGGTATGTTCCCAGTCCCGCAAGGAAGAGGTGGATGATGAACGTCCATGTCCAGACTATCTGGATCGGCACGAGCAGACGCAATAATGTCGTCGGGTAGAAGAGGTCCGCGAAGAATGCGGCACCGGTGGGCTGTCCGCACAACATCGCCGGCATCCAGTACGCGATCGTTCCGTGGCTCCTGATGAAGTTGGCCATGAAGTCGCGCATCACCAGCGAACCGGCCCCGAGCCAGTCGGTACCGAAGAGCATCGGCGAGCCGCTAACGTACTTCCAGTAGAACAGGAACGGCAGCAGGAAGAGCGCGACAACAATGATCCGGTTCAGGGTTGCTTCTGAAGGGGCCCGCGCAGACTCTTGCACGGGCCGAACCTGGTGGCTCAGATGTTTGGACTTTGAATCTCTAGGCACTTCTTCTCCTTACTGATCTTATGCGTAGGTATAGGAATCCTACGAGCGCTGCCGTTAACTCGCCGACCGTCATCCAGACACGAGTGACCAATGCGGCGATGATTGCCAGCGGCTCCGGCACGACCGTCTTGAGTATCAGCGTGAAGACGCCTTCTCTCACGCCGAGACCGGCCGGCGATATGAGAACGAGGAAACCGGTCATCCATGAGATTGCGTAGCCGCCCAGCAGGATAGGTAGTTGCCGGATTCCCAGCGGACAGAATGAGCCGATAAGCACAAAGCTGCCGAAGCCCTGTACGACCCAGTCCAGAAGGCAAATTCCGAGTATCGCCAGCAACCGGCCATAGGAGAGGTCCAGTTCGATGGGTGGCCTTCGTAACCACTTCAGCCCGATGCCGAGGAGTCGGTTCATCACCGGCGGGTAGAGGACCACAAGGCAGAGCGGCGCCATGAGGAACAGCAGGTAGACCGGTGTCGGCACGTGGCCCCGAGGTAGAAACGCCACCGCAGAACCCAGCAACACGAGCCCGGCCAGGAGTGTGAAAGCTATCTCCAGCACGACGCTCACCAGCACTTTTTCCTCGTCAACACCTTCCTGTTTGACCAGGGACATGCGTCCGAGCGTGAACCAGACTTTCCCGGGCGCGTACTTTCCGATTGCGGAAACCGCAGTTATGGCCGTCGCCGTTGATGTCCTGATGTTCGCGCCGAGCGTGGTCAGGATGGTTCGCCACAGCCAGCCATACAGAGGGAAGTGGAGCAGCAAAAGGATGGCGAATGCACCGAGCAGCTGAATGGGAGAGAATCTGAGCTGTGCGAACGGGATCTCGTGCCAGTCCCGGACGAGCCGGCTGGCGAGGTAGTAGAAACTCACCACCACAACGACGCCGCCCGCCGTGATTTTCAGCCACGATAGCGTTCTTCTCCTCTTTTCGGGCCCGCCGGGTTCTTTGTTTGGCTCAGTCTGCACGTTGCGGTGCCTCGACGCTTTTCGTCAGGAGACTCGCTGGGCGCTGCTCCGCATGGCAGCCATTCCCACGGTTGTCGACGGGCCCCGTACGCGTTGACAGCAGTCTGGCCGACTTGACTCGTCGGCCAAGTCGGCTACTTCAGGTCGGCTGCTTCTCGTGCGAGCCGGGACTTCATGCGGCTCGCGGTCTTGTGATGCACCGTCCGCCGCCTGGCCGACTTGTCGACGAGCGACTGTACTCCCGGCAGAAGCTTCAGCGCCTCTTCTTTGGTCTTTGCGGCGGCCAGGTTCTTCAGAGCGGCTTTCAGTGTCTGCCGCTTTCCTCTGGACAGCACGCGACGCTTCTCGCTCTTGCGTGCCTGTTTCTGGGCCGATGCGGTTCTCTTCGCCAATACTCCTCCGTCTAGTGAATTGAAGGTGCCGGGACACAGAATTGAACTGTGGACACCGGGATTTTCAGTCCCGTGCTCTACCAACTGAGCTATCCCGGCAAAGCACGGCCATTCTATGGCAAATCCTCCGAATGTCAAACAGCGGCGACGCGCCCGTGTGCTGTCATCTCGCGGTAAACGGCAGATGCAGCAGAGAGATGCGGCGCGTCACCTGCGACCGGGTGGCCATCCGCCCGTGACGCTCCGTCAGGCATCGTGCGTGGAGGTGCCGGCTCCGGGCTTCGGTGCGGTCGTCGACGTCGGTGACAGGCCGCGCCGCTTTTCGCCGCTGCGTCCAAGACCAGAAGAATCGAAAGCTCTGCATCTGAGCGTATCTCAACCGGTTAGCTGACAG
>CAZQZR010000171.1:0-6591 GCA_964597845.1 uncultured bacterium | reverse complement strand
TCGCCCGGCAGTTCGACCCGTGGTTCGACCGGTTGTAGGTCGGGCTGCCTGACCGGTGATTCCATCTACTGCTGGTCAGGTTGCCTCATCCGTAGCTGGACCGGCAGTTCCACGGGCAACTCGATCCGCAGTTGGGCTGATTGCCGGAGGGGCGATTGGACGGATTGCTCGACCGGTTGCCGGTGCAGCAGTTCCACCGGTAGCTGCCCTTGCTGTCGGGCAAGTAGTTCGACCGGTTGTTGTCCCCGCTACTGGTCGGGCTATCCGCCCCGCTGTTCGATGAGTAGTCTGCCGAAGTCTCAAGCGCAACGCGCGAGTGAGGCGCGTCGGCGCCCCAAAATGAGCTTCCAAAGAAAACTCTTGAACGAGCTTTCGAAGGAGCTTTCTGGCGAGCTTTCCAGGGAACTTTCATCGCAGCTTTGAGCTGCGAGTTTCCAGTTGCCAATTACCAGTGTCCAGTTGGGGCGGCGAATGGCGATTGACGACTGGAGGCGAGACCCCTCCATCGGCGTCGGGGTGACACGTCGTGTCATCTGCGTTCATCTGTGTGATCTGTGGTTAGTCCTCTGCGGCTCTTGGCGTTCTTGGCGAGCTTGGCGGTTATCCCATTTCCGATAGCCGAGTGACGAGTGCCGATTGGCGGCGGGGTACGGTTAACGGTGTACGGTTGACGGTGTGCGGTTCGCGGTGGGCGATTCTACAGCGGTCCGGCCGTGATGTCGTGCGTTGAGGAACCGGTGACAAGAGCCTGCACGAACCGGCCGGGCGCGACCTTGCGGCCGGAGAGTTTGACCACGCCGTCGATCTCGGGCGCGTCCCATTCCGTGCGCGCGATGGCAGCGTCCGAGCCGGTTCTCTTATCGTGTCCTCTTTGTGTCTTTGTGTCTTTGTGGTGAGATTCCGTGTCTGCTGTCAGGGCATCAACCAGAACCGTCAGCTTGCGGCCGACGAGCTTCTTGAGATTCGCGCGCGAGATGGCGGCCTGCGCTAGCATGAGGCGGCGTACGCGGTCTTTCTTTACGGCAGGGGAGACCTGGCCGGACATGCGCGCGGCTTTGGTCCCGGGTTCGGGCGAGTAGGCGTAGCAGGAGAGGCGGTCAAGGCGGGCGGCACGGACGAACAGTAGCAGTTCGGCGAAATCCTGGGCGGTCTCGCCGGGCAGGCCGACGATGATGGTGGTGCGGACGTGCATATCCGGAATCGCGCGGAGCGATTCGAGCAGTAACTCGATGTCGCTGCGCGTGTACTTTCGGTTCATCTTCCGGAGCAGATGGTCGGTAACGTGCTGGATTGGCAGGTCAACGTAGCGACAGAGCTTGGGGTTGGTCGCGAACTGGTCGATAACGTCTTCCGTGAGATGCGCGGGATGGGTGTACATCAGGCGCAGCCAGCGGATGTCGTCAATCTGCCCGAGTTGTTTGAGCAGGCGAGCCAGTGAGGGTTTGCCGTAGATGTCCGTCCCGTAGAGAGTCGTGTCCTGGGCGACGAGGATAAGTTCTTTCACGCCGGCGCGGGCAAGGCTGCGGGCTTCGGCGATGATGTCGCGCAGCGGGCGCGAGCGGAACGGGCCTCGGATGTCGGGAATCATGCAGTAGGAGCAGCGGTTGTCGCAGCCGTCGGCGATTTTGAGATAGGCGAAGTGGGCCGGGGTGGACAAGACACGAGGCGCGAGGCGCGAGGCGAGAGGCGAGAGGCGGGAAGGACGATTGCAGATTGCAGAGCGAGGATTCCCTGAGGCGAGAGGCGAGAAGCGAGAGGCGAGAAGGCGCGGGATGCGGGGCATGTCGGCGAGCGGAACCCAGAGGTCGACGGCGGGGAACTTGTGTTTCAGGCTCTTGCCGTAGCGCTGGACCAAACAGCCGGCGACAACGACCTTCTTGCTTCCAGAATCCTGATGTAGTGAGCCACGAAAACACGAAGCCGGACGACGCGACCGACTAACCACAGATGGACACGGATGAACACAGATGGTTTTCTCGGAGACATCTGCCCGGGTATCCGTGTTCATCGGTGGTTCATCCAGTCCGTTTCGTTTCTTTCGTGCCTTCGTGGCGTCTATGTCGGTCTCCGGGTTGCTTGGGCTTTCTTGCTTGAGCTTGAGCGCCTCTCGGATTGCGGCTTCGGATTCGCGGACAGCGGACTGAAGAAAGGCGCAGGTGGTGATGACGGTAAGGTCGGCAGAGCGCGGGTCGGTTGTCAGGCTGTAACCGGCCTCGGTCAGCGCGCCGAGGACGTGTTCGGAATCAACCTGGTTCTTGGGACAACCGAGAAACACCAGGCAGGCGGAATTACTAATACCTAATTCCTAATTCCCAACGAATGAGCGGAGCGGGCGGAGGCGGAATTCCCAACTGCTAATTCCTAATTCCCAACTAATGACAAATGACGGAATGACCAATGGGGATACGGGCTTGGGCATTTCCGTTTTCGTTGGTCATTGGGAATTGGTTATTGAACATTCCCATCTTCAACCCGCATCATCTTTCCGGTTGCTTCGGCCACGACCGTGCCGGATTCGTCGAGCAGCCGGGCTTCGGTAAAGAGAAGACGGCCTTTCTCGGAGGTTACGCGACCGAAGCCACTGAGCGGCTGCCCGGTCTTGACCGGTTTGCGGTAGCGGACGGTCATCTCCGCGGTGACGCAGTTGCGGCCGGAGTTGGTGCAGGCCCACGCGAGGAGTTCGTCGAGAATGGTCGCGACGATGCCGCCGTGCGCAATGCCCTGCCAGCCGGCGAAGTGTTCGGGCAGGACGTAGTCCACCTTGACGCCGTCGGGTGCCTTCTTGACGTCGAGCTTGAGGCCCTGCTGATTGTCTTTGCCGCAGGCGAAGCAGCGACCCGAGTCCTTCAGCATGAGGAACCGGATAGACCAGAGTTCAGAGTCCAGAATCTAGAGTCCAGAATTGACGGCAGCTCTAGATTCAGGTTTCTGGATTCTGGATTCTGCACTATCCGTTTCAGACTTGTGTCATTCCTCGACGGTCGTGCCTTTTGGCGGCGTGAACTTGAAGAGTGCAGGGGAGAGCGTCGGGTTCCACTGCTGGTCGTAGAGGCCGAAGTGAACTTTGTTGCCCCAGCCGTCGACGAAGGAAAAACCGTTGATTCGGGTTGCTGTCTCGTTCAGTTCAAGGACAAGGTCGTTCATTGCCGACATGTCGTCGTTCATCGTAACCTTCACGACGTACGTGCCGGAGGAGTCCTTGGTGACTTCGCCCGTCGCGGTCGAGTCGAGCACCGGGCCAAGGAAGGCAAGCACGGGCGCGAAGCCGCCGGCCGGCTGACGCTGGGCCAGTTTCTGGTCAGCGATGTAGACCCACAGGTTCGTGCTGTCGGAGACGATGAGTTGCTGCTGCGGGTCGGTGACTTCCAGGCGGTACATGGCCGGGACCGAGATTGAGAACTTGCCTTCGAACGGCGTGCACGTCCCCGCCTGTTCGGAGCAGATGTTCTCGGTGAAAGTGCCGGAGAGAGTCTTGAGTCCAAGATAGCGATGGCGCAGGCTTACCCAGAGTGAGTCGTCGGCAGCCAGGGCAAGGACTGCCACGGTCAGCAGCAAGGGAACTATTCTTCGCATACCTGAGCATATTGGAGCGGGTCGGGAAGTCAAACCGGGCATTCTGACATTGATTTCACGGTCGAATGTACACCCGGACGGCGAGTGGCTCTTGACCGTTTGTCTTTTCAGGCTATATTTCACTGCTCCATGTCGGATAAGCCCCGGTGTGGACACGCCGACATAGCTCAGTTGGCAGAGCAGTGGTTTTGTAAACCACAGGTCGGGGGTTCGAATCCCTCTGTCGGCTGGCTATTAAGAAGTTTGCGGTCGGGTACCCGAGTGGTCAAAGGGGGCAGACTGTAAATCTGCTGGCAATTGCCTACGGAGGTTCAAATCCTTCCCCGACCATGCCAGTCCGAGCCGGTTCTTGCTGCACCGGCCCGGCGGCAGTCCGCACCCCAGTCGGCTGCGGACGTTCGACAATCGGTAGTGACCGTCAGCACTGGTTTCGGTGCGGGCGTGGTGTAGTGGTAGCACAACAGCCTTCCAAGCTGTTTGCGTGGGTTCGACTCCCATCGCCCGCTGTGCCGGACAGGTGCCAGCGCGGTCCGCGTTTGTCGTCACGGCTGAAGAGCCGTGGTGTGTGGTCGGCAGGACAAGTGAGGCCCGGGTTCGACGCACTCGCCGGGTCGGAGAACTGAGCGCCAGGACGGCTTGGTCGCCGTCGGGCGGCGTTTGCATTTAGTTGTTGACACGGCGTAGGTTATCAATATAATCCCCTGCGCCCTAAACGCCCATGTAGCTCAGTCGGTAGAGCACTTCCTTGGTAAGGAAGAGGCCGCCAGTTCAATTCTGGCCGTGGGCTTATTGTGTCGATGCCTTGGAAGAGGCTATCGTTCATTGAGAACCAGTAGTTAAGTCCGCAAGGAGGAATGGCCAAATGGCGAAGGAAAAATTTTCGCGAACCAAGCCGCACGTCAACGTCGGCACCATTGGTCACGTTGACCACGGCAAAACGACGCTGACCGCGGCGATCACCAAGGTCCTCGAGAAGCAGGGCCTGGCGAAGTACAAGAGTTACGATGACATCGCGAAGGCGAGCGAGTCGCAGGGCCGGCGCGATGACACCAAGATTTTGACCATCGCGGTCGCGCACGTCGAGTACTCGTCGGAGAAGCGGCACTACGCGCATATTGACTGCCCGGGTCACGCCGACTATATCAAGAACATGATTACCGGCGCGGCGCAGATGGACGGCGCCATCCTGGTGGTTTCGGCTGCGGACGGCCCGATGCCGCAGACGACCGAGCACGTGCTGCTGGCTACCCAGGTGAACGTTCCGGCGATGGTCGTGTACCTGAACAAGGTGGATCTCGTTGACGACCCGGACCTGATTGAACTGGTCGAACTCGAAATCCGCGACATCCTCACCAAGTATGGCTTCCCCGGTGACAAGACGCCGATTATCCGCGGCAGCGCGATCAAGGCAATCACCGAGGAGTCGGGACCCAACTTTGACTCGATTCTCAAGCTGGTCGAGGCGCTGGATACGTTCATCCCGGAACCGGTGCGCGAGATTGACAAGCCGTTCCTGATGCCGATTGAGGACATCTTCTCGATTACCGGCCGCGGCACGGTCGTTACCGGACGCGTCGAGCGCGGCGTGCTCAAGGCCGGCGAAGAGATCGAAATCATCGGCTTCGGCAAGCACGACAAGGCCGTGGTGACGAGCGTCGAGATGTTCCGCAAGATCCTCGAGGACGCACGGGCCGGCGACAACGTCGGTCTGCTGCTGCGCGGTGTAGCCAAGGAAGACGTCCAGCGCGGCATGGTGATTGCCAAGCCGGGTTCGATCAAGCCGCACAAGAAGTTCAAGGGCGAAGTCTACATCCTGACCAAGGAAGAGGGCGGACGCCATACGCCGTTCTTTCCGGGCTACCGCCCGCAGTTCTACCTTCGGACTACGGACGTGACGGGCAATTGTACGTTGCCGGCGGGCGTCGAAATGGTGATGCCGGGCGACCACGTCACGATGGACATTGAACTCATCAGCGAAGTGGCGCTGGAGCAGAACTCGAAATTCGCAATCCGTGAGGGCGGCCGGACCGTCGGCGCCGGCACGGTAATCCAAATCGTCGAGTAGCAGAGCGACATGCGCGTGTTTGTGACGCTGGCGTGTACCGAGTGCAAGAACCGGAACTATCACACGACCAAGGACAAGAAGTCGACCGAGCGTCTGGAGATGAAGAAGTTCTGCCCGGCATGCCGGAAGCACACTTCGCACAAGGAGGTTAAATAGGCCAGTAGCTCTAACGGCAGAGCGGCGGACTCCAAATCCGTAGGTTGGGGGTTCAAATCCCTCCTGGCCTGTAGATTAACGTGAAGAACCTTTTCAAGCGGATAAGAAACTACCTGGCGGACGTCTGGGCCGAGCTGAAGAAGGTCTCGTGGGTCAAGCGCAAGGAGCTGTTCACCACGACGCTCGTCGTCATCGTCTTCTCGACGATCATGGCGGTCTTCATCGGTGTGTTCGACTTCATCTTCTCCCGGCTGTTGAACCTGGTCCTGAAGTAGGCCGGGAAACGCGCGCATGAAGTTCTTCGTCGTCCATACCTACACCGGTCGCGAGAAGCGGGTGAAGGAAGTGCTTGAGAAGACGATTGAGCGGCTGGGGCAGCCCGGCTTGTTCGGCCGGGTGATAATGCCGGCCGAGAGAGTCGCCCGGGTGCGGAAGTCGAAGATCGTCGCCGAAGAGCGCAGGCTGTATCCGGGTTACATCGTGGTCGAGATGGAGTTGAACGAGCAGACGCTGTCGCTGGTCACCTCAATTCCGGGCGTAACCCACCTGCTCGGGACCAAGCTGGAGCCGATCGCGCTGTCCGAGGACGAAGTAACGGCCATGCTCGATCAGATCGAGCGGGGACGGGACCAGGCCGAACCCGAAGCGCCCTTTGAGAAGGGCGAGAATGTCAAGGTGGCCAAAGGACCGTTCGCCGGGTTCACGGGAACGGTTGATGAACTCTTTGCCGAACGCCGACGGGTGAAGGTCATCGTCACGATTTTCGGTCGGCCCACACCGATTGACCTGGACTTCCT
>CAZQZR010000170.1:0-6648 GCA_964597845.1 uncultured bacterium | reverse complement strand
CTTCCTTGACTTTCCCTTACATTCCGGCATATTGAGGCGGCCATGACACGACTGCCGGAACTGGAATATCGTATCCTTGCCGCGCTGGAACCGGGCAAGGCCATGTCGGTCGAAGAGATAGGCAAGAAGATTGGGGGCGGCGTTGAAGTAGTCGGCGCGCAGGTAGCCCGTGAACACCGCGGTCTGCCACCGGGACCCGGTATGGACCAGTCGCTAGTCATGGCCGGGGCGAAACAGCTTGAGCAGAAGGGGCTGGTCAAGATTGAGGAGACGCAATACGAGGAGTTCAGGCTGACCGACCCCGACACCGCAGTCGGACTTACCGGCGGGAGTAGAGAACTGCTGCCGGAGCGGCGGGCGCTGCGGGAGATCAGCAAGATACAAGATGGCGTTGTCAGCATAGCCGAACTGCCGAAACTCCTAGGTGAATCAGACGTCAGGTCACACCTGAGATGGTTGTTGAAACGCGGCTGGTGCAGTCGCGAAGCGGACCTGCTTTTCATCACGGTCACCGGCAAGCGAGCTATTGCACCGGGCGGCGAAGATCCGGACGAGAGACTGCTGCACTACCTAATGGACGGCAACCCATGGGCCGACACGCAGTTTCCCGACGATGTCGATGTGAAGGCCGCAAGCAACCTGCTCAAGGGCCGAGATGACTTGGTCAAACGGAAGAAACGGACCAGACGGACGCTGTTTCTGACGGAAGCAGGGAAGCTGCTCAAGGATAGAGGAATCGAGCAAGCCATTGAGGTCAACCAGTTGACGCCCGAGATGTTGATTCGGCATCGGGACAAGTGGGGTGACGTCGTGTTCCGGAAGTACGACCCGGGCTTGGCGACGGCGCCGAAGTATCCAGGCAAGGAGCACCCGTTGCAGCGGGTGATTCAGGAAATCCGGCAGGCGTTCTTCGAGATGGGTTTCGAGGAAGTCACGTCACCGACCGTTGATACGGCGTTCTGGGTCTTCGACGCCCTGTTCCAGCCGCAGGACCATCCGGCGCGCGAGATGCAGGACACTTTCTACATGGCTGAGCCGAAGTACGGCCGGCTGCCGGACGACAAGCTGGTGCAGGCGATTGCCCGGACGCACGAGAACGGCGGCGACACTGGTTCGACCGGCTGGCGGTACAAGTGGGATATCGAGAAGGCGCGGCAACTGGTGCTGCGTACTCACACGACCTCGGCCTCCATCCGTGCGCTGGCGGCCAATCCGAACCCGCCGCGCAAGGTCTTCTGCATCGGCAAGACCTTCCGCCGGGAGGCGACCGACCAGACCCACCTGGCTGAGTTTATGCAGATTGACGGCATCATCATCGACGAGCAGGCGACGCTTGCGACATTGTTCGGCACGCTCGAGGCGTTCTATAAGAAGATGGGCGCGGAGGAAGTCCGGTTCCGGCCCTCGTTCTTCCCCTATACCGAACCGAGCGCCGAGGTGTTCGCCAAGATGGGCAAGCTCGGCTGGATTGAGATGTGCGGGTCCGGCGTATTCCGGCCCGAGGTGACGCGGCCGCTGGGGTGCAAGGTGCCGGTGCTGGCTTGGGGCGGAGGGGTCGAGCGGATTGCCATGCTGCGTTTCGGCCTCGACGACATCCGGAAACTGTACCTGGCGGATATTGATTGGCTTCGCAGAGCGAGGCTTTCAGAATGAGACGAAGTCAGAAGCTAGAAGCTAGATTGCGGAAGTCAGAAGTGTCGAATCCGGACGAAAATCTGCAATCTGCAATCTGCAATCTAGGATCTGAAATCGCCCGGAGGCTGATGTGCCGGTAGTCAGTGTTGCCACCGGTACGCTCAAGCGGCTCATCGGCAAGAGCCTGGGCCGGGACGAACTGGTGGCCGCGCTTGAACAACTGGGCAACAACGTCGAAGGCACGGCCAGCATCACCGCCTGGCGCTGCGAGCAGTGCGGGCAAGTGACCGAGGTCCTTGAGCAGGAGAGTTTCAACGGTGCGTGCGAATGGTGCGGCAGTAAGACGGTGGTTGACGTCGGCTCGTCCGAGGTAATCCGCATCAGCCTGCTGCCGGTGCGGCCGGACATGTTCGATGCGGCCGGGCTGGCGCGCGCGCTGCGCGGCTATCTCGGCATCGAGACCGGCCTGCCGGTGTATCGCATGGAGCCGTCCGGGTTCAAGGTGAACGTGCGGTCCGGGCTCGAGAGCATCCGGCCGTTCATCGTCGCCGGAGTGGTGCGCGGGCTCTCGATGGACGACGAGACGGTGAAAACTGTGATGAAGATGCAGGAGAACCTGCACTGGGCCCTGGGCCGGAACCGGCGGCGTGCGTCCATCGGCGTATATGACCTTGACACGGTCGAGCCGGACTTCGAGTACGTGCCGGTGGCACCGGACGGCGTGAAGTTCATACCGCTATTCGGTATGCCGGAGGGTATGGTTGACGTGACGCCGAGGGAGATACTGGAGAAGCACCCGAAGGGCGTCGGGTACAAGCATCTGCTCGCGTCGTTCGACCACTACCCGCTGCTCTGCGACGCGAACGGCAAGGTGCTTTCGATGCCGCCCATCATCAACAGCGAGGACACACGGGTCTCGTCCAAGACCCGGAACCTATTCGTAGACGTGACCGGGCCGGACAAGAACGCCATCACCAAGACCCTGGCGGTGATTGCCACGGGCCTGGCTGACCTTGGGGCGAAGATTGAGACCGTACAGGTCGTCTACCCGGACGGCGCGAAAGAGACGACGCCCGACCTTTCCCCGCAACCGATGATGATTGACCCGAAGGCGGCCGAGAAGCTCGTCGGCGTGAAGGTGCCTGACATGCCGGTTGTGCTCGAGCGGATGCGCTACGGCACGGAGTGGAAATCCACAGATTACACAGATTCCACAGATGGGCTCGGGCGGGGAGCCGACCGCGAAGGCGGCAGGTTGGTGCTTCGGATTCCGGCGTACCGGGCCGACATCATGCACGAGTACGACGTCTTCGAAGACGTGGCCATCGGCTACGGTTATCACAATATCTCACCGAAGCTGGTCCCGAGCATGACCGTGGGCAGCCACCAGCCGATCGAGGAGCTCTCGACCACTGTCCGGCGTGTGATGACCGGGCTTGGGTTCCTTGAAATCATGACCCCGGCGCTAACCGCCGAGAAGGAGCACTTCGAACTGCTCGGCCTTGCGGTCCGGGAACCGCGCGTGCGGCTGGAGAACCCGATAAGCGTCGAGCAGACGATGGCGCGCGAGCAGCTCATCACGGGGCTTCTGAGTACTCTCAGAGTGAACACGACACGGGAGATGCCGCAACAGATATTCGAGGCCGGCGACTGTTTTGAGGCGGCGCCCGAAATGGAGACCGGCGTGCGGACGCGGCGCAAGCTCGGCGTCGCTATCGCCAGTCCCCGGGCCGGGTTCGCGGACGCGAAGCAGACGCTGGATGCGCTGGCGCGCGAGCTCGGGCGGGAGCTGAAATTCGAGCCGATGGAATGCCCGACGTTCATCGCCGGCCGGTGCGCCCGTGTCTCGGTCCGAACCGCCGACCGAGTGACGGTGTGGGGTGTGTTGGGGGAGGTCCATCCGTCGGTGCTGGAGTCGTTCGGGATAACCCAGCCGACGGCGCTGTTCGAGATTGACCTTAGCTTGATTCGGATAGGGGGGAAATAGTGCCAAAATGCGTACACTGCGGTGAGCCGGTCGATAAGGGCCAGGAACTCTGTTTTGCCTGCGGACAGAAAGCCCGAGGGCGCGTCCGCCGCCATGGTCAACCCGTCAACGCGTCCATCTTCCTCTTTGCCGGCGCGCTGGTGCTGGTTGTTGCCGTCGGGTTTATCATCATGCACTCCGGCCGGACGAAGCAGACACGGTCCGAGGCCCAGAAGCAACGCCAGGCGCAGTTGCGCGACTCAAGCCGCGAGGCAACCCGGGCCCGGCGCGACACGGTGAAGGCAACCATCCGGAACCAGGTGGGCGCAGTTCTGACCGACGAGATCGACAAGATCGACCAGCGATTCAACCTGGTTAGACAGCAGGTTGTCAAGGACAAGCCGAGTCCAGCGCAGACGAAACTGATCACGCAGATTCGCACCGAGATAATCCGGCTGCGCCAGCTTACCGTGACCGTAGTCGATCAGCCGGGGACCAAGGGCGACAGCATCAAGGCACAAGTCCGCGACGGTGAGCGGGTGGTGCGGAACCTGATTTCCGACTTGGGCCGAGCGCCGAAGAAATAGGGGCTGGTAGCCAGCGGTCAGGGGCCGGGGTCAGGGACGGGGAGAGAACTCAGAACGGCTCGAAGCGGGCTTCGCGCCAGTACGATTCCCTCAGCAGGTTGGACTGCCGGCGCAGCGCCTCGGCGTGGGACTCTTCCCATTTCTCCAGTTGCTCGAAGAACTGCCGCACCTCCGGTCGGTCGCTGGCCTGCGCCAGCGTCCGATAACGGATAACCGTCGCCTCTTCAAGCGTAAGCCCGACCGAAAGCGCGGTCATTTCCCAGTGCGCTTCGCCGATCCTCGATCGTAACGCATCCGAGAAAATCGGGCTGGGTCCGGAGAGTCCGGCGCCAGGCTCCGGATTCCAAGTTTCCCATGGCGTCCCCGCCACGAGGTGGCCGTACTGCCGCCGCAGCCAGCGCAGGTGCTCGGCTTCGTCCCGGGCCAGTTGCTGGAATACCTCCCGGCCCTGCGCGTCGGTCGTGTTGGCGGCGGCAACGGTGTAGAACTGGACGCCGGTCTGTTCGGTCAGGATCGCTTCCTTCAGCCCGGCGAGAAGCTGGTCTTTGGTTTGAGTCAAGGTAGTTCCTCCGTCCCGGACGGCGACCGGACAGCAAGAAGTTCAGAGATTTTGGCGAGCAGGGCCAGGCGGTCAACCGGCTTCGTCATGAACGCATCGGCGCCGGCATCGACCGCGGCCCTGATGTCCTTCTCTTTGGTCCGGCCGGACAGGATGACAATCGGGGCATGGAAAGTCCTGTCCCGTTTGAGCAGGGCGCATACCCCGTAGCCGTCAATGCCCGGAATGATCAGGTCAAGCAGGACCAGGTCGGGCGGGTCGGTACGGACAGCCTTGAGCGCCTCCATTCCGTCCCGGACCCCGGTTACGCGATAGCCAGCGGAGGCCAGTATCTTCTCCAACAGCATCAAGGTCGGGAGTTCATCTTCGACCGCCAGGATATGCCTGCGTTCCACAACAGGGCAGTCTAGCCCGGCATCGGCGGCAGTCAAGTCCGGGAACCGCTGGTCACCACTTCTTCCGCCACCAGAAGTACATGAAGATCGCGAGCGCCGCCCCGGACATGCCCATGATTACCCAGAACGTAAGGGGATGGGTGTTGTTGATCGGCAGCCGGACGTTCATCGAGAATATCGAAACAATCAGGGTCGGCACCATGATGCCGATGGTGATGATATTCAGCGTTTTCACCAGCACGCTGATGTTGTTCGAGACGATGGAGGCGCGGGCGTCCATCATGCTGGCTAGAATGTTCGAATAGATCTCAGCCTGGCGTCCGCACTGCTTGTTTTCGATCATGGTGTCGTCCAGGTACTCGGTTTCCTCGGGCGTGAAACCGAACTTGGCGGCGCTGTACTTGATCTTCTCGATGAGCAGGTCATTGGAGTTGATGGAGCTGACGTAGTAGACGAGGCTCTTTTCCAGTCCGAACAGGTTGATGAGGTAGCGGTTCTCCATCGCCTCGTTGATCTTGTGCTCGAGCTCGACCGAGATGGAATTGATGATTTTCAGGTGCTCGAGGAAGTGGAAGATGGAGCGATAGATGAGCTTAAGCATCACTTCGGGCAGGGTCGCGACCTTGTTGAACTGCTTGCCTTCGAACAGGGCAATGTCCTCGGCCTGGACGATGACTATCCGGTCCTTGAACAGAAAGATGCCGCCGGAGACGACCTTGAACATCACACCATCATTGCCCGAGTAGTTGCGCGGCCGCTTGTAGATGATGGCGGCATGGTCGGGCTCGAACTCGAGCCGGGCCAACTCGTCCGGGTCGAGTGCAGACGCGAGCGTGTGCTCGTCGAGCTTCCACGCGTCGACCAGGAACCGGCGTTCGGCCTCGTCCGGGGCGAGATAGACCATTATCGGCCCGTCCGGGGCCTCGACGATCCGACTGTCACGAATGCAGTATGTCTTCAGCATTACTCAACCTCTGCGGTCAGTTGCCTTGGCCGGCTCCGCGGGCGGCGCCGGCCGGACCGGAATTCAGCTTTCCCGGAGCAGTTCGGCAATCCGGGCGAGCAGCGCGGCCTGGTCTACCGGCTTGCGGAAGAAGGCACAGGCGCCGGCGTCGAGGACCAATTGGGTGTCGCGTACGTCGACCATGCCCGAAACGATGATCATCGGCACCTGCAGGTCCGGGTCATTGCGGAACATTTCTATTGTCTTGTACCCGTCGTTAATCGGCATGTCCATGTCCGAGATGACCAGGTCGGGCCGGGAATCCCATGCTGCCTTGAGCGCGGACTGTCCCTCTTCGCCGGTAATGACCCGGTAGCCGGCCGACTCCAGCAGCTTCTGCAGCATCAACCGAAAGCCGAGGTCGTCATCAACTACCAGTATGGTCTTCTGGCTCATCCGTTTCAGCTTATGTCCGGATTGAAATTAGTCAAGCGAATGCTAGCTCCCCTGCTTGCCGCTCCAGCCGGTTACCTTCACCCGGATGACGGCCACGCCGTCGAGCC
>CAZQZR010000169.1:2925-6667 GCA_964597845.1 uncultured bacterium | reverse complement strand
AGCACGTCCGGTGGTGTGAGAGGGGGCGACTGCAAAGTCGCCCCCTACTCGATTCAGGGTCAAGCGTCGACATCCGCGGTTGCCAGGCTCGGGCAGCGCTGTCCGATGCCGCTGATTATCCGGTAGATGTCGCTGGTCGTCGCCGTGAGAGCCGGTAGAGTATCAGGCGGACAGGAACGAAGGTCGGCGCAACGGCAGTCTGACGCAGTTGTTGAATTCGGACCGATGATGGGGAGTAACACGGACCGCTCCAATGCTGGGGCTGGCTGCGTGGGAACCAGACAATTGCTTGTTGCGCCGACCTTGTCCCGACACTCTCTTTGAGCCGACATGACGAAATGTCCCTGCGAAACTGGAAGGACGCTCCACATTCATGCGCGTACCGACACCGAGGCATGCTGCAGCCTTCCTTCGAGTCGGAGAGGCAGGACCGGTCGATTGCTGCAGCGACCGCGCGCGGTTGAGGAGAATGCTGGAGACCATATTCGTCGGCAGATGCTGTGCAGAATGTGTGCCACGTGATGTATTCGGGCCACTCGCGTAAGTTCTTCGTTGCCAATGGCTAACGACAAGCGACTCTAACGAAGCTTTCGCGGCCCGAAGGCGCACTGCAGGCCCATCGCGGTAAGTCTTCAGTCTGCGTATCTTAGCAGGTGTGACAACTCGGGGTGTCGCATGCCCGGCGCTTGGCTCTGCAAAGCGGTTTCCGGCGACTTTGTCCGATACTGCCAGACTGCGGTTTGACAGCGTCCCTGGCGGGGCTATCATTTCATGCTATGTTATCTTCATTTCGGGGATGCCGCGCCAGGCCGGTTCTGCTACTGGTGGCTTTGCTGCCCGTGGCGGCGCTGGCTGCAAACGTCTGCGTCTGGAACTACGATTCGCTCGACCGCTGGTTTGACCCGGCGGCCGGCGAATCGGTCGACTGCGCGTACAACGTCAGGCAGGCGCTTACCGCACAGGGCCATACCGTAACCGTGGCCGACCAGTACCTGCCGGCCGACCTCTCCGGGTTCGACGTTGTCCTGGGCCTGATGGGTTGGTTTCGGTGCTGAGGGGACAACAACACCGTCGGTCCGACGGAACGCGCACAACTCATCAGCTTCCTGGACTCGGGTAAGGCAGCATATCTCGAAGGCTGCGACATCGGCCGTGACAATCGTACTAACGAAATCTGGCCCCGTTTCGGCGCCGAATTTCTCGACGACGGCTTGCCCGCCTCGACCGGGAACGTCCAAAGCCTGACCGGCGTACCGGGAACGTTCGCCGAGGGCCTTCACCCCGGCTACCTGTACCGGGAATCGCCCGACGAATATGTGGACGAGTTCGGCGCGGGCACGGGTACGCTGCTCGTGAAGGACCAGGCCGGCAAAGGCCGCGTTGTCTTCAACGAGGCCTCCGGATACCGCACGATGGTCTCCGGGGTTATTGTCGGGGCAATGCAGGGCCCGGCCCGCGACCAGTTGCTGGCTAAGTACGTCGGCTTCCTGCTGCACGGCAGCGGAACGGCTGAGCAGCGCGAACCGGCCCGGGTCTCCCAATTCTCGCTCAGCCCGAACCCGGCAAGGCAGGACGGGATCATCCGGTTCGCGGTCCCGCCGGGCCGCGCCGGACTCCTGACAATCGTGGACGCATTCGGCCGGACCGTGAAGACTGCGCCCGTTGCTGGCGCGCGCGCCGAGGTCCATCTCGACGTTCCGGCCGGCGCGTACTTCGCGCGCCTCGTTACGCCCGCCGGCTCGCAAACGCTGCCGTTTGTTGTGGTGCGCTGACTCTACTCAGGACGGCTGCTCGACGACCCGCGCCCGGGAACGTGCTCGGCCGGTAGCGCGCGGCTTGACCGCCGCCACCGACCTCGTATACTCAGTCCATGAAGGGAATCCGCCTCGAACCAGCCCGCGGCCTCTTGGAGAATTTCACCCACACGGAGCTGTCGCGCATGGTCACACGCGGCAAGCTGGACATTGTCGTGCCCCGCTCCCGTGCCGCGCTGGCCGACGCGATTACCCGGCACTTGAGCCTGGACGAAATCATCGAGGAAATCCATCACCTATTCCCGCCCCGGCGCGGCACGAAACAGCCGGCCGGTAGCGTCCGCATCGATCAGCTTCCCCCGCTCCACGGCAGCGCCACGGTCCAAGTCTATTCCAAGGCCAGGCCGCAACTCGGCCGGGTCCTGCTCGGGCGCAGCGCGGATTGCGTGACGCTCAGTTTCAACAGCGCGCCGCTCTTCCTTGAAAATCGCTGGCCGGTGCTGGTGCATGATGGCGGTACCGTGCCGCGCTCGCGGCTCTACGCGGCCTTCATCCGTCCCGGCCGGATCCATCCTGCAGCCGAGGCCACGCCGCCCCGGAGCAGACCCTACATGCTCGACGAAGGTGAGTACCAGCTCCGCAACGGCCGCCTCCGGTTCGAATTCGCCCACGCCGGCCCGATATCGTTCCAGGTGACGTTCCTTCGAGGGCGGCCACCGACCGGCCGGCCCGAGTACCTGTTCGAACCCATCGTCTAGGGAGTTAGCGGTTAGTAAGTTAGGAGTTAGGAGACTGCCAACTCCTAGCTGCTCACTCCTAACTGCTAACTCCTAACTGCTAACTGCTGATGCTCGGACTACTCGTTCTCGCCATCGCTCCCGCCGTCGCGCTCTTTCTCTTCTTCTACGCCCGCGACAAGTACCGGAAAGAACCTATCGGCGTGATGCTTGTGACCTTCGGGCTCGGTGCCGTTTCGCTCGTGCCCGCGGCGATCACGTCACTGTCGCTTCAGAAGCTGACCGGCTGGCACTCCGATACGCCCAGCATGCTCCACGCCTTTCTGGGCGCGATGCTCATCGTCGGCCTGGTCGAGGAAGGAGCGAAGTTCACGGTCGTGCGGTTCTACGCCTATCACCGGCCCGAATTCGACGAACCATACGACGGAATTATGTACTCGGTCATGGCCGCGCTCGGCTTCGCCACGGTCGAGAACATCCTCTACGTCTTCTCCAACGGCGCGGGCGCCGGCGTCCTGCGCGCGTTGCTCTCGATGCCGAGCCACGCCTTTGACGGCGTGCTGATGGGCTATTTCCTCGGCGAGGCCAAGTTCGCCCGCAACGACCGGGCCGGCAACTGGCTGTCCGCGCTTGGTTTTGGACTGGCGGTCACGGCCCACGGGCTATACGACTTCATCGTCTTCTCGCTCGACAAAGCGCCGCTGATGGTCGTGAGCCTGATTACCATGGTGATTCTCTTCTGGGTTATCTTCTTCAAAGCGACCCGGAAGCTATCCGAGCAGTCGCCCTACAAGCGCCCGCCGCTTGCTCAACTCCACCGCGACTCAGCCGAAGAAGCCAAGAACGCAGAGCAGAATCAAGAAGGGCCGGCTAACCACCAAGACACCAAGACACAAAGCTGACCGGGCTTCCGGTCCGAAGTCCTGACTTCTGCAGTCTAGCTTCTGACTTCTGAATTCGCCTGGGTAGCGGCGCGCGAAAACTCCTCGATAGCCGCGTCCGACAGCGCGTGGTTGCCGAGGCTCAGCAGGATGTCCATCGGTAACGTCAGGTGGTTCGCGCCGGCCAGCACGGCCTGTGCTGCCTCCTCGGCCGTCTTGATGCTCGCGGCCAGAATCTCCGCCCGCTTCCCAGTCGCTTTCACAACTGCCGCCATCTCGGCCACGAGCTTGCACCCATCGCCCAGCAGCCGCGTCGCCCGGTTCACGTACGGTATCACGTAGCGCGCGCCCGCCTCGCAGGCCACGAGCG
>CAZQZR010000169.1:0-2825 GCA_964597845.1 uncultured bacterium | reverse complement strand
GCCCGGTTCACGTACGGTATCACGTAGCGCGCGCCCGCCTCGCAGGCCACGAGCGTCTGGTGTCCGCTGTACACCGCGGTCGCGGCGCAGGGAATTTCCCCTGATAGTCTGACCATGAGGGCCATGTTCTCGGTTGTGGCGGGAATCTTCAGCACGACTTTCTCTGGGCTGATACTGAAGAACTCACGTCCCTCGCGCTCCCGTTCCGCGGCCGTCTTCGCGGTCACCTGGTAAAACACCGGTCCGGGCGCAATCGCGCATATCTGCCGGATGACTTCCCTCGGCTCGCCCTTGACCTTTGCCATGATGCTCGGGTTCGTGGTCACACCGGCCAGGAACCCGAGCTCGACCGCCTGCCTTACTTCCTCAATCTTCGCGCTGTCCAGGAAGAGCCCCATGTCATTTCCTTTCCTCGGTCGTACCGGCCTCAATGCGGTAGACCGAAATGCTGTCCCTGCCGTAGAACACCAGGGCGTTACCGGCAACCTTCATCGGCGGATGCGGATGCGACGGACCAACGCCGTCCCACGTCCGCATCTGCCCATCCAGTCCAACCATGACGACGCGGTACGGTTCGTCCGATGCCTGAGTTCGGCGCGGCATGTGCAGAACGCCCGCTTCAGTGTTTTCCAGTGCCCGTGCGACCATCCAGACGTTTCCTTCAACGAACCCGACGCCCATCACCATGCCGGTGCGCAGGGCGAGTGTGGTACAGGCCGCGGCTCCATCGGGGGTGAAGACGTCAAGCAGGACGGAGTCGTGCGCCATGGCGTGAAATCGGGCAACGGCGACGTAGCGGTCGTCCGGCGATATCGCGACCTTGGGCCCGAGGAATTTCCCCAGCCCGCCTTTGTGCAGCGGGCAGGCGACAGTCTTGCCCGCCGGTATGTCGCGGATAATCAGCGAGTCCCAGGTTGCCGCGGCCACGAATCGGCCGTCATCGGAAACCGCGACGTCGGCAGCCGTCGCGGACCCGAGCCCGCCCTGCCAGAGTGTCTTGCCTCCCTTGTCCACAACCATGACCTGGCCCACCGTGTCCGAGATGCACAGCGCGTGGACCTTGTCGCAAGACCAGACGTGCGCATAGACGCTGGGCCCCAAAGGCCCGCGAATCGTGTTCGCCACTGCCCCGCGCGAATCGAGCACCTCGATAGCGTCCCGGCACACGCACCCTTCCTCGTCCAGGAACTGCCTGAGGTATAACCCGCCGTCTCCCTGGATGTCGCCCGCGGTTGAAGTGAATACGCTGTCGCCGGACCGGTCGTACGCTATCGTGAGCCCCGCCTCCGGACTGACGAACAGCGCGTCGCCGCTGCCCGGAGTGTAGGCATAGTACGACTGGACGTGCCCGTTTACGGGTCGCGGGTCACGCACCCCTGTGAACGTGCGCTTGCGGACAACCGCGCCGGTATCATCGAGGAAACTGACCCAGTACGAATATGTCCGGTGTGCACTCTTTGCCTCGCTATCAATCTGGACGTATATCGGCGAGAGCCCCGGGTACTCCTTCGCGTTCTGGTAGAGCCACTTGTCATACGCGGACGCGCCGTGTCCGCTGAAGGCCAGCGTGACCGACGCGGAGTCGGCAGCCACGGCAATCGTTGCCGCCGCGACAACCAGAATCAACAGTAATCTCATTTCATACCTTCACTCCCGCCCTCTCCCTTCAGAAGAGAGGGAATCAGTAGCCAGAAGACCTTCAACCGCATCGAGCCTCGGCATTGACGGCTCCGCGCCCATGACTGTGCAGGCGAGAGCGCCGCAGGCGTTGGCGAACCGGACCGCGTCGTCGAGTGGCTTGCCTTGTGCCAGCATCACGGCCAACCCGGCCCGGAACGCGTCCCCAGCGCCGGTTGTGTCAACCACATTCACCCTGTGCGCCGGAAACTCGCGTAGGCTGTCCCGGTCCACAACCATCGCGCCCCTATCGCCGAGCGACATCACGACCGCCTTCTTCACCTGCTCCATCAGCTTCCTGCCCCACTCCTCTGGCCGACCTCCGCAGTTCTGCATTCTGCACTCTGCATTCTGACTTCTGACTTCGGCCGCTCCCGCGGCAAGCATATGGGCTTCTATCTCGTTCGGCACGATGTAGTCGATAGAGAAGTGGTCAAGGGGTCTAGTGGCCCAGTGGTCCAGTGTGTCGGAACTCTGCACTCTAGCTTCTGTGCTCTGGCATCTGACTTCGACTGGCCCGCCGTGTCTGACCGGCGCCGGGTCAAGCAGCACCAGCGTATCGTGCTTGCGCGCAATCTCGGCGGCCCGCCGTGACGTTGCGACCGGTATCTCAAACTGGAGCATCAGAACGTCGGCTGCCGCAATAGCGTCCGTCGCGGCCTCGACGTCGGCTGTGGTCACACGCATGTTGGCCCGCGGCGCGGCGATGATGCTGTTCTCCCCGCCCGCGTCTATCACCGGCGAGGCAATCGCGGTTCCCGCCTCCGCGTCGCGCCTCACGCGGCTTGAGTCAATCCCCTCCTGCTCCAGCTTCTCCGTGAACATGTCCCCGAACCGGTCCTTGCCGACCCGGCCGACCATGCTCACGTCCGCGCCCAGCCTGCGTGCCGCGACCGCCTGGTTGAACCCCTTGCCGCCGAGGAACATCCCAAAGTCGCGAGCCAGCATCGTCTCGCCCGGCCCGGGCCGGCGGTCCACCTTGAACACGAGGTCCATCACGAAGCTGCCGACCACGCAGACGCGCGGCTTGCTGCCTTTCATACAATCGAGAGGATACCCGGAATCAGCCGACTATCAACCGCTGGAGGCCTATTCTCCCTTGTCCTTGAACAACGCCGACATGATGACCGTGGCGATGCTGACGATGA
>CAZQZR010000168.1:0-6698 GCA_964597845.1 uncultured bacterium | reverse complement strand
AGAGCTGAAACGACGCGGCGCGCGACCCGAGGCGTGGCCGGCGCGCCATTCAGCCGGAAGCATCTCTTTTTAAGGAGGAACGATGAAGAGTCTGTTCTTACTGGCGCTGCTTGTGCCGGCGATGGTGCTGGGGACACAGCGCGTGATGGTGAACGAAGAACTCACCACGGTCTCGGGCTGACCGTACTGCCCAGGCACAGCCCGTGGGCTGTGGGAGCTGCAGTTTGCAGCTTTTGACTCCGTGGTGACGGTGAGCTACCACTCGGACGGCGTTTACGGCAACACGTCGGCGAGCGCCCGGTTCTCTTTTTACGGCGTTTCCGGCACGCCGTACGTCGAGATGGACGGCGACCACCAAGTTATCGGCGGACTGCCGAACGGCACCATGTACCCGGTGTACCGGGCGTACTTCGACCAGCGCAAGTCGGTGCCGAGCTCGCTCGACATCGACCTCGTCTGTACGTACGATTCGACGACAAGGCAGGGCCGGCTTGAAATCAAGCTGGCGAACACGACGTCGAGCGCGGTCTCGGGCCAGTTGCAGGTAGCGTTGTGTGAGAACCACATTGCCTACCACTGGGGCAACCTCGACAGCGTGCACCACGTCGAGCGAAACATGCTGCCCGACGCCTCAGGCGAGGCGGTGACCGTCCCGGCCAATGACTCCATTACGAAGACCCGCGATTTCTCGGTTGACCCGGCTTGGGTGGCGCGGAACTGCGAGCTCGTCGTGTTCGTCCAGAACAACTCGACCAAGGCGATGTACCAGGGCGGACGCATCGGCGTGTACCAGGTGCCGTTGCTGGCGTACCGCGGCTACCAGAGCGCGTACCCGGAACCGGATTCGGACGTCAACCTGACCATCGGACTCGTGAACCGCGGCTCGGGCGCGGGCGATTCCGTGAGCGCCACGCTTTCGACTTCGGACCCGTATGTGACGGTTACTACTCCGAATGCGGACTTCGGCAGCATAGCACTTGGTCAGGACGTCTATTCCCAGACGCCATTCGTGATTCATGTGGACTCCGCGTGTCCGAACGACCACCTCGCGACAATGGACCTCGCGGTCACCGGCGCGGGGGGGTACACGGCCGATCTGAGCTTCCCGCTTAACGTCTCCACCAATCGCGGTTTCTCGGATGACATGGAACGCGGCGTTAACGGCTGGACCCATTCGGGTACGAATGACCACTGGCACCAGACCGCGCACCGCAGCCAGTCGCCGAGCAACAGTTGGTATTGCGGGGCCGAAGGCTCCTGGCAGTACACAAACGAGAACGACGCGAAACTGGTGACGCCGTGGTTCACGGCCGGTGACTCATCCCAACTCTCGTTCGACCACTGGTACAACCTGGAGTTGAACTACGACTACGGGATTGCGGAAATCAACAACGGCTCACCGTTCTGGCTGCCGCTGGCGAGCTACACCGGCGCGAGTTCCAGTTGGCAGCACGTCACATACCCGCTCGCCAGTTGGTCGGGCCAGACCGTTCGGGTGGCGTTTCGGTTCCTTTCCGACTACAACACGATTGCCGAGGGCTGGTACCTGGACAACCTGCTGTGCGAGCCATACCAGACCGGCGTAGCTGAGCCCGCGCCAGGCGTGGAAGCCCGAAACCCGAAGCTCGAAATCCGAAGCCCTGCGCTCCACACGGCAGCGGTCTCCTACGCTCTTCCGGCAGGACAGCACGCGAGGCTGGACATCTTTGACGTGAACGGCCGGCGCACGACGACGCTGTCCGACAAGCTGACCGGCAGCGGCCGGCTGGCGTGGAACCTGACCGACGCCAACGGGCGCAAGGTCGAGGCCGGGACTTACTTCTGTCGGCTGGTTTCCGGGGCCGGCAGCACGACCGCCAAGGTCATCGTTACGAAGTAATCGCCAGAGGTTCTTGAAGAAGCAGGGGCGCGATTCCGCGCCCCTTGCCATTTCATCCGGCCCGGCCGCCGAGCCTAATCGGTAGTGCCCGCAGGCAGGGCGTTGATGGAATCAACGTACGCCTGGGTCAGACCGGTCGAATCGGTGACCAGGTACACCGCGCGCTGCACCATCCACATGTTGCTTCCGTTCGAGATGTCTTTGTGCTGCACGAGGCTCACCAATTGGAGCAGGTCGGTGTTATCGGTGACTGGGCCGATGTCGAAAGTGTCGCCCAAGTCGGGCGAGGCCCGGAATTTGTTGCAGCAGAAGCTGCCTAGTATCGCCACGGCATTGCTGGGGCCGGCGACTATGGGGTGCGATTTCAGGAGCAGCATGTGCTGGGTGGTATTGGTACGGCGTTTGAGCAGCAGCCCGGCCGGCAGCACGTCATTCTCGAGGCCCGAAGTCTTCGACACAATGGTCATGCCGAGCGTGAACGGACCATTCGGACTCAGGCTCGGGTTGCCGGTGATAGAAATGACGTCGATTTTCGAGTTGACGTTGAACTGAGTGCCGGTCGGCTCGAATTCGCCGTTCGGCAGCAGGTCGCAGGCAAGAAACAGCAGGGCCAGCGCAATCGCGCCACGGAGCATGGTATTCTTCATAGCGTCCTTTCGGAAGGGGAAATGGGACATATAGGACTTATAGGACATACAGGACCCATTGTCAAGCTGAGGCGCGGCCGGGTCGCTGCGGGCGCAGCAGGGGCTTTAGCGCCTGTAATCGGCGGAGAAGGTCGTTCCGGCCGAGCTTCAGGAACGCGCGCTGGGCGTAGATGTAGTTGCCGGGTTCCTGGAGTTGTAGCAGGGAACGCTGGAGCTTCATCTCTTTCGGGTCGCGGGGGACGTACACCGGCCGGTCGGTTAGGGGGTCTTTGCCGGTGTACCAGGCGGCGGCGGCCGCGGTCATCGGCAGGGGAGTGAATTGCTGCACCTGCCGGATGAAAAGCCGTTCCGTCCGCACGAGGTATTCGGCGAGATCGAGCGCGTCGTCGACGGTCGCGCCGGGATGGCCCGAGATGAAGTAGGGAATCAGGTACTGCTTCTTGCCGAGGTGGAGGTTTGCTTCGGCAAAGCGGCGGCGGAAGGTCGTATACGAGGCATGGGATGGTTTGTGCATGGCGGCGAGCACGCGCGGCGAAACGTGCTCGGGCGCGACGCGGAGCTGGCCGGACACGTAGTAGCGGCAGAATTGCTCAAGGTAATGCAGACCCGGCTGGTCGTCGAGCAGGTCGAACCGGATACCGGTGCCGATGGAGACCTTCTTCACGCCGGGCAGGGTGCGTACCGATTCGAGAACGGCCAGTTCCTCTTTTGCCGCGAGCCGCAGGCGCGGGCACCGCTGCGGCCACGTACATTCGCGGTCCGGGCAGACGTGTCCGGATGACATCTTCGCGCAGGTCGCGCCGTACATGTTCGCGGTCGGGCCGCCGACATCGGTGATATGGCCGCGGAACCCGTCGAGCCGGGTGATTCTCGCCGCCTCGGCAATTATCGAGCGCCGGCTGCGCCACTGGATGATGCGGCCCTGGTGCGCCGAGAGCGAGCAGAAGGTACAGGAGCCGAGACAGCCGCGGTGCGACGTGATCGAGAACCGGACTGTTTCCAGCGCGGGAATCTTCTCTTTGTAGTCCGGATGCGGCAGGCGCGTGTACGGCAGGTCGTATACGCGGTCGAGCTCATCCGGTGACAGCGGTTCGGGCGGCGGGTAGTGAACAACCCAACGGTCGCCGTGCGGCTGCGCAACGGTCCGGCCCGCCGGGTTGTCCGCCTCGCGATGCCAGAGCCGAAACGCCTCGTTGAACTTGTCCTTATCAACACTGACCGCCTCGTACGAAGGCAACACGACCGCGTCCGCCGGCGGGTCCTTCACGTTCAGCACGCTTCCGCGGATTCCCGAGAGAGAGGGAACGAGAGAATAAAGGAGAGAGTGCCCGGCACCTGCTCTCTTTCTTCTTTGCTCTTTCTGGATGCGGTTTGCGACTTCCACTACGCCTTTCTCCGCCATGCCGTAAAGTAGGATGTCGGCGCGCGTGTCGAGCAGGATCGAACGCCGGACCGTGTTCTCCCAGTAGTCATAGTGCGCCAGCCGGCGCAGGCTGGCCTCGATGCCGCCGATGACCAGCGGCACGTCCTTGAAAACCTCCCGCAACCGGTTGCAGTAGACTGTCGTGGCGCGGTTCGGCCGCAGGCCAGGCCTGCCACCGGGCGAGTAGTCGTCCTCGCGCCTGCGCTGGAGGCTCGGGCTGTAGTTGGCGACCTGCGAATCAACGTTGCCCGCGGTAACCCCGAAGAAGAGGCGCGGCCTGCCGAGCGCCGCGAAGTCGTCCCCGCCGGCCCAGCGCGGCTGGGCAATGACGCCGACGCGGAACCCGGCGTCCAACAGGACGCGCGCGATTACCGCGCTGCCGAACGACGGGTGGTCGACGTACGCGTCACCGGAGACGACGATGACGTCGCATTCGTCCCAGCCCAGCACCGCCATCGCGCGCCGGGACATCGGCGGTATGACCGCCTGGTGGGATGGCCGATTGTCAATTGCCAATTGTCAATTGCCGGTCGCCGGTTCCGTCGTCAGGGCAGGTTCGAAAGCTCCGCCCGGGTCGAATCGGTCAGCCCGTCCTCGTCGGTGATTTCGAACAGGGCATCCTGGGCCAGCGTGACCGCGTCCTCGCTGATCAGCGCCTTGTCGGCAACCAGGTTCAGCAACTCTTCGATCTCCTTGTCCCACTCCCGCCCCGGAATGAAATAGAACGATTCATCGTCAGGTTCGTCGAGTTCCTCGTTACAGCAGTAGGTCGGCAGAAGCACGTCCCGGTCCGCACCGGCCGCGGCGGTGAAGTTGCAGTCCTGGAGCAGTATCATGTACTGGTAATCCGCGTTCGAAGTGCCGAACACGAGCCCGGCGGGGAACTTGACGTCGATATCACTCTGCCTGCTGTTGTGGACGGTCATCAGCAGAGGCAGGTCCGACATCGGGATGAAGTCATCGTAACCATACATCGTGACGATGGAAACACCGGCCGGCAACTGGTAAGGCTGCGTGTTGGCGGGCAGGGACTGGAACGCGCCGCGCTCCCACTGTCGCTCCGGCGGTTTCCTCTGACACAGGCTCGCGCTCACCACCAGGAAAGCCGCGGGCAGGGCCAACAATCTGAGCAGTCTGGAGGCGTGTTTCATGACCAGATAATGGGGCAAGAAAGGCCCGAAGTCAACGGGTGGCGCGCGGAGAATAGGTAATTGAGAATGGCGAAGGGGAAAGGAGAAAGTGGAAATGGCGAAATCCCGACCTGAGATCTTCCACTTTCCGCTTTGCCTTCACCGGTCGCAACTCACTGCTCGGTCTAGAGCAGAACCAATCGGCGCCCGGTGCAGAGGCCTGGACCGACCAGCCGCACAAAATACGCGCCGGCAGGTAGGCGACCCCGGGAGGAGGAACTCCGGTCCCATGCCCAAAACTGCGGGCCGGGTTCAAGCCGGCCCCGAAACAGATTCACCACGACCCGCCCGACAGCGTCATACACCACGAGCGAGTAGCTGCCCGGTGTTGTTACGTTGGCGCTGAGCCGCACCGGCCCGACGGCCGGATTCGGCTCGACATCAACTCCTGCCTCCGACTCTTCGGTAATCTGACCATCGGCATTCATCCACGGTGCGACAAACCAGACGCCCCAGGGTCCGGCTGCAGTCTGCTGGCTGTAGAGCACGCCCGGCAGCCGCATCGGCGAGTGCGGGGCGTAGACCAATTTCGGCCCGAGTCCGGCAACCGGGTGCCGACTGACCTTGACCGGTTTCAGCCAGTAATCGAGATTGTAGGCGTTGGCGCACGTCCAGTAGACCGCGCCGGAGTCGCCGAACTGCCGGCTGCCGTAGCGGTAGCAGAGGCTTGCGTATCCGTTCGGCCCGGTCCAGTCGGCGGCGAGCATTGGCTGCTGCTCGTCGCGGATCGGGTCGCCGAACGGTTGGCCCGAGGCCCAGTTCTGGCCGCCGTCCCAGCTGACCGAGTATTGCAGGTCGAGAACGGCCGTGTCGCGGCGTCCGACCGTGTAGAAAGTCCAGATCGCCGCCTGCGATTCCGGGCTGGAGTCGGTCTGCGCGACGACCGGATCGAAGCATTGGTCGGCTCCGCTGCTCACGACCCGGTACGCGGACCAGAAGCCGGACATCCCGTAGTGATGGTTGTAGGAGTAGTGGACCTCGCCGCCGTTTAGGGCGTAGCGCCAGACGCAGTGAATTGTCGAACCGGACGTATACGAGATGCACGGGTCCCAGGCGTTCCACCAGTCGGTTCCCGATTCCCACGACGCGCCGTAATCCAGCGAGCGGGTGAAGGTGCCGGTGCGGCCGGTGCGATGCTCGTTCGCGTACAGGCAGTAGACGTAGTAACGAGGATCCCGATCGAGGGTAGCCGAGAAGTCATCAATTGTGTCCGGGCCGACCGCCACGGGCATCAAGTCAGACCCGGCCGAGTCAGGCCGGATGCGTGCAAGCCATAGGTCACCGTCGTTGCCGGCCTCGAGCATGAACAGGTACAGGAAAGAGGAATCCCCCTGGCCGGCGAGCAGTCGTAGTTGCCGGACCGTTGAGTCGGCGCGCATAGCCCAGTGGCCGCGCCAGGTGGATCCGAAGTCGTCCGAGTAGTACAAGCCGACCGCCTTATCCGGATAGGCAATTGCCACCCAGATGCCGCCGGCGGTATCAGACGTCACGTCGAAGGCGGTGACTGTGCCGCTGTCAACCAGCACTTCGGTGTCCCAGAACCCGGCCACGGCGACCGA
>CAZQZR010000167.1:0-6724 GCA_964597845.1 uncultured bacterium | reverse complement strand
CAACATCTACCAGTGGTTATCCAAAACCCCACAATCCTCAACCGGACAGTAGTGGCGGTAGTGCCTCAGTTGGCGATGTCCGCTGGCACGATGGTGGCTTGTGCGTGCAAGTCCATCATCATGGGTAAGCAGTCAAGCCTAGGGCCAATTGACCCACAGCAGGCCGGGTTTGCCGCCCACGGCGTGTTGGAGGAGTTCAAGACCGCCCACTCGGAAATCAAAGCAGACCCTACACGGATTCCCGTCTGGCAACCTATCATCGCCAACTACTCGCCGACGCTGATAGGAGAGTGCCAGAAGGCCATTGCCTGGGCAGAGCACATGGTCAACGACTGGCTTGGCAGCGGGATGTTCGCGGGTGACCCGAACAAAGTCACGAAGATCGACCGCATCATGCGCGAACTCGGCGAACACGCGCTTACTCTTTCTCACGCCCGGCACCTCCCAATAGACAAGTGCATCGACATGGGGCTCGTGGTGGAAAGTCTGGAGGCTAATCAGAATCTCCAAGACGCGGTGCTGAGCCTGCATCACGCGAGCATCCACACGCTGGCTGGGACCAATGCATACAAGATCATCGAGAACCAGAATGGCGTGGCACACATTCAGCAGGTCCGCGTTACTATTACTAGGTAGCGGGCGACTACGCTCGGCACGCGCGGGTCGAGGTCAATCCCAGGCAATTGCAGTGGTGGCAATTCCGGAATCGTTCCATACAGGAGGACACACATGGCTACTCGAAGTCGCAGCGCTGTAACCGGCAAGTACGTCGGAAAGGGCTATGCCAAGAGCCACCCGAAGACGACAGTCAATGAGAGAACCGGCAAGAAGAAGGGTAAGGGTAAGGGTAAGTAGCTTCACAGTTGCTCCCCCCCCGCCGGTCTGACGCGCGGGCGGCGTCTCCCCTGCTGTCCGTGAGCTGTAGTCCGTGAGCCGCACTCCGTAAGCCTCGGCCGTCCACCAACGCGAGCCAAGGCAAAGCCGGGAGCGCGCAGGCGGTCATCTCGCAGTTGGTAATTCCGGGGACAATAAGCAACTTCTGACACGCGGGCGGCGTCTCCGCTGCGTTCGGCTCACGGCTGACAGCTAACGGCTAACTGCACCCGCGCAGAGCGCGGGAAGTCTCAAATCCCAAATCCCAACCCTAGAATCGGCGCAGGCCGGCAACCGTTGTCCGTGAACCGTGCACCGTAAACCGTACACCGTAAACCGTCTATCGCGCCAGGTTATCGTGCTGAAGCAGCCGAGTTAGAAGTTAGCGGCTAGCAGTGCGTCCGTTGGCTTCCTGCACCAGGAAGTCCAGCTTGCCCGACGCCGAATCGGCCTCGACCTGTCGGTCCCAGGCTTGCCAGTCCCGTTCAAGGAACCAGCGGCGGAACTTGTCGTAGTCCTGCTCGGAGAGGCGCTCGACCTCGGTTTCAAGCTCGGCCAGCCGGCCGGCGGTTCTAACGCGTGACATATGAGGTAGTGTAGTCGCATGAAGACCGAAGTCAAACACATTCCAGATTCAAGATTGCAGATTCCAGATTAGGGCTACGAGCCGCTGCCGGCCGCGGACGCGCCCGACGCTTCACGCTCTGTGCCCAACGCCTGGAGCTTGTCGCTTGAGGCCTATGGCTTGAGGCTGGTGCCGCCCGAACAGCAGGACGCGGCACGGGAGAACGTGCCGCGTCAGAGTCGCAGTGCTGGTACTGGCTCGCTACCAGCGGTAGTGGGCGAAGGCGCGGTTGGCCTCGGCCATCTTGTGCGCGTCTTCCTTTTTCTTGACCGCCGCGCCCTGGTTGCGGCTGGCGTCGAGGAGCTCGGCGGCGAGCTTCTGCATCATCGTGTGCTCTTTGCGCGCCCGGGCGGCCATGATGGTCCACTTGATTGCGAGGGCGTCACGGCGCTTGGGCCGGACTTCCATCGGAATCTGGTAGGTGGAGCCGCCGACGCGGCGCGGCCGGACTTCGAGCACCGGCTTGACGCTGTTCATCGCCTTCTGGAATACGGCGTAGCCGTCTTCTTTGACCTGTTCCTGGACCATGTCCAGCGCGCCGTAGAAGATGCGCTGGGCCGTGGTCTTTTTACCGGCCCACATCAGGTTGTTGACGAATTTGGATACGAAGACCGAGCTGTAGCGCGGGTCCGCGGCCACGGTCCGCTGTTCTGCCTTGCGTCGTCGTGACATGCTGTCTCCTTAGGACTTGGCCGCGGGCTTGGGTCGCTTCATACCGTACTGGCTGCGCGCCTGGCGCCGGCCCTCGACGCCGGACGTGTCGAGCACGCCGCGCACGATGTGGTAGCGGACGCCCGGCAGGTCTTTGACGCGGCCGCCCCGCACGAGCACGATCGAGTGCTCCTGCAGGTTGTGGCCCTCGCCGGGGATGTACGCGGTAACTTCGTAGCCCGAGGTCAGCCGCACCTTGCAGACCTTGCGCAACGCCGAGTTCGGCTTCTTGGGCGTCGTTGTGTAGACCCGGGTGCAGACGCCGCGCTTCTGGGGGTTGCCCTTGAGCGCCGGCGTCTTGGACCGCTCGTGAATTGCCGTCCGCGGTTTGCGGACGAGCTGGTTTACTGTCGGCATGCTATACCGCCTCCTCTACTTTCTCCTGCGACTCTTCGGTGGCGAGTTTGATGCGGGCGAATTCACGGAATCCGGTGCCCGCCGGTACCAGCCGACCGACAATCACGTTCTCTTTCAATCCTTTGAGTTTGTCTTCTTTGCCTTGTATCGCCGCCTCGGACAGCACCCGCGTCGTCTCCTGGAACGATGCCGCCGAGAGGAAGCTCTCGGTCAGGAGCGCGGCCCGGGTAATGCCCAGCAGGATCGGCTGGAAGCTGGCCGGCCGCATGTTCTCGGCGATCAGCTTCTGGTTCTGGTCGTACAACCGGCGCCGTTCGACGATCTCGCCCTCGATAAAGGTCGAGTCGCCGGCATCCTCGATCTTGACCTTGCGCAGCATCTGGCGGACGATGACCGAGATGTGCTTGTCGTTGATCTTGACCTTCTGCAGCCGGTACACGGCCTGGATCTGGTTGGTGAGGAACTCCTGCACCGCCAGCCAGCCGCGCACCCGCAGCACGTCGTGCGGGTCAACCGAGCCTTCGCACAGCTTGTCGCCGGCGTGCACGCGGTCACCACTCTGCGCCAGCAGGTATTTGCCGTACGGAATCTCGTACTCTTTCTCCGTGTCGCCGTCCGAGATGACCTTGACCTCGCGGATGCCCTCGCGCGGCTCGCCGACGTTGACGGTTCCGTCAATCTCGGAGATTGTCGCCGGTTCTTTCACCCGTTTGGCCTCGAACAGCTCGGCGACCTTGGGCAGACCACCGGTGATGTCCCGCGTCCGACCCATCTCGCGCATCAGTCGCGCCAGCGTGTCGCCGGGCAGGACTTCGGACTTGTTGTCGACGACCAGGTAGGCCCCGACCGGCAGGGCGTGCGACTCGAGCACCTTGCCCTTGGTCCCGGTGATGGTGATACGCGGGTGGAGCCGCTTGTCCCGGTCCTTGGTGATAATCCGCTGCATCCGCTCGGTCCGTTCGTCGATGTCCTCGCGCAGCGTCACTCCGACCTCGATTTCGTTGTACGCGACCTGGCCCTTGGCCCGGGCCAGAATCGGTATCGAGTAGGGCTCCCATTCGAACAGGGTGTCGCCTTCCTTGACTTCCTGGCCGTCGTGCACGCGGACGGTCGCGCCGGCCGGCACGCTGAAGGGCACCATCCGGTCCGGTGCGACGAGCAGCATCCGGCCCTGGTCCGGGGCCACCGTCTCGCCATCGGTCCGCTTGACCGTCACCAGCCCGTCGTACTTCACCTTGCTCGCGAACTTCGCGGTCGCCTTGGTCTGTTCGGCCACGCGCGAAGCGACGCCGCCGACGTGGAAAGTCTTGAGGGTCAACTGGGTGCCCGGCTCGCCGATGGACTGGGCGGCAACGACGCCGACCGCCTCGCCGATCTCGACAACTGACCCGGTCGCCATGTTCCGGCCGTAGCACTTCACGCAGAGGCCGGACTTTGCCTCGCAGGTAAGAACCGACCGCACTCGCACCGATTCGATGCCGTAGTTCTCGATCTCCTCGGCCGCCTCGTCGGTAATCGCCTCGCCGGAGCGCACGACGACCTCGGCTGAAACCGGATTGACGACGTCATCGAGCGAGAAACGACCGGCGATTCGTTCGGACAGCGGCTCGACGATATCCGCGCCCTCGCGCAGCGCCGTGACCTCCTGTCCGAGAATCGTGCCGCAGTCCTCAATCGTAATCACGACGTCCTGCGCCACGTCGACCAGCCGTCTTGTCAGGTACCCGGCTTCGGCGGTCTTCAGCGCGGTGTCGGTCAGGCCCTTGCGCGCGCCGTGGGTGGAGATGAAGTACTCCCAGACCGACAGCCCGTCGCGGAAGGAGCTCTTGATCGGGGTCTCAATCACTTCTTCGCCGACCGACCGCCGCTGCGGCTTGGCCATCAACCCGCGCATGCCGCCGATCTGGGCGGCCTGGGTACGCGAGCCGCGCGCGCCCGAGTCGATCAGCATGAACACCGGGTTGAAACCGGCCTGGTCCTCGCTCAGCCGCTTCATCAGCGCTTCTTCGACCTCGGCGGTCGCGAGCGTCCAGGTGTTGACGACCAGATTGTACTTCTCCGCATCGGTCATCAGGCCGCGGTCGTAGGCTTTGTGCACCTTCTTCAGGTCGCGCTCGCTCCGGTCGAGGATCGCATGCTTCTCTTTCGGCACGACGACGTCGTCGACGCCGATAGAAAGCCCGGACCTCGTCGCCTGCTCGAACCCGAGGTCCTTGACCGCATCGAGCAACTGGGCGGTCACCTCGAGACCCAGGGTCCGGCTGCACGTGTCGACGAGCGCCACCAGCTTATCCTTGGGGTAGTTTTCGTTCACGAACCGGAGCTCGGCGGGCAGCACCTCGTTGAACAGCACGCGGCCCACCGTTGTCTCCCAGATCTTGCCGTCGTATCGGAACTTGATCGGGTCGTGGATGATGAGTTCGCCCAAGTCGTATGCCGAGTGCACGGTCTCGAAGTCGTCGAAGAACCCGACGAACTCAGTCCGGTCCTCCCTTTTCTTCGTAATGTAGTAGACGCCGATGACGATGTCCTGCGACGGCGTCATCAGGGGCCGGCCGTGCGCCGGAGACAGGATGTTGTGCGACGAGAGCAACAGCACCGACGCCTCGATTATCGCCTCCGGGGTCAGCGGCACGTGGACCGACATCGTGTCGCCGTCGAAGTCGGCGTTGAACGGCGGGCAGACGAGCGGGTGGATGCCGATTGCCCGGTGCTCCGACAGAATCGGGAAGAACGACTCGACCGAAACGCGGTGCAGCGTCGGCGCGCGGTTCAGCATCACCGGGTGGTCCTTGGTGACTTCCTCAAGAACTTCCCAGACCTCCGGCGCTTCGCGCCGGTACATGCTCTTCGCCCCGCGTTCGCTCTCGGCCAGCCGGCGTTCTTCAAGTCTCCGCAGGATCATCGGCTTGAAGAGCTCGAGCGCCATTTCCTTGGGCAGGCTGCACTGGTGAAGCTTCAGCGTCGGTTCGACGACAATGACCGAGCGGCCCGAATAGTCCACGCGCTTGCCGAGCAGGTTACGGCGGAACCGGCCCTGTTTGCCCCGCAGCGCTTCGCAGAGCGACTTGAGTGGCCGGTTGCCCCGGCCCCGCACCGGTCGCGGCCTCGTCTCATTGGAGAAGAGCGTGTCAACCGCGTCCTGCAGCATCCGCTTCTCGTTCTTGAGGATGATATCCGGAGTCCGGATTGAGAGCAGGTGCTTCAGCCGGTTGTTGCGGACAATCACACGCTTGTAGAGGTCGTTTAGGTCCGACGTGGCGTAGCGTCCGCCCTCAAGCGGCACTAAAGGCCGCAGGTCCGGCGGGATCACCGGCAGCACGTCGAGAATCATCCACTCCGGGCGGGCGCCCGAGGCGCGGAACGCCTCGACCACGCGCAACCGCCGGAGCAGGTTGAACCGGCGCGAGGTCTCGTGCTTGATTCTTGCGCGCAGTTCCGCGGCCAGGTCGTCGAGTTCGATCCGCGACAGCAGGGTCTTCAGCGCCGGCGCGCCGCCGGCCGCCTCGAACCCCTCGGACTTGTCGCCGATCTTCTTCAGCTCTTCCTCGGTAATGAGGTCCATCTTCTTGTAGGGCGAGTTGCCGGGCTCGATGACAACGTAGGCCTCATAGTTCAGCACCGTCTCGACCTGGTTGATGGAGAGCGCGAGCATCAGGCCGATCTTCGAAGGGGGAACCTGGTAGAAAAGCGTGTGGGCCACCGGCACGACCAGCTCCACGTGCCCCATCCGCTGCCGGCGCACCGCCGAAGTCGTGACCTCGACTCCGCACCGGTCGCAGACGATGCCCTTGTACCGGATCTTCTTGTACTTGCCGCAGTTGCACTCGTAGTCCTTGACCGGTCCGAATATCCGCTCGCAGAACAGCCCGTCGCGCTCCGGCTTCTGTGTCCGGTAGTTGATGGTTTCGGGCTTGATGACCTCACCGCTCGACCAGCTCCGGATCGTCTCCGGCGAGGCAATCCGCAACCGCAGCGAGTCGAAGTCGAAGAAATCCCGGTCGGACGTCATGCGGTCTCCTTTCCCCGCTCGGGGATGAGTTCCAGCCCGAGTCCCTGCAGCTCCTTGACCAGCACCGCGAATGAAGCGGGCGTCCGGGGCCGGGGCGGGTTCTTGCCGCGAATCAACGACTCGTAGAGCGCGCTCCGTCCCTCGAC
>CAZQZR010000166.1:0-6829 GCA_964597845.1 uncultured bacterium | reverse complement strand
GCGATAGCCGCGGTCGTTGACCTGTTCGAGGGTCAGATGCGCGTGGAGAAGGACCTGTCGTTCGAGTTGGGCGCATCGTTCCCCGCTGTGCCGAACCGGTTGGAGTTGGACGAGGCCGCTGTGCTCGCCAACCTGCAGAAGGTGCAGGTCGCGAACGGGCTGAAGCCGGACGAGCGGCTTGAATTGATTGAGGAACCGATCGACGCCGTGTCCGGGCCGAAGCAGGCTCGGTTCGGCAACTTCTCGGTTGAGATGGAGACCGGCACGGGCAAGACCTACGTGTACATCCGCACGGCGTTGGAGTTGTACCACCGATACGGAATGAGGAAGTTCGTCGTTGTCGTGCCGTCGGTGGCCATCCGCGAGGGCGTGCTCAAGACGTTCGAGGTGACACGAACGCATCTGCGCGACCTGTATCAGAACGTGCCGTACCGCTTCTGCGTCTATGACTCGGCCAGTCTGGCACAGGTGCGGCAGTTCGCAGTGTCGGACTCGGTCGAGTTCATGGTGATGACGATAGACTCATTCAACAAGGCCTCGAACGTAATCCGGCAGAGCCGGGACCAGTTGAGCGGCGAAGTGCCGCTGCACATGATTCAGGCGGCAAGGCCGATTCTAATTCTCGATGAGCCGCAGAACATGGAGAGCGAGTTGAGTGTGCGCTCGCTGGCTGCCCTGGACCCGCTTTTCGCCCTGCGCTACAGCGCGACGCACCGGAATCCGTACAACCTCGTTCACCGCCTGACGCCTTTCGAGGCGTACCGGCAGGGGCTGGTGAAGCGAATCGAGGTGGCGGGCGTCGAGCAGATAGACGACGCCAATCTGTCCTATCTGCGGCTTGAGGGCATCCGCACCGAGAAGACCAGGCTATCGGCCCGCGTCGCAGTGCAGAAGCTGATGGCGGACAAGTCGGTCAAGGAGAAGGTCATTACCGTCCGGCCGGACGATAACCTGAAGGAGCTGACCGGCCGGGATGACTATGCCGGGTTCACGGTTGACGAGATAACGAGCCGGTATGTCCGGTTCGGGAATGGCATTGAGTTGAAGCCGGGTGAATCGCAGGGCGCCGACCGCGAGGCCATCTTCGCGGCCCAGATCGAGGATACGGTCAAGGAGCACTTCCGGAAGCAGCGCCGGCTCCGGGATAAGGGCATCAAAGTGCTTTCGCTCTTCTTCATTGACCGCGTGGACAACTACCAGAGCGCGGATGGCGTCATCCGCCGGCTGTTCAACCAGACGTTCGAGCGGCTCAAGGCTGAGCATTCGGACTGGCGCGACACGAAGGTCGAGGACGTGCAGGCCGCGTACTTCGCCCAGCGCCGGCATCGGGGCGGCGAGGTCGAACTGCAGGACTCGACTTCGGGCAGGTCTAAGGCGGACGAGGAGACCTACGACCTGATAATGAAGGACAAGGAGTCGCTCCTGTCGTTCCCGTTACCCGAGGACAGCGAGGAAGCCAGGCGGCGCAAACAGGTCAGCTTCATCTTCTCGCACTCGGCCTTGCGCGAGGGTTGGGACAACCCGAACGTGTTCCAGATATGCACGCTCAACCAGACCGCGTCGGAGATTAAGAAACGGCAGGAGGTCGGCCGGGGCGTGCGACTGGCCGTGAATCAACTGGGCGAGCGCGTGCGGGATGAGGACGTGAACGTACTGACGGTCGTGGCGAACGAAAGCTACGAGAGGTACGTGGCGAGCTTGCAGCGCGAGACTGAAGAGGAGTATGGCAAGGACGGCCTCCCGCCAAAGCCGCCGAACGCCCGGAGTCGGACCGTGGCCAAGCTGCGCAAGGCGCACATACTGAAGCCGGAGTTCAAGGCGCTTTGGGAGCAGATCAAGCACAAGACCCGGTACAGCGTTGGCATTGACACGGAACTGCTGATTTCCGAGGTCGTGGCGGAGCTGGACCTAGCAGTGATTCGCAGGCCGCGGATTGCCATCACCAAAGTGGAACTGACAGCCAAGAAGGTCGGGGAGGGTGACGAGTTCCGTTCGCTAGTGACGAGCGGGGCGCAGACCCTTGTTGATTTGTCCGGTCGGTATCCGCTGCCCAACCTCGTTGCCAAGATGTCGGAGCTACTGGAGGGCATGACACCGCCAGTCAGGCTGACGCGAGGGACGCTGCTAGCTATCCTACGGCGAACGAGACAGAAACAGGCGGCGGTAGACAATCCGCACGAGTTCGCCACCGTGGCAGTGCGCATCATTATGGCGAAGCTGGCCGACATGCTGGTGGACGGCATCAAGTACCTGAAGGATGGCACATGGTACGACATGAAGCTGTTCTACGATAACGCGGAGGTCGCAGCTTGGGAAGACAACACGGTCCCAGCCGGGGAGTCCTGCCTTTATGACCGGGTTATCTTCGAGTCGGACGTCGAGCGCCGGTTCGCAGAAGACCTCGACGGGATGGACCAAGTCAAGCTCTATGTGAAGCTGCCAAAGTGGTTCAAGGTCCAGACGCCGGTTGGCGAGTACAACCCGGACTGGGCCATAGTCTGGGAGCCCCGTGATTCGACAGGAGAGCCTACAGCCGATCCACGACTGTATCTAGTGCGCGAGACCAAGGACCCCGGTTGGCCCGCGAATGCCAGGCAAGAGGAAGTGCGCAAAGTAAGGTGTGGAGAGGCGCACTTCAAGCACGCGCTGTGCGTTGACTATGATGTGGTAGCAACAGCGAACCAGCTTCCTCGAAAGTAGCCCAAAGAGAAACGGCGACACAATGCGAAGCCCTGCCTGCCCAGCGCACCGGGAAAGGATGAAGGATGAGGGATGAAGGTATGAGGAAGGCGGACGGGGCGCCAAGCGAGAATCAGACACATCCGGCGTGCTGTGACAGGTGTTGACACCCGCCGGTCTACCCATTATTCTTGATTCGAAGTTATGAGCAAAGTCGAGTTAATCGAGCACGACATTCAGGAACTCACCGGCGATGAACTCACCGTTCTCCGCCGTTGGTTCACTGAGTTCGACGCGCAGGCATGGGACCGTCAGTTTGAGGCCGATGCCCGGGCCGGCAGACTCGATGAGCACGCCGAGCGCGCCCTGCGCGCACACGCCGCCGGCGAGTCAACCAGGCTTTGACCCACCACGCCGCGCCGGACTACTGGCGCTGCTACAACTCCCTGCCTGAATCTGTCCGGAACCTGGCTGACCGGTCGTTTGAGTTGCTGAAGGCCGACCCCAATCACCCATCGCTGCATCTCAAGAAGGTCGGCCGCCACTGGTCGGTCCGCGTCGGGCTGCGCTATCGCGCGGTGGCCGTTGAAGCGGCAGACGGGCTTGTCTGGTTCTGGGTCGGCACTCACGCGGAGTACGACCGGCTTATCGCCTGAGGGCCGGCGTCGGTTGCGGCCTGCGGGGTTTGACTCTTGGACATGGCGGGATAGTGTCTGAGGCGGTGAACGTTCCGATGGTGACAATCGTCGGTCGGAGGACCCCCGCGCTCTTAGGCCGCGAAGGAGAAAGCTATGGAGGAGAAGAGTTTGCAGCGCAGGTCAGTGAAGACGAGCAAACATGGTTCTGCAGGTATGGAACACGAGCAGGAGCAGAGAATGAGAG
Source organism: uncultured bacterium (assembly GCA_964597845.1). Taxonomy (GTDB): domain Bacteria; phylum Hydrothermota; class Tepidihabitantia; order Tepidihabitantales; family Tepidihabitantaceae; genus UBA2258. The sequence goes on along the minus strand of CAZQZR010000166.1, from coordinate 3,268 downwards.
TATTGCTGGTGAATGGAAGTCCCCACGCCAAGGGGTGCACATATGCTGCCCTGGAGGAGGTAGCCCGGACGTTGAATTCAGAGGGGATTGAAACCGAGGTATTCCACATCGGAGCCGAGCCGCTGTCCGGTTGCACTGCCTGCGGGAGCTGCCGGGAGACCGGACGCTGCAAGATCCCCGACCGAGTGAATGAGTTTCTCGATATTGCGGGAAAGGCGGACGGGTTCGTGTTCGGCTCACCCGTGCACTTTGCGGCCGCCGGAGGCGCCATTACGTCGTTCATGGACCGCGCCTTCTTCTCCGGCCTCCGTTCCCCAGGCCGGATCTTCTACCTGAAACCGGCCGCCGCCGTTGCTTCCGCTCGGAGGGCGGGAACGACCGCGACACTCGATCAGCTGAACAAGTACTTCACCATATCACAGATGTCCGTCATCTCGTCCCGCTACTGGAACATGGTTCACGGCTCCAAGCCGGAAGAGGTGAAGAGGGACCTGGAGGGGCTGCAGGTCATGCGAGTGTTGGGAAGGAACATGGCCTGGTTCCTGAAGTGCAAGCAGGCCGGGATCAAGGCCGGTGTCCCGTTCCCCGAGCGAGAAGAACCCGTAGCCACCAACTTCATACGAGCGAACGGCTGACAGGCTCCGCGCGCTGAGCGCGGCCTGGGTTGTTTGACTCTCGGGCAATCGAGGACACGAGAGGCGCGATACGAGAAGCGAGAGACGAGAGGCGACTCGGCGGCGGTTACGAGTTGCGAGTTCCGTGTTGCGGGTTCTGGCTGGAAGCCGATTCTATGGCCGGGTGGCTGCCGCCTTGGGAACTTGAGGTGCCAGTTTGGCTCCTCAAGACCTACGCTTGGCGCTCTTGGCGTACTTGGCGGTTCCATTCCGGGTTTCGGGTATCGGGTGGGGTTTGACTCTCGGGCGCGGCGGGGACCGCGAGTTACGGGTTGCGTGGGGGCGGGGCTGTTGACCCGGTGCAGGACCGTGCTAGAATGGGGCATGACAGCATCGGCAGCGACCAGACGTCTTATCCGTGAGATAGTGGACAAGATTCGGCGGGAGTACCGGCCGGAGCGGATTGTGCTGTTCGGATCCTACGCCAATGGGAATCCAGGGCCGGACAGCGACATCGACCTGCTGATTGTCAAGGAGACGCCGGACCGACCGATTGACCGGCGGGTGAAGGTCGCGGGGATTGCGGCCGACCCGCACCGTCTGATACCGCTGGAGCCCATTGTCGTGACCCCGGCCGAAGTCGCGGCCCGCACGGCCATCGGCGACCAGTTTCTTGCGGAAATCCTGGCCACCGGCGAGACGTTGTATGCCGAGGCCTGATTCCGGGTTGCTTCAGAGTTGACCCGTCAGGAGATCGAGGCGTCCCTCGTCATCGCCGAACGCATAGTCGGCAAGACCAAGTCGACAGGCTGACCGCGGCCGCACCCCGCGGCCCGGGTCGTTTGACTCTCGGGCAAGCCAAGACGCGAGATGCGAGAGGCGCGAGGCGAGAAGCGAGAGACGAGAGGCGACTCGGCGTCGGTCACGGGTTGCGAGGGTACTCCCAGCGTCCCCGGTCGCACTTCGCCATTTCCCCTTTTCCCCTTGCCCCTTGGCCTCCTTGGCGGTTCCATTCCGGGTTCCTGTATCGAGCGAGGCCTGACTCTCGGGCGCGGTGGGAAGTAGTAGAGGCTGTGAAGGGAGCGGACGCTACCAGACCGTCGAGACAAGACCCGAGTCGGTGATGGCCTGGTCCTTCGTGAGTACGACCGTATCTTCGCCGATGGCGCGCCTGCATACCAGCGCGGTGGCGCAGATGATGGCGTCGTGGATGTCGAGGTCAAGCGGCAGCAGGTCCACGACTTCCTCATTCACCGGATACACTGAGCACCGTTCGTCCGCGCCAATGATGGTCAGGACGGCGCTGAATGACAGCGAGATGCGGCTGCGTCGGTGCAGGTACTTCAATTCGGCCAGGACGATGACCGGCACGACAATTCGCGTATCGGGTCGGTCCAGCAGTTCGGCCGCTTGTTTGCCGAGCCGCTTGTCGTCAGTAAGATACCAGACAAGCGCGTGGGTATCAATGACGCAGACCATCACGCGTCGTTTGAGCAGCGGATTTCCGCTTTCTTGATGTCCTTTTCGGTGACGGCCTGGGAGTTCTTCCATAGCCCGCGCAGGGCGGTGAACGGCCGCTTGCGGCCCCGCGTCACCTGCTGCTTCAACCGGATTTCCATCCGGCGCAGTTCCTGCTCGGCGCTGGTGATCTTTCGTACAATGGTGAGTCTGGTCATGCTGTTCTCCGAGGTGATTCTAGGCGAGCACGGCTTTGGGGTCAAGTGGAGAGGGAGACCCGAGAACCAAGACAGGAATTCACCACCTAGTCACAAGGACACAGGCGAGTCACGAGTTGCGGGTTGCGAGTTGCGCGCGGTGAGTCACGAGTTGCGAGTTCCGCGTGACGAGTTGGGGCCGAACGCAGAGGCTTGGAGTCGGGAATCTTGGCGGTCTTGGCGTCCTTGGCGGTTCCATTCCGGGTTCCTTCCCGTCATCCCTCGCTCACCGCGCACGGCGCTTGAGCGCCGGCACACTCCGGAGCCTTTCGGCCTGCCGCTCGTTTCTTGACTTCCCGCCAGTCTCTTGCATAATGACCGCGTGCAAGCAGAATCCGGCCCGGCAGTGACGCCAGGTTGCAGCCCTCGCGTACGCATCTAAACTCATGAATCCCATTGACGTAATCGTCGCCGACGTTGCCAAGAGCACGCTCACCGGCTGCGCCCGGGGCATCGTGGGAGATTTGGCTGATCTTGCCGCCGGCACGCAGGTGGTCGTGAATCAGTCCGCGGCCGAGGCCGCGGTCACAGAGTGCCTGTCGGTGTTTCTGCAGGTGCGGGCGTCCGCTGACTTTGGCGCGGTTTCGGCCAAGTCTTTGAGGAAATTCGGCCTGGCGCTCGGGGAGTTCGCGAGCTACGCCGACGCGCGCGGGCAGTTGATGCGTCCGTACCGCGAGGGTGGCTGTGACGCTGCGCCGGTGGCGGCTGAGCTGGAAAGGCTGTGGCGCGCCAATCAGGAGGATTTACATCTTCCGCCGTTGCCGGCGGGGTACTGGTCTCGGGCCATTGCGGAGTATTGCGCGGCGGCAGACAAGGCCATTACCGGCAATCGGCTATTGGAGCGGGTTCGCGGAGTGAACGCGCCCCTGCAACGGTCCGTGCTACCCGAAGCGCAGCAATTGCTTGAACAACACATCGCGTCCGACGTCAACCTGCTTC
>CAZQZR010000165.1:0-6880 GCA_964597845.1 uncultured bacterium | reverse complement strand
AAGCCGGAGAGCCGGGACAAGCTGGCAAAGCTGGCCGTGAACCAGCCGTGGGTTGCGAAGGCGCCCTTGTGCCTCTTGTTCTGCATTGACTTCCACCGAACCGGGAAGTGGGCGCAGGCTGAAGGTGCGAGCTACGGCGGAGAGAAGGCGTTGATGAGTTTCCTGCTGGCCTATGCCGACGTGTTCTGCTCGGCCGAGAACGCGGTCTTGTGCGCGACCAGCCTTGGCCTGGGCACGGTCTACATCGGCATGGTGCTGGCCGCGATGACCGAGATCCGCAGCGAGTTCGGGCTGCCGGACAAGGTTGTGCCGGTCGTGGCGCTATGCGTCGGATACCCGAAGAAGATACCGGCCGGCATCACCAAGCTGCCCAAGGCGGCGATGGTCCATTCCGAGCGCTACGAGGAGAAGTCGCCGGAAGAGCTGAAGCAGCTCTATCGTGAGAAGTATGGCGAGCTCTCCAGGCAAAGTCCGAATGACCAAGGACGAATGACGAATGATGGTGTCAAGCAGTTCTTCAAGAGAACCTATCAGGAGGCATTGGAACTGGACGAGCAGTCCCGGCCCGGTTTCACAGACAAAGTCGCGCGGCTGATGGCGCGAATGGAGGTCGGGAACGCGGCGCAGCTCTTGTTCAAGATGCGCTACCCGGACGAGGCGATGAAGCGCATGGGCGACAAGATAATCGCTTCCCTGCGCGAAGCAGGTATCGAGTGTCTGTAGTTGGCTGGCCGGTCTAGAAGTCGAGGGCTGCAGCTAGACTCCAGCCGCGTAGGTTCGCAGCGTTGTCCATGTCGGGCGTGAAGTCCAGGCGCAGGTGCTCGACCGGCCTGAGTCCCAGGCCGACGTACGTGTGATTCCGAAACTCCATGTTGTCCGCTCCGGGCCACCCCGTCGCGGTCTGGAAAGAGACGCCGGCATCCGCTCCGAGTCTGAATACGACCGGTCCAGAGTTCCATTCTATGCCCAAGGGCAGGCAAAGATCCCAATAGAGCCAGTTGGACAGTTGCTGGGTCCTGACCGTTGAGTGAAGTCCAGCGGTGGCGAGCAGGTTTCCGGCCGTGAATGTCGGGCCTCCGCTGAGCGACAGCGTGTGATAGCATGATGCCCCTCCGTACGTCCCGGGCCAATTGTGCCGCTTGTACTCGTAGCTAGCGATGCCCCGCCATCTCAGGTGTTCGCCGGGCCAACTCATGCGTAGTGCCGGCGTCAGCCACAAATTCTGGCCGCGGCCGATCAGGATGCCACCCTGGTGCCAGACGTATCTCTCCCAGACGTAGCCGTTGACGTTGCCGTCCAGCGTGAATCCCGGTCCGTACCATCGAGCGCCGAGCACAGCCTTGCCGATGTCACGTACTTTCCATATGTATGGCCACATCGTGTCGTCGGGCAGCTCCAAGCGTGGTGGGACTGGTTCATCTATGAAACCAAACGTGGCTGCGGCCCCGATACTCACTGGACCGACCTGGGTTGCGAGCGCAACCGAGGGGTCATAGTGTGCGGTCGAGTCGCTCAGCGTGGCGTCAAGTGCGGCAGCCACAGACCAACGGCCGGTCGCGCGAGCGTAGGGGTGGTAGCTGCCCGGCTGGTTCAGCTCGATGCCGACGAGCCAGCCCGGCGTGAGGACACTGAGTTGTGGATAGCGCAGCAGGTCTGTGACCGGGTCGTCGATGAGGCTAGCCAGGTTCGGGCCAAGCCCGTCCATTCGCACCGAGGCAAGCGACAATCCGTACGCCAGCAGCAGAAGCGCCGCGCCCGACCTCGCGGAAATCACGCCCGGATTCTAGGACGAGCGGGCGACTATGTCAAGAGGGTTCCGTATAGGTCCTTACGTGAGGCAACGGGGAGGGCAGAGGTGTCAGACTGGGTTATGGCTAGTCGCGTCCCTGCGCGAAGCCGGAATCGAGTGCCTGTAGACAAGGCGGACGTCGTTCCATGATTCACAACCTCGCCCCAGGCGAGCCCCACGGCCCGAAACGGGGCCGCTGCCTAGCGGCTTCGACACTCCAGATCCGGGAGTGTTTCTACGTTCCGTTTCCGGCTCGGTGCCGCCGGGTGTGGCGTGGCCTCTAGTCGGTAAACACGAATCGGCACTGCTGAACATGGCCGCCAGTCGCCAGTCGGCAGAAGTAGACGCCGTTTGGTGCCCGGCTCCGGCCAACGCGGATGGCGTCGAAGGCGAGTTCATACACTCCAGCCTTCTGCCTGCCGCTGACCGGACACGCAACCACCCGTCCGGAAGCATCGAGAATCGCCAGGTTAACGTCCGACTCGGCCGGCAGCGCGTACCTTAGCATTGTGCGGCCGCGGGACGGGTTGGGCTTCGCGGTCAGTCTCTCCGTGCGCGGGCCCGCTGCTTGCTCGGCGACTCCATCCGGCGGGCTGATGACGAACACGCCGCTCGTGGCGTACACGTCGATGTTCGCAACGTTCGTGACCTTCACCATGCAGTTCGAGCTCGGCGTGTTCGGGACCTGCCAGGCCCAGCTACCATCGTTGGTCGTGCTGGCGATGATGACGGTCCAGTTTGAGCCGCCATCGGTCGAGTACTCGACTTTCGCGTAGACGAAGTCACCGGTCCAGTTCCAGGTTGTGTAGTAGGTCCTGCCAGCGATCCAGGTATCCCCGGCCAGTGGCGATGTTACGGTGATGACCTGCGGCGCTATCTCGAAGACGCTGCTGCGGCCGTACACCTGGGAATTGTTGACATTGGTGACCTGGACCAGGCCGTTCGCGCTCGGGTCGTTCGGAACGGTCCATGCCCAGTAGCCCTGATTCGTGATGTTCGCGATGATTATGCCCCAGGACGACCCGCCGTCGGTCGAGTACTCGAGCTTCGCGTTGCCGAACCCTCCACCCCAGTTCCAGGTGACGAAGTACCGCCTGCCCACAAGCCAGGCGTCGCCGGCGCAGGGCGAAGTAGTGGAAATCCACTGCTTGTCTATCGTGAAGGTGCTGCTTTCGTCGTACTTGCTTGGGTTCGATGCGTCCGAGACCCGCAATACGCAGTTGGCGCCCGGCGTGCCGGGAACCGTCCACGTCCAGTGGCCGACGTTGGACACGCTCGCGCTGATGAGAGTCCAGGACGACCCGCCGTCGGTCGTGTACTCCAGCTTCACGGTGCTGATGGAGCCGAGCCATGTCCAGGTCAAGTTGTACGGCCTGCCGGCGAGCCAGGTATCACCCGCGCACGGCGAGGTTACGTACAGCGACTCGCCCGGTTCCGTGCCGGAGATGGTGAAATTGTTGTCGCTCGCGTCGAACGCCCCGGCGTCAGCCGCATCAGTGATTTTTACCCTGCACGTCGCCGAAGGGGCGTTCGGGACGTTCCAGTTGTAGCAGCCGTCGTTCGGCGAACTCGAGGATATCGTACTCCAGGCGCTGCCGCCATCGGTCGAATACTCCAGTTTCACGTTGCTGAAATCCCCGGTCCAGTTCCAGTGAATCGACCCATCCGCGGTGGTATAGTACGTCTCTCCGCCGTTGGGTCGCAGCACGGTCAGGACCGGACTCGCGATGGTGAAATTGCCGTCGCTGACGTCGAAGCAGCCGGCGTCGGTCGTGCTGGTTACCTTGACCACGCACTGCGTCGACGGCGCATTCGGAATCGTCCACTGATAGCTTCCGTCGTTGTCTGCGCTTGCACTGATGACGTTCCACGTGCCGCCGCCGTCGGTCGAGTACTCCAGCTTGGCAGTGCCGAAATCGCCGGTCCAGTCCCAGTGAATCACGTGTTCCTCGCCGACCGTCCAGGTCTCTCCACCCGTACCGCCGTTCGGCCGGGTGACGGTAATCACCGGTTGGGCGATAGTGAAGTCGGCGTCGCTGACATCGAAGACATCGGGGTTCGCGACGCTTGACACCTTGACCCGGCAGGTCGCGGAGGGCGCATTCGGAACGTTGCTCCAGAGGTAGCTGCCGTCATTTGCTCTGCTTGACGTTATGACGTTCCACGTGCCGCCGCCGTCGGTCGAGTACTCCAGCTTGATGTTGCCCGAAACGCCGTCCCAGTTCCAGTTGACCGCGTGGCAGTCCCCGACCGACCAGCTCTCGCTTCCATTCGGCCGGCTTACGGTAAGCGTCTGCGCTGCGGCCGGACTCGGCAGCAGGAGAGCAGCCCCGCACAAGACCGACGCTAAGAGAAACGCGGGCTTTGTTCTGCCCGCAGCCAGAAACCTGCACACACGAATCACCATCTTCTGCACCAGGACCTCCTTACGGTTTCTCGAACTTCTGCGCCGGTAATGCGGTTTTCCACATCCGGACCCGGTGTGCCAAGACAAGGTTCTTCGTCTCCGTTCTTGCATCGCCTTGCCCTTCGGCAGACCGATTCCAGCGTCGCCCGGAACAAGGAACATCTGTGCTCTGCCCGGCCGACCACGCGTGCAGCCAAGTAAACACCCAACTGTGTCAGTTGTCAACGGAAACCGGACGCAGGTTGAGCTCGGCGGGCGGCAGAAGAGCGGCGTGCCGTTCTTTCGGAAGCCGCCAGCCACAAGCCGTAATCCTGCGGGACATTGTGGGTCGGAAGATACTCGACCTGAGACCGGGAGTCAATGACGGCCACCGCATCGCGCCCGGCATCTACTCCATTCGCGACCAGTTGCACCTCAGTCGGAAACTGACCTGCCGCGGGGTCGTGGCGAGGATGTCCTTCGGAATCCGGAGGCGTGCCCCAAGAACCGACATAGCCCTCGTTTGTCACCCCGAGCGAACCCGTTCGACTCGCCGCGCTGCACTGTCATTTCGAGCGAGTCCGACGAGTCGAGAAATCTCGCCCTTCGGCGCGGCTCGTGTGGCTTCGCCACCGTAGGAACGAACGGAATGACAACACCCGTCGAATGAAGATTACCACCCTGTTCGGCCAAGCGTACTCGCACGCATCTGCGGCCCAATGTCGGATTCAGGGCGTGCGGCGCGGCTTGACTCTCACTGGGATGGGTCTAGAATTCACGCAGGCTCCTAAATCATGACATGTGCCGGGACGCCGGCACTCAGGAGGTGTTCGTATATGCGTAAGACAGCGTTTGTTCTCGCGCTTCTCCTCGCCGCTGCGGCGGCGGCCGTCGCGTTTGACCGCGTCGTGGTGTGCGAGGATTCTTATGGGGAAGGCTGAGGCACCTGCCCAACAACCAGCAGTGTGCTGGACGGGATAAGTCAGAACTACCCCGACCGGGTGGCGCGGGTCGAGTGGCACGCGGCCACGGGTTATCCGCTCTACAATGCCAAAGCCAAGGCCAAGTGGTTTCTCTACGCGCCCGAGGGGTCATCCTACTACTACGCCACGCTCTATGCTGACGGCAAGAACCAGTACAGAAGCTACTCCTCGTGGGCAGCATACGTCGCAGGCCGGCTGCTCGTCCCCACGGATGTCAGCCTCACCCACATCGGTACGACCTACGACCCGGACACGCGCACCGGGCAAGTGCAGGTTGAGTGCTACAACTCCGGCGTCGACCAGATTGACGCGGCGCTGCAGTTCGCGATAACCGAGGATAGCCTCCGCTACACCGGCCCGAACGGTGACCCAATGCACAACGGCGTCTGCCGCGATTACGTGCCAAGCCAGTACGGCACGCCGGTCACGCTTCCCGGCGGTGGATACGACACGGTGACCGTGTCCTACGAGCTGCAGCCGTCGTGGGTCGAGGAGAACGTGAAGCTCGTGCTCTATCTCCAGAAAACGACCCGACAGGGAGATACGTTGGCCACCTACCAGGGCTTGGTCGGCAACGTGCTCAACTTCACCGGTGTAGAGGAGTCGAAGCTGCTTGCTGCCCGCGACCTCAGGGTATCGGTCAGCCCGAATCCCTGCCGGACCGGCTGCGAGTTCACGCTCTCGGGCGCTGCCGCGCACGGTGCGCGGATATCGGTGTACACGCCCGATGGCCGGCTGGTGAGCAGCCTTCAGACCGCTGCGAACCGGGCGTCGTGGAGTCGCGCGGGCGTCTCGCGCGGCATCTACCTCTACCGCGTCAACGCCGGAACCGCGACCGCCGAAGGCAAGCTGGTCGTAACCGACTGACACCTGCGGCGGAGTTACTGGGCGGGCGTAAAGCCCGCCCTTTTCATACTCGTGAGGTCCGGCGGGAGGGGCGGGACACGGTCCGATTCCGTGCGTCCCGGATTCCGACATTGACGGCCACGAAGACACGAAATAGGATGAAACGGACCAGAGTAGTGCCGCACCCATCTGCTTCGTGTCCTTCGTGCTTTCGGGGCTCAATATCGGTTCTGGGGTGCGTGACGTGCCTGTCAGCGGGGGCATCCTAGACTTTCTCTGAGACTCCTAAGTCACGACTCGTGCCGGTACGCCGGCACTGGAGGTGTTTGTATATGCGTAAGTCACTGTTGGCACTCGTTGTCCTGGCTGCCCTGCCCGCCATGGTGATGGCGTGGCCGCAGCCGGGCGACCCGGCCCCGAGTGTCACGTTGCCGGACACGGCAGGCGTGATGCATTCGATTCCGTCGGAGTACACTGGTCACGTCGTACAACTCCTTTTCTGGCAATCGACCTGAGCATCGTGCGTCGCGGAGTTGCCGCGAATTCAGGCAATGTACGATGACTATCACGGCCGGGGGTACGAAGCCCTTGCCATCGCCATCGGTGAGGGCGCCCAGACGCTCAAGCCTTTTGCACGCCAGTACGGCTTCTCATTCCTGAGTGACAGTAGTTACGTCGCCTGGAATCTGCACAAGATGGGCATGAGCCTCTACCCGCTCAACTACGTGATCGACACGGTCGGCCTGGTTGTCAACAGCATTGAAACCTTCGACGAGACGGCCATTCGCGGTTGGATTGAGCCGTACCTCGCCGGCGTGGCAGAGACCCCGGCGGTTCAGCCGATTGAGTTCACAACCATCGGCGCGAGCCCGGCGG